>DATMJO010000016.1:0-65377 GCA_035553855.1 Thermoleophilaceae bacterium | reverse complement strand
CCCGGACGAGGACGAGAACCCGGTCCCCGAGTTCGATGAACCGCTCGACCTCCACCGAGTAGCTCTCCCAGGTCTCGCGCCACTCCGCGAGGAAGCGGGCGGCCGCCGCCCGCCCGTAGATCGGTCCCTCGTGCCCGGGGATCTCGGCTGCGCCCCGCCATTCGATCTCGGCGTCGAGCACGTCGAGGCCCTCGTCATAGGCGCCGCGCCGCCAGGCGTCGTAGAGCGGTTGCAGGCATTCGACGTTGTTGCGGGCGACCACGATGCCGAGTATCTCCGCTTCCTCCGCCATGCGTCTGGCGTCCGTCCCGGACCGCGATCAAGAGCCCTGGCCCCGCAACCCTCAACGACCTTCGAGGGGTCTGACCCCCTCCCCACCGGACCGCCCCTGAAAAAAAGGTGCCAGGGACCAAACTTTCATCCCGCTACGGCGCCGGGGCGCGCCCGCGCAGGCTCCGCAGGACGCGCGTCAGCGCGCGTGAGTTGCCCGGGCTCGGCACCTCGGCGTTGGCGAACGCGACGACGGTGTAGGTCACTCGGCCGGGCCTCCGCAGCGCGGCGACGGTGATGCGCTGGCGCTTCGCCACGCCTGCCTCCCCGGTGGCGCGCACTCCGGTCGCCTCGAACACGGCCGTCTCGTACGGCGAGCCGCGGACCGCGCCGCGGTCGCGGGGGACCAGGCGCCCGAGGCCCGGCAGCCCCTCGAGCGTGCGGCGCGCGTAGCGGGCCGCGGCGAGGTCGCGGCCGGGCTCGCCCCGGTCGGCCGCGATCGTGAGCGCCAGCAGCCCGTCGCCGGAGCGGACGACCGTCGCGTCGCGTCGCTTCTTGGCCGACCATTGCCGTGGCAGCGCCACGGTGAAGCCGACGCGCCGGTTGAGCAGGGTGCGCCAGCCCCGCGGCGGGTCCACGGCCGCGTCGGCCGGCTCGGTCGCCGGGTCGGGCGGCGGCGCGGCGGTGTCGCCGTCGTCCCCGCAGCCGGTGGCGAGGGCCAGTGCCAGGCAGAGCGATACGGCGAGCGCGCGGTGCACTGCGCGCAATCTAGTCGCGTGGGAGGGGCCGGGCCGCGCGGCGGGCGCGGTTCTAGTGGATCG
This sequence comes from Thermoleophilaceae bacterium, assembly GCA_035553855.1. GTDB lineage: Bacteria > Actinomycetota > Thermoleophilia > Solirubrobacterales > Thermoleophilaceae > JBBDYQ01. The sequence continues at coordinate 64,286 of DATMJO010000016.1, read as the reverse complement.
GCGTAGTCGGGCGCTCGGCCGCGAGCTCGAACACCCAGAAGTCGCGCCCCATCACGGGTACCGAGACGTTGAAGACCGGAACGTCGCCGATCTCGCCCTCGAAGCGCCCCGAGTGCGCGTGTCCGTGCAGCACCAGGTCCGGCTCGTGCTCCTGGATCGGGGCGGCCATCCGGTCCGATCCCAGGAACGCCCAGATCCCCGGTGGCTCGCCCTCGAGCGTCGCCGCGCACGGCGAGTAGTGGAGCAGCACGATGCGAAGCGGGCACAGCGCCACCTCGCGCAGCGACTGCTCGATCGCCTCGACCTCGGCGGTCGTGGCCGAGTAGACGCGGCGCAGGAGCGGCTCGCCGAAGTCCGGGAGGTGTGAGCCCGGGAAGCCGCCGACGAAGCCCTTGGCCCCGACGACGCCGACCGGGACCCCGGCCGCCTCGCATACCGCGGCGTCGCCCTCGAGCACGCGCACGCCGGCCGCCTCGAGCACGGCAACGACCTCGCGATCGCGGCGCGCGTGGCAGTCGTGGTTCCCGAGCACGGCCATGATCGGGATCTCGATCGAGGCGCAGGCGTCGGCGAGCACCGCCGCCTCCTCGGGGCGTCCGTGCGTGGTCAGGTCTCCCGCCAGCAGCACCAGGTCGGCCTGGCCCTCCAGGGCGGCGAAGGCCGCGGCCGTCTCCTCGCGGCGCGACTCGTCGCAGTGGAGGTCGCCCGCCGCGGCGATCCGGACCGTCGTCCCCTCATCTGGCATGGAGGCGCTCTACCCCGGGTAACGGCCGTCCATGCCAGAGACCAACGTCAGGGAGCTCGAGCCCACGCTCCGAAAGGCGGCGGCGGCGCTGCGCGACGCCGAGATCCCGTTCATGCTGGGCGGCAGCCTCGCCGCGTGGGTCCGGGGCGGCCCGCCGAGCCGCAACGACCTCGACTTCATGATCCGCGCCGAGGACTCCGAGCGCGCGCTCGAAGCGCTCGAGCAGGTCGGGATGCGCCGCGAGAAGCCTCCCGAGGAATGGCTCGTGAAGGCATGGGACGGGGACGTCCTCGTGGACCTCATCCACAGCGCGAAGGGGCTGCCGATCACCGACGAGGTGCTCGGCAGGGCGGAGGAGATGGACGTGCTCGCGATCCCGATGCTCGTGATGACGCTGGAGGACATGCTCACGACGAAGCTCTGCGTGCTCGACGAGCACTCGCTCGACCTCGAGCCGCTACTGAAGATCACACGCGCCGTTCGCGAGCAGGTGGACTGGGACCAGGTGCGCGCTCGCACGGCGGGCTCGCCGTTCGCCCGCGCCTACTTCACCCTCGTCGAGGAGCTCGGGATCGTCCCCCGGTCCGCCGCCGGGGCGGGTGGCGCCGGCGCGTCACGGCGCAGCCGCGTGCGCGTGATCGGCGAGAGGGCGTAGCGTCCGCCGGGATGGCGGACCGCCTCACCGAATACCGCGGCAAGCGCGACTTCGAGAAGACCTCCGAGCCGGCCGGTGGCGCGGCGGACGCGGATGGCGCGCCCCGCTTCGTGGTCCAGGAGCACCACGCCCGCCGCCTCCACTGGGACCTGCGCCTGGAGCGCGATGGGACGCTCGCCTCGTGGGCCGTGCCGAACGGCATCCCCACCGACCCGGAGCGGAACCGCAAGGCCGTCCGCACCGAGGACCACCCGCTCGAGTACCTCGACTTCCACGGCGAGATCCCGGAGGGCGAGTACGGCGCGGGCACGATGACGATCTGGGACCGCGGCACCTACGAGTGCGAGAAGTGGGAGGAGCGCAAGCTGATCGTGCGCTTCCACGGCGAGCGCCTGCGCGGCCGCTACTCGCTGTTCCGGGCGGGCAGCGAGGCGAAGGACTGGATGATCCACCGCATGGACCCGCCCGACGAGGGGCGCGAGCCCATGCCGGAGCGACTCGTTCCGATGATGGCCCGGCTCGGGCCGCTGCCGGCGGACGAGGCCGGGTGGGCGTTCGAGATCAAGTGGGACGGCGTGCGGGCCCTCGCCTACGCCGAGCCGGGGCGGCTCAGGCTCGAGAGCCGCAACGGCAACGACATCACCGCGCAGTACCCGGAGCTGCGCGGTCTGACCGGGGCTCTCGGCGCCCGCGAGGCCGTGATCGACGGCGAGATCGTCGCGTTCGACGACGACGGCAACCCCAGCTTCGAGCGGCTCCAGCAGCGCATGCACCACACCTCCGAGGCGGAGGTCCGGCGGCGGATGCGCAGCCATCCCGCCGCCTTCATGGCCTTCGACCTGCTGCACCTCGACGGCCGCTCGCTCCTGCGCGAGCCCTACGAGGAGCGCCGGCGCCTGCTCGCGGGCCTCGGACTGGACGGCGAGGCCTGGCGCACCCCGGAGGCGTCCACCGGCGCGGGCGCCGCCCTGCTCGAGGTGACGCGCGAGCGCGGCATCGAGGGCCTCGTGGCGAAGCGCCTCGGCAGTCGCTACGAGCCCGGCAAGCGCACGGGCGCGTGGATCAAGGTCAAGAACACGAACCGCGAGGAGCTCGTCGTCGGCGGCTGGATGCCCGGCAGCGGGCGTCGGCGGGAGCGCCTGGGCGCCCTGCTGGTCGGCACCCGGGACGAGCCGGGCGGGCCCCTCCACTACGCGGGGCGGGTCGGCACCGGCTTCACCGAGGCCGAGCTCGACCGGCTCTCGGGCCTGCTCGAGCCGCTCGCGCGCGACGAGTCGCCGTTCGAGGGCAGGCAGCCGCCGCGCGGCGCCCGCTTCGCCGAGCCGCTGCTCCTCGCGGAGGTCGAGTTCCGCGAGTGGACGCGGGACGGCATGCTGAGGGCCCCCTCCTACAAGGGGCTGCGCGACGACAAGGAGGCCGGCGAGGTGGCGAGAGAGGAGCCCGTGAAGCTCACGAACCTGGACAAGGTGCTCTACCCCGCGTCCGGGTTCACGAAGGGCGAGATGATCGACTACTACCGGGCCATCGCGCCCGTGCTCGTGCCGCACCTGAGCGGTCGCCCGCTCACGCTGAAGCGCTACCCGGACGGCGTCGAGGCGGAGCACTTCTACGAGAAGCGCTGCCCGAAGCACCGCCCCGACTGGATGAAGACCGTCGAGGTTCCGAGCGACCGCTCAGGCGGGCCGATCGACTTCTGCGTCGTCGACTCCCCCGAGGCGCTCCTGTGGACCGCGCAGCTCGCGAGCATCGAGCTCCACCCCTCCCTCTCACGCGGCCGCAACCTGCGCGCGCCGAGCGCCGTCGCCTTCGACCTCGATCCGGGCGCGCCCGCCGACATCGTCGACTGCTGCCAGGTGGCCGTGTGGCTCCGCGGGATGTTCGGGCAGCTCGGGCTCGAGGCGTTCCCCAAGACCTCCGGGCAGAAGGGGCTCCAGGTGTACGTGCCGCTGAACGGCCGGGTCCACTACGGCCGCACGAAGGACTTCGCCCACGAGGCGGCCAAGGCGCTCGCCGCCCAGTTCCCCGACCGCGTCGTCTCGCAGATGAAGAAGGACCTGCGCAAGGGCAAGGTGTTCGTGGACTGGAGCCAGAACGACTTCCACAAGACGACCATCTCCGTCTACTCGCTGCGCGCCACGCCGGAGCCGCGCGTGTCCACTCCGGTGACGTGGGACGAGGTTGAGGGGGCGCTCGCCTCGGGGCGGGCGGAGTACCTCGCCTTCGGGCCGGCCGAGGTGCTCGAGCGGGTTGAGCGGCACGGCGACCTGTTCGCGCCGGTGCTCTCGCTCGAGCAGAAGCTGCCCTAGAGGACCTGCTCGAAGACCAGGTAGTAGAAGGCCGCGCCGAAGGCGAGCGCCGCGCCGCCCCAGAGCAGCGCCCAGCCCGCGCGCTCGGCGGGCTTCATCGCCGGACGGCCGATCCCGAAGATCAGGATCAGCTCGATCGCGAGCGAGGCGGCGAGGTAGATCCCGATCGAGAACACCTCGGTGAAGGCGCCGGCCACGAAGAGGATCAGCGGCGCGAAGATGGACGCGCCGGTGGCCGAGAGCAGGAACACGAAGTACTCGTTCCAGCGGTCGCGCTGGATCCGCACCCGCGGGTCGAGCGCCTCTCTGAGCCGTTGGCCGCTTTCCATGGCCCCAATCCTGCCATGCCGCCGGGCAGGACGGCGGCCCGGAGGGCCGAACAACGTGCGGTGGCACGCGATCGCCTCTTCGCGTCGGCCCTGCCGGCGGCCTTCGCGGCGGGCCTCGTCGCCACGGCCGCTCCCATCCTCGTGGGCACCGGGGCCTTCGCGGCGCCCGGGGGCGCCTACGGCGGCGGTGATCCCGCCCGCACGGTTCTCACGATCGCCTGGGCGGGCGACATCACGCCGGGCTCCCGCTACGGCGTCTCGCCCGCGTCGGGGCGCGCCCTGTTCACCGCGGTGCGCAGCGACCTCCAGGCGCCGGACCTGACGATCGGGAACCTGGAGGGCACGCTCGCCCGTGGCGGGTCGTCGAAGTGCGGCGCCTCCGACGGCGGCAACTGCTTCAGCTTCCGGGCCCCGCCGGGCCACGCGGCAGGGCTCGCCTGGGCGGGCTTCGACGCGATGAACCTCGCGAACAACCACAGCCTCGACTTCGGACCGGGGGCCCAGCGAGAGACGATCGCCGCGCTGCACCGCCGCGGCCTGGCCCACACCGGGACGCCGGGGCGGATCGCGATGCTCGAGCGCCGCGGCGTGCGGGTGGCCCTGCTCGGCTTCGCGCCGAACGCGGGCGTGGCCGACCTTCGCGACATCGCCGGCGCGCGGCGCCTCGTGCGCACGGCTGCGCGGCATGCCGACGTGGTCGTGGTGACGATGCACGCCGGAGCCGAGGGCGTTCGGGCGATCCACGTCCCGCGCGGTCGCGAGCAGGCGTTCGGCGGCGATCGCGGGAACACCCGCGCCTTCGCCCACGCGGTCGTCGACTCCGGAGCGGACCTCGTGCTGGGGTCGGGGCCGCACGTCCTCCGCGGGATGGAGCGCTACCGAGGCAGGCTGATCGCGTACTCGCTCGGGAACTTCGCGGGCTGGAAGAACTTCGCGCGCGGCGGCCTGCTGTCGCTGTCGGGCCTGCTCACGGTCTCGGTCACGGGGACGGGCGAGGTCCTGGGCGGGCGGATGCTGCCGCTGCGCCTGGTGGGGCCCGGCGTGCCCCAGCCCGACCGCTCCGGCGCCGCGGCACGCCTGGTGGACCGCCTCGGGCGCGCCGACTTCGGCCGGCGTGCCGTCCGCCTGCGCGGCGACGGCACGATCCGCTGAATAGCGCCTGCGGCGGCCGGGTACGGCCTCGCCAGGAGGTGATGCCGTGATGGCAAAGGATCACGGACCGAGCATCAAGAACGACAAGCAATACGAGGGCCTGCGCGAGAAGGGCATGAGCAAGGAGCGGGCCGCGAAGATCGCGAACACCCCCGGCGCCTCGAAGAAGGGCGGGAAGAACAGCCACAGTGGCGGCTCGAGCCAGAGCAGCAAGTCGAGCGGGTCGGGAAGCGGCGGCAACCGCGCCCAGAAGCAGGCCGCGGGCCGCAAGGGAGGGAAGGCGTCGAGCTAGGGAGAGTGCCCCGAGCAGGATTCGAACCTGCGGCCTACTCCTTAGGAGGGAGTCGCTCTATCCATCTGAGCTATCGGGGCCGCGGCCGAGGATAAAAGGCGCGCCGGGCGCGCGCCGTCATTCCTCCTCGTAGAGCGACTCGCTGGCCAGCTCGCCGCCCCCGCCGCCCCACAGCTTCACGCAGAGCAGGTCGCCCGTGTAGTTGTCGAGCGAGACCAGCGTGAAGCGGCCGTCCTCGAGCTCGCACTGGTCGGTGGTCGTCGGGCCCAGCTCGGCGGTCGCGAGCGCGCCGTTCGCCACGAGCGCGACGCCCCACACGAGCGCGATCTCGCCGGTGCGCCCGGCGGGCCCGCGCCAGTGGGCGATCTCCTGGTCGGAGAGGTCGAGCGCCCAGTCGGGGTTGGCCTCGGCGGTCTCGTCGGTGTAGTCGGCGACGGCCTCGAAGCCGGTCGCCTCCGCGCCCTCGTGGTCGCGGGTGAAGGACACGTAGCCGAACAGCTCGAACCCGGTCGAGGTGGGAGCCGTGACGGGCACGTACGTGCGCCCGGCGAGCGTGCGGCTCGGAAACCACGCGAGCTCCCCGGGCGAGCCGAGGTCCTCGTCGGCCTCGATGGCGCGGATGGCCTCGCCGAAGCGCTCGGCCAGCGCCTCGGCCCAGCGGCCGTAGGGCAGGCGCTCCTGGGGAGGCTCGGCGAGGAAGCGGGGGATCGGTCGGGACTCTGGCGGCACGCGGGCGGGGACGCTACCGCGCCTCGCGCAGCAGCGCGGCGGCGCGCTCGGGCGGCTGGATGTTCAGGTTCACGCCAGCGCCCATCTCGAGTCCGGCGAGGTGGGTCAGCCGGGGCAGGAGGTCGATGCGCCAGCAGAACCAGCCGGCATCGGCCGGGGCGGTCCGCACCCACAGGTTGAGCGGCGGCAGCGCGCCGAGGACCGCGGCGAGCCGGCCGAGCACGTCGTGGAGGAGCCCCGCGGCGAGCGGGCCGTCGTCCTGGAAGCGGGGGCGCGGGCTGCGCGGGGCGATCTGGACCTGGAACGGGACCCGCGAGGCGAACGGGCAGATGGCGACGGCCTCGGCGTCCACCGCCACGAGCCGGTCGCGGACGCGCACCTCCTCCTGGACGAGGTCCTCCAGCAGGTTCCGCCCGTGCGTGCGGTCGGCGTACGCCGTGAAGCGCTCGCGCTCGCGCGCCACCGCCGGCGGCACGAACGGGAGCGCGTAGAGCTGGGAGTGGGTGTGCGGAAGCGACGCGCCCGCCTCGCGTCCCTCGTTGACGATCAGGTGGCAGTAGGCCGAGTCGTCATGGGCGAGCATCCGCTCGCGCCAGACCCCCATCGCGGTCTCCACCTCGGAGGGCTCGAGCATCCCGAGCGAGGTCACCGGCTTCGGCGAGTTCACGATCACCTCGTGGCCGCCCACCGCGGGGCGCGAGGCGAACATGGCCGGCTCCCCCCGCCCGCCGGCGAGCGGGTCGTCGGCGTCCGCTGGATCGTCGCCGTCCGGCGCCAGCGCCGGGTACAGGTTGGGGACTACGCGGACCAGCCAGCCCGGGCCGTCGGCCTGCCCGCCTCCGGGCCGCAGCGCGGAGAGCTCCGGCGGCGTGCGGTCCTCGTGTCCCTCGAGGAACGGGTCGCGCTCCGTGTCGATCGGAGGCTGGGGCTCCGCCGAGAAGCCGCCGCCCGGCCGGGACGCCCGGTCGCCCGCCACGATCGTGCGCAGTCCGGAGAGAGGGTCGATGCGGAGCTCAGGCAAGCGGGCGCTCCATGGGCAGGTGCGGGATGCCCTCCTCCATGAACGGGCCTCCGGTGGCGGCGTAGCCCGCGGCCTCGTACAGCGCCCGGGCGTCCACCTGGGCGTGCAGCCTGACCGTGCGGGCGCCGTTCGCCGCGGCAAGCGCGTGGGCCTCCGCGAGGATGGCGCCGGCCACTCCGCGTCGCCGGGCGCCCGGCTCGACGGCCAGGCGCCCGAGGCGCGCGACCCCGTCCTCGATCAGGAGCCTGCAGGTGCCGAGCAGGCGCTCGTCGTCCGTGGCGACGACGTGAAGCGCATCGGGGTCGCGCCCGTCTCGGTCCGCGGACGGCGCCACGCCCTGCTCACCGCAGAAGACCCGCTCGCGCAGCTCGAGCGCCGCCTGCACCTCGCGATCGTCGCGGGCCCGGCGCGCCTCCACTAGCGCGCGTACCGCTCGATGTCCTCGGCGAGCTTCGCCTCGGTGGCGTAGCCGCCCTGCTTGAGGAACGCGAGCTTCCCCTTCGAGTCGTAGAAGGCGGTCGTCGGGAAGGCGGCGACGCCGCGGAAGACCCGCGCGACCTCCGAGTCGGGGTCGCGAAAGCTGGGATAGGGGACCGGGAACTGGTCGAGAAAGCGCCGCGCGTCGCCGTCGTTGTCGGCCGAGTTGACGCCGATGAAGGCGATCTCCCGCCCGCGCTCGAGCGCCTGGCCCTGGAAGAACGGGAACTCGGCGCGGCAGGGCCCGCACCAGGACGCCCACTTGTTGACCACGACCGGATGGCCCTCGAGCTTCGAGAGTTGGTCCCGGAAGGCGACCGCGCCGCCGTCCACGAGCTCGTTGCCGCGCGAGTAGAGGTCGCCCAGCGGGCCCGGCGCACCGGCGAGCGCATCCGGCTCGACCATGCGCGAGCGGGTGGGGTCGCCGGCGTCCGCGGCGTCGTCGGACCCGTCGGCGCTCACGATCCCGATCGTCACGACCACCGCGAGGGCGAGGGCGGCGAATGCTGTCCAAAGTCTGCGCATCGGAACGGAAGGTTGGCATATGCGGGGATAGTGCTTTAATGGACGTACAGCCTGTCCCAGCTGATCGGGGCAGGCCCGCCGCCACAAGGGGAATGGCTCACTGGGCGGCGACTTTCGGACGGTAGCGCCGTCCGCCCGCGTGCCGCATGCGCGGCGTGGCGGCGCTTACGCGCCTCTTTCACTACAGGGCCGCATGGCTGAGACCACGCATCCGGCAGGAACGACGCCGGTTTCCGGCGATCAACTCGCGCGAGCAGAGGATTTCGCGCGGGAGCCGTTCGTGCTCGAAGGCGAGTCACAGGACGAAGCGCTGGCGCCGGGCACGGTCCGTCGCCGGGCCTTCGACCAGGCGATCGCCGAGATCGAGAGCGGCCACGCGCAGCCCTCGGTCGCGTGGCGCCGCGAGTTCTCGCTGATCCTCGGGCTGGAGCGCCTGGTCGCCCAGGAAGAGCCGCACCTCGTCGACGGCACCGTTCTCTCGGCCCACCAGGTGGACGCGCTCTCCGGGACGCTCATCGCGCTGAGCGCGGAGACCCAGAAGCGCAGCAACGGCAACGGCAACGGCGCCGCCCCGGTTGCCGACGACCTGGAGGACGACCTCGACGACGACGAGGAGGAGATCGAGGACGACGAGGACGACCTCGATCTCGAACTCGATGACGACGACGAGGAGGAGGACGACGACGAGGACGAGGAGGACGACGAGGACGAAGAGGACGACGACGAGGAGGCGGACGACGAACCGGACGGCGCCGGCGACTGGGACGGCCCCGCCGCCGAGGACGAGGACCAGCTTCCCGAGCAGCCGGAGGACCCGAACGCCTACCGCCGCTTCTGGTTCGAGCACGCCACGGGCGCCGGCAAGACCGTCGCCGCGCTCGGATTCGTGGAGGCGTCGCGCACCGGCGGCATCCTGATCCTGACCCACCGCCGCAACCTCGTGGACCAGTTCCACGGCGAGCTGTTCGCGAGGGGCTACAAGAAGCGCGTCTCGCCCGCGCTGCTCGACCGCGACATGGCCCCCGGCGGCGACGGCCCCGTGACCGTCGAGACCTACCAGTGGTTCGTGCGGAACGCGGGGCGCATCTCCGACGCGTACACGATCGTCATCTGCGACGAGGCCCACACGGCGCTCGGCGAGAAGACCAGCGCCGCGATCCGCAAGTGGGCCGGGCCCGTGTTCGTCGGCATGACCGCGACCGGCGCCCTGATCGCCCGGCACGTCACCGACCTCTTCCCCACCCAGACATCGCGCTTCGACCTCGCCCAGGCGGCGCGCCGCGGCGTGATCTCGCCGCTCCGCTGCGTGCGCATCCCGCCCGGCGTCGGCGTCCGCTCGATCGCGAACGTGCCGCTCCGCCGCGGCGAGGTGGACCAGGACTTCGACCAGGAGGAGCTGGCCGCCCTGCTCGACCAGGCGCCGTTCAACCTGGCGATCGCCGACCTCTACCGGGTGCGCTTCAAGGACGTTCCGGGTGTCGTCTACACCGCCGGCGTCCGCCACGCCCACCACGTCGCCGAGTCCTTCCGCGCCGCGGGCATCAACGCGATGGCCGTCTCCGGCGAGACGCCGAAGCGCGAGCTCGCCCGGGTGCTCGCCTGTTACGAGCGCGGCGAGATCGACGTGCTCGTCAACGCGCAGCTGCTCGCCGAGGGCTGGAACTCGCCGCGGGCCACGGTCTGCATGCACCTCGCCCCGACCGCCTCGAAGCGCATCTACCAGCAGCGGGTCGGCCGCGTAACGCGCCGCCAGCCCGGCAAGGAGGCGGGGATCGTCGTGGACTTCGTCCACCCGGCGACGACCCACGACGACCCGGTGGTGACCCTGCACAGCCTGCTCGACCGCGACGTCTACCGCGGCGGCGCGATCGTCGTCGGCCCGGTCCGCCGCGGACGCGGGCGGAGGCTGCGCGTCGAGCGCCGCGTCCTGCCCGTCACCCCCGACCCAGAGCGCCGCGCCGTCGTCTTCGAGCGCGAGCTCTGGCGGATCGCCGTCGAGCACCTCTCGTGGAGCGAGCAGCACGTGTGGGCGGCGCTCGCCGGCGCGCGCGCCTCCTCCAACAACTGGCGGCGCGCGAAGGCGATGATCCACTTCGACGGGACCGGAGAGCTGCGCCGCCGCTTCCTCGTCACCTGCCTCCAGCGCAACCGCAACTCGCAGCTCCGCCTGCGCGCCCTCGGCGAGGTGGCGCAGGCCAAGGACGCCGACGCCTTCGACGAGGCGGTCGAGATCGTGGGCGGATGGTCGCGCGACGAGCGCCGCGAGGCGGTCAAGGTGCTGCTCCAGGCGCTCGCCGAGAAGCCGATCGGCCGCCGCGACCAGGCCACCGCGTGGATCTGGCGCTGCGCCGAGTACACGCGCGAGGTGCACGAGGAGTACGCCGCCCAGCGCTGGCCGGAGACGAAGCGGCTGCTCGGCCTGCTCGTCAACTCGTCCGGGGGCGCGCACGCTCGCAACGCCCGCAGGCTCGTGCAGGCGTCGCGCAACCAGGAGCGCCGCCTCGGCGCCGCCCTGCTCGCAGCCGCGCTCGCGCACACGCCGGAGGCCGAGGAGGTGCTGCGCGGCGCCCGCACCCGGATGGCGCGCAAGCCCGCCGCCCTCGCCCGCGACCTGGCGCGCAACTTCCCCAAGGGCAAGCGCGGCCGCCGCCGCAAGAAGCGCAAGGGCCCGGGCCAGTCGCAGGACGGCGGCGGGAAGCAGCCGCAGGGCGGAAAGCAGCCCCAGCGCGAGAGGCGCAGTCGCCGGGGCAACGCCATCAAGGTCGAGGACGAGGGCATGCTCGCGGAGGCCATGGAGACCGCCGCCGACGCCGACAGCCCCGAGGATCTCGAGGGCGCCGTCGGCGAGGCCGTCGACTCGCTCGACTCCGGCGGCGACGACATCGACGAGACCGCCGCCGCCTGATCAGCGCAGCAGGTGGACCTCGCCGGCGTCCAGCTCCACGACGCCGCTCTCGGTCCTGACGAGCAGCGCCCCGTCGTCGGAGATCCCCTCCGCGGTCCCCTCGCCGTCGCGCCAGCGAACGGGCGAGCCGGCCAGGGCGTCCCTCCCGCGCCACGCCGCGAGGATCTCCTCCGGGTCGCCCGCCAGCAGCCGCTCGAGCGCCCGGAGCAGCGGGGCGAGCAGCGCCCCGGGCTCGACCGGCCCCGTCTCCGGGGCCGCGAGCGCCAGCGAGGTGGCGGTCTCCCGCAGCTCCTCGGGGAACTCCTCGGTGCGGGTGTTCACGCCCATCCCGAGCACCGCCCAGCCCTCCTGGGGCCTGCCCTCGACGAGGATGCCCGCCAGCTTGCGGCCGTCGATCCAGACGTCGTTCGGCCACTTGATCGCGCACTCCACCGAGGCCAACTCCTCACAGGCCTCGGCCACGGCCACGGCGGCCGCCAGCGGGAGCAGGAGCGTGCGCTCGCCGAGGTCGCGCACGACGAGCGACGCGAGCAGCGCGCTCCCGGGTGGCGCCACCCACGTCCGGCCCTGGCGGCCCCGGCCGGCGCTCTGCTCGGCCGCGGTGACGAGCGTCCCGTGCGGCGCGCCGGCGGAGGCGAGCGCCCGCGCCCGCTCGTTCGTGGAGTCGGTCGAGCGGTGGTGGACGTGCGGCCGGCCGAGCGTCATCGCGGTCGCAGCCGGACCTCGTCCCCGGCGGCGATCTGGAACGTCGCGGCCGCGTCCCCGCGGTTGATCGCGATCGACAGCATCCGGTAGGAGTCCTCGTAGACGACCACCGCACCCGGTGAGACGTCGGCGAACGTGGCTGCGTAGGAGGCGAGGTAGCGCTCGCCGCGCGCCTCGACCTCCACGGTGGAGCCGAGCTTGAGGCCGGTCCCCGCGAGTTGCTCGTGCGAGAGGTCGAGCCCGACGTTCCCGAAGCGGTCGATGAGCAGGACGCTCGCGCGCACGTCGATCCCCTCGGTGCGCGGCCCGGGAAGCTCGAGCTGCTCGATCTCGTCGGCGTCGATCGGCTCGCCGACCTCCGCCAGGTCGGCGCCTGCCGCGAGGTGGGCGGCTATCGGGCAGAAGACGTCGCGGCCGTGGAAGGACGCGGACACCGGCTCGAGGCGGAGCGCGGAGCGGGTGACGTCGACCGCCTGGACCGCGCCGCCCGAGGTGGCCAGCGCGAGGCTCAGGACACCGTTGTCCGGCCCGACATAGAGCCGGTCGTCGGCCGCCCTGACGGCGAGCGCGCGGCGCTGGGTCCCGACCTGCGGGTCCACGACGGCGACGTTGACCCCGACGGGGAGGTACGGCACCGCGTTGCGCAGGACGACAGCCCCGTGACGGACGTCGTGACGGGCGATCCCGTGCGTCACGTCCACGATCCGCGCATCCGGGCAGATCCCCAGGATCACGCCGTGGCAGACGCCCACGAAGTCGTCCTCGAGGCCGTAGTCGGTGAGCAGCGAGACGATCAACGCGCCGCCTCCTCCAGGAGCGCCTCGACCACCCCGTCGATGTCGTGGCGCTCAGCCTCGACCGCCACCTCCAGGCCCAGCTCGCGTGCGGTCGCGCTCGTGACCGGGCCGATCGAGACCACCCGCGCCGTGGCGGGAAGCGATGCCGGGGCGATCGCCTCGAGGAAGAAACGGACGGTCGAGCTGGAGGTGAAGGTCACGAACCCGGCCTCGCCCACCGCGGCGAGCGCGTCGGGGTCGAGGCGCTCGGCGACGGTGTCGTAGAGCGGCACCACCTCCACCCTGGCGCCGCGCTCCGCCAGCGCCGCGGGCAGCACGTCACGGGCCTCGGCCGCGCGGGCGATGAGCACGCGCCGCCCCTCGACCGGCGTGTCCGCCAGGGCCTCGACGAGCGACTCCGCGATCGAGCGAGGCGGCACCACGTCGGCGCGGACGCCCCGGGAGAGGAGCTCAGCCGCCGTGCCGGGGCCGATCGCCGCCACGGTGGCGCCCGCGAGCGCCCGGGCGTCGAGGCCGCGCTCGCCGAGCGCGTCCATCAGCAGGGCGGCTCCATTCGGGCTCGTCAGGCACACGAGCGAGAAATCGGTGATCTCGTCCAGCGCCTGGGCGAGCGCTCCCTCGACCGGCCTCGGCTCGATCCGGATCGCCGGCGCTTCGATCACGCGTGCGCCCAGCGCCGAGAGGCGGGAGGCCAGGGTGCTCGCCTGCGCGCGCGCCCTCGTGACGACGACCGAGCGTCCGGCGAGCGGGCGGCGCTCGACCCAGGCGAGCGCCTCGCGCAGCCCGGCGGCGCCGCCGATGACGGTGATCGCGGGCGCGGTGATGCCCTCGCGCTCCGCCGTCTCGGCGATCGTCCCGAGCGTGGCGAGCACGGTGCGCTGGTCGGGCCAGGTGCCCCGCCGGACCACGGCGGCCGCCTCGCCGGCCGGGCGACCAGCGGCGATCAGGTGCTCGGTGACCCGGGGCAGGTTGCGGACGCCCATGTAGAGCACGAGCGTGCCCGGGAAGCGCGCGAGCGCCTCCCAGTCGAGCGCGCTCTCGGGCTTGTCCGGGTCCTCGTGACCGGTGACGAAGGCCACCGCCGAGGCCTCGTCGCGATGGGTGACCGGGATGCCGGCGTAGGCGGGGGCCGCCACGCCCGCGGTGACGCCGGGGACGACCTCGAACGGGATCCCCGCCTCCGCGAGCGCCTCGGCCTCCTCGCCGCCGCGGCCGAACACGAAGGGGTCGCCGCCCTTCAGACGGACGACGGAGCATCCGGAGCGGGCCAGTTCGACGAGCTGCGCGTTGATCTCGTCCTGGCCGGTGGCGTGCGCGCCCGGGGCCTTGCCCACGTAGCGAACCTCGGCGTCCGGCCGCGCGCCGTCCAGCGCGCCGTCCGGTATCAGCCGGTCGTGCAGGATCGCGTCGGCCGACCCGATCAGCTCGAGCGAGCGGAGCGTCATGAGCCCCGGGTCTCCCGGGCCTGCGCCAACGAGATAGACCGTCCCCGGCCGGGCCGCCATCGAGCGAACCCTAGAGTGCGGAGCCTCACCCCGGCGGTTCCCGGGCGGGCTAGTGTGGTACCCCGAGACGGTGGGGGACATAGAGCTCATACGAAGGGCCAACCAGGCTTGGTCGCAGGGCCAGTGGCGGCTGGTCCTCGAGACGTTCCACCGGGACGTGGAGTTCCACGACGACCGCGCCCTCCAGGGCGAGACCAAGGGCGTCAGCGGGATGATCCGGTACGCCGAGAGCTTCATGGGCGCGTGGACCGACTACGAGATCGAGTTCGACGATCCCGTCGACGCCGGCGGCGGCGTCTTCTACGTCCCGTGGGAGGAGCGGGCCCAGGGCCGGGGCTCCGGCGTGCACGTCAACCAGTCCGGGGCGACCGTCTACTGGGTGCGCGACGGCAAGATCTCGCGCATGCACTCCTTCCACGACCGCGCGACCGCCCGGCGCGCCGCCGGGCTCCCGCTCGACTAGGAGCGCTCGGCCGCCTCGAGCAGTTCCGCCGCTCCGGCCGCGGCCATCCGCTGCGCGACGAGGTCGCCCAGCGCGGCCGGATCGCCGGCGTCGCCCTCGGCCTCGTCCCTGATCCAGAGGCCGCCGTCGGGCATGCCCGCGAAGGCGGTGAGCCGCAGCCCGTCACCCTCGATCTCGGCGTGCGCCGCGACCGGCGTCCGGCACGTCGCGCCGAGCGCCGAGACGAGCGCCCGCTCCGCCGTGAGGCGCACGAGCGCCGCCCGGTCGGTGAGCGCCGCGGCGACATCCGCCTCCGCGCCGCCCCTGCGCCCCTCGAGCGCCAGGCAGCCCTGGCCGGCGGCGGGGACCATCGCGACCGGGTCGATCGGGTTGCCCTCGGCCTCGCGTCCGAGCCGGGCGAGACCGGCCTGCGCGAGCACGATCGCGTCGAAGTCGCCGTCGGCGAGACGGCGCAGCCGCGTGTCCACGTTGCCACGCAGGTCGCGGACGTCCAGGTCCGGCCGGGCGGCGAGGAGCTGCGCGCGCCGCCGGAGCGAGGCGGTGCCGACGACCGCGCCATCCGGCAGCTCGCCGAGCGAGGCGGCGCCGCAGAGCGCGTCGCGGGCGTCCGCGCGCGCCGGCACGCCGACCAGCGCAAGCCCGTCCGGCAGCTCGGCGGGCACGTCCTTGGCCGAGTGGACGGCCAGGTCCGCGCGCCCGTCGAGGAGCGCGTCCTCGATCTCCTTGACGAAGCGGGACTTGTCGTCCGAGACGACCGGGCCGCTCTCGCGCTCGTCGCCCGAGGTCGTCACGACGACCAGCTCGGTCTCCTCTCCCAGGCGCTCGAGCTCCCCGGCGACCCAGCGGGCCTGTGCGAGCGCGAGCGCGCTCCCGCGCGTCGCGAGCCGGATCAGCGCCTACGCCGCCTGCGCGCTTCGAGCGACGTGACCTCGGCGGCCTCCTCCTCGCCCATGGGCGGCGGGGGCTCGAGGCCGAACAGGTCGCGCAGCGCCTGGACGTGGATGTAGGAGGCCTCGCCGTCGCCGACGCCGCGGAGGCGCATCGTCGGCTCGTGCAGGAGGCGGCTCACGATCGCGTGGGCCATCACGCCGAGCCGCTCCCGGTCGGCCTCGCTGAGGGACTCCCAGCGGGACTCGTTCTCGCGAAGCACGTGCTCGACTACCTGCTCGCCGCGGTCGCGGAGGGCGGCGATCGTGGGCACGGCCTCGAGGCCGGCGATCCACTCGCTGAAGCGCTCGACCTCGGCGTGCACGATCTCGCGCGCGACCCCCGACTCCGAGGCTCGCGCGCCGAGGCTCGAGGCCGCCTCCTCCTGGAGGTCGTCCATGTCGATCACGGTCACGCCCTCGATCGAGCGCGCCTCGGGTTCGACGTCGCGCGGCACGGCTAGGTCGATCATCACGAGCGGGCGGCCCTCGCGCTCGTCCATGACGTCGGCGAGCTCCTCGCGGCCGATGATCGGGAACGGGCAGTTCGTGGAGGTCACGACGATGTCCGAGCGCACCAGCTCGTCCGGCATGTCGTCGAGCCGAAGGGCGACGCCGCCGAAGCGCTGGGCGAGGCCGATCGCGCGGTCGTAGCGGCGGTTCGCGATGAACACCGACTCGACGCCGTGACGGTGGAGCGCCTCGGCGGTGAGCTCGCCGTTCTCGCCGGCCCCGACGACCAGCACGCGCCGCCGCGCCAGCTCGCCGAAGGTCGCGCGCGCGAGCTCGACCGCGATCGAGGAGACCGACACGTGGGAGCGCCCGATGCCGGTCTCGGAGCGCACGCGCTTGCCGGTCGAGATCGCGTCCCGGAAGAGCCGGTTCGTGAGCGGCCCGGTGGCGCCCTCGACGAGAGCGGACTGGTACGCGCGCTTCACCTGGCCCTGGATCTCGGCCTCGCCGATCACCATCGAGTCCAGGCCCGCGGCCACCTCGAACAGGTGGCGGACCGCGTCGGCGCCGCGGCGGGAGTAGAGGCTGCCCGCGAGCTCGGTCGGGGCCATCTCCGCCTGCGCGGCGAGCGCGCCGAGCGCGGCGGCCTCGGCGCCCACCGGGTCGGCTGCGAACAGGTACACCTCGGTGCGGTTGCAGGTGGAGATCGCCACGGCCTCGTGGATGGCGGCGTCCGCGAGCAGCTCCATGAGGAAGGCCGCCGCCCGGCGCTCGGGCAGCGCCAGGCGCTCGCGCAGCGCGAGCGGCGCGGTCTTGTGGGAGACGCCGAGGACGAGCAGGGCGTCCATCAGTCCTCGCCCGCCAGCCGCTCGAGCTCCGCCAGGTCGTTGTCGATCCGCTGGAGCTTCGCGCCCATGATCGCGACGTACACGAGGATCAGCGTGACGAAGACGCCGTAGGCCCCCGCCACGTACCTGCCCGCCTCGTCCAGGGGAAGGGCGGGCATCAGCCGGCCACCAGCGCGCTCTCGCGCTCCTCGGCGGCGCGCTCCATCCGGGCGCGCAGCCGCTTGATCCGCATCGCCGCGCTCTTCGCGGTGATCTCGAGCTTCACGAGCGTCACGAACAGCGCGGTCATGGCGACGATCGCGACGATGAAGGTGAGCCGCTGCTCCCCCGGAAGGCTGCCGCCGGTCTGGGAGAGGACGCGCGGGTGCGTGTACGACTCGGCGAGGCGCACCGCCATGAAGTTGAGCGGCACGAACGCGCCCGCCACGACGGCGAAGACGGAGGAGTAGCGCCCCTGGCGCCCGGGGTCCTCGATCGAGAAGCGCAGCGGGTAGTAGACGCAGTAGAGGAGGAAGACGATCAGGAACGAGACGAGGACCGGCTCCTCCCAGACCCACCACTTGCCCCAGGAGGCGCGCGCCCAGATCGAGCCGGTGATGAGCACGCCGACGCCGAGGATGATCGAGATGTGGATCGTGACGTAGCTGCGCAGGTCCCAGACGCGGTCGCCGGTGCGCAGGTGCTTGATCGCCATGACCCCGGCGGCGACGAAGCCGCCGAGCGCCACGATGGCCATCGGCACGTGCACGTAGAAGATCTTCTGGATGAAGCCCTGGTCGGCGTCGTTGGGCGCGTAGAAGAAGACGAGCGACAGCGCCGCCGCCATCAGCGCCGCGGAGCCCAGGGCCCACCAGCGGAGATTCCTGCCGTGGGGTCCTGCCATCAGTCCTCCAGGAGGAAGTCGAAGACCGCTATCGATACGAGCACGAACACCGAATCGTAGAGGCTGAGCACTCCCAGCCAGGTGCCCAGGTCGTCCGGCGCCTGGCTGCCCGAGAAGAGCGGCTCCGTGGCGGCCGCCGCGGCGATCACGACCGGGACGAGCAGCGGCAGCAGCATCAGGGGCACGATCAGCTCGCGTGTGCGGGTCTCGACTGCGAGCGCGGCGACGAGCGCGCCCACCGCCGCGAGCCCGATGTCGGCCAGCAGGACGATGGCGAGCAGCTCCGGCAGGGCCCCGGTGAGCGACGGCGAGAGCAGCAGGAACGCGAACGCCGGCAGCGCCACGAGCTCGAGCGCGACGAGGTAGAGGAACAGCGCCGCGGCCTTCGCGAGGAAGAACGCCGTGCGGTCGATCGGCGCCATCAGCACGCCGTCGATCGCGGCGCCCTCCCGCTCCGATGCGAACAGCCGGTTCACACCCAGCACCGCCGCGAGCAGGATCGTCACCCAGAGCACGCCGCTCGCGAGGTCGCCCTCCAGCGTGTCCCGGTCGAGCCCGAAGTGGAACAGCACGAAGACGATCAGCGAGAACAGGACCATCGCGGGCGCCGACTCGCCCGTCCGCAGCTCGAGCCGCAGGTCCTTGCGCAGGATCGCGAGCGCCGCGCGGATCACCGGTAGAGCTCCCGGACCTCGTCCGCGGTCGCCCGGCCGCAGAAGACCTGCCGCCCGAGCTTCAGGCCGAGCGCCAGGTCGCACTCGGCGAGCCCGGCATCGACGTCGTGGGTGACGAGCACGCGGGTCCGCCCGGACTCGCGGCCGATCAGCGGCTCGAGCCGCGCCGCTGCGCCCGGGTCGAGACCGGCCCGGGGCTCGTCCAGCAGGAGCAGCGGAGGGTCGTGGATCACGGCGCGGGCGGCGGCGACCCGCTGCACCATCCCGCGCGAGAGGTCGCGGACGCGGTCGCCCGCGCGGCGCGCGAGCCCGACCTGCGCGATCAGCTCGTCCACCCGCGCGGCGGGCAGGCCGTGGAGGCGGGCGTGAAGGAGCAGGTTCTCGCGCGGCGTGAGGTCGCGGTAGAGCAGGGCCTCGTGGGCGAGGTAGCCCACCCGCCCGCGCAGCCGCCATGCGTCGTCGGGCAGGGAGGCGTCGAGCGCGGTGACGCTGCCGCCATGCGGGCGCAGGAGCGTGGCGAGCACCCGCAGGAGCGTTGTCTTGCCCGCGCCGTTCGCGCCGAACACGGCGAGGGTGGCGCCCACGGGGAGCGACAGGGTGACGCCGGCAAGCGCGATGCGGTCGCCGTAGTGGCGCTCGAGGCCCTCGATCGCGAGCGCCGGCTCCTGCGCCCCCGTCCCCACGTCAGTCGCGCCGCAGCGTCTCGGCCGCGTGGCGGAGGGTCGGCTCCACCACGGGCCACGACTGGCGAACGCCGTTCGGGGAGCCCGGGAAGTTCACGATCAGCGTGCGGCCGCGGATGCCCGAGACGCCGCGGGTGAGGATCCCGAGCGGCGTGTGGGAGCGCGATTCGGCGCGGATCGTCTCGGCGAAGCCCGGGGCCTCGCGGTCGATCACCGCGCGGGTGGCCTCCGGCGTCACGTCGTCCGGCGTCAGGCCGGTGCCACCGGTCGTGAAGACGAACTCGACGCCCTCGCCGTCGGCGAGCCGCCGCAGCGCCTCCTCGAGAGCGGCGCGATCGTCGCTCACGACCTCGTGGGTGGTCTCGAGCCCGGCGGCCTGGCAGAGGCGCACGAGCTCCGGCCCGGACACGTCGTCCCCCTCGCCCGCCGCGATCGAGGTCGAGACCGTCAGGACGGCGGCTCGCACCAGTCCTCCCGCCCGCCGGTCTTCTCGGCGAGGCGGAGGTCCGTGACCCGGACCCCGCGCTCGATCCCCTTGACCATGTCGTACACCGTGAGCGCGGCCACGGAGCAGGCGGTCATCGCCTCCATCTCGACTCCCGTGCGGGCGGTCGTCCGCGCCTCGGCCTCGATCCGGGCGACCCCCTCGGCGGGGTCGATCTCGATCCGGACGTCCACGAACGAGAGCGGCAGCGGGTGGCAGAGCGGGACGAGGTCGGCGGTGCGCTTGGCCGCCTGGATGCCGGCGATCCTGGCCGTGCCGACGACGTCGCCCTTCGGCGCGTCGCCTGCGGCGACCGCCGCCGCGGTCTCCGGGGCCATCACGACCGTGCAGCGGGCGACGGCGCGCCGGGAGGTCTCGGGCTTCTCGCCGACGTCCACCATGCGCGCGGCGCCAGAGTCGTCGAGGTGTGAGAGGTCGCCTGCCACGGGCCAAGCCTACGGCCTGTCCCACGCACGGCCGCCCGGGCCGCGGGGCCTACGCGGGGGTCGCCGTGCGCTGCGCGGCCGCGATCAGGTCGCGGACGGCCTGCTCGTCGCCCGCCCGCAGGAGGTCGACCGGGTCGGGCTCGCCGTTCACGATCCCCTCGAAGAAGGCCTTGCGGTCCTGATAGGTGGGAAGCGTCCCCTTGGCCCAGCCGCGGACCTCGTTCAGCAACTCGGCGAGGCGCGCGTAGGGTGCGCCGTACTGCTCGGAGATCTCGTTGCGGATGCGCTTGGCGAGGGCGGGCGAGGCGCCCGCGGTCGAGATCGCGATGGCGAGCGGGCCCTTGCGGACGATCGCGGGCAGGATGAAGTTGCACAGCGGCGGGACGTCGACGACGTTCACGAGCATCGCCCGCTCCTCCGCCTCGTTGTAGATGCGGATGTTCACGTCCGTGTCGTTCGTCGCGGCGATCGCCATGAAGCTGCCGTCGAGGTCGCCCGTCTCGTACTCGCGGCGCTCCCAGCGGATCGAGCCCTCCTCGGCGAGGCGCTCGAGCGGCTCGATCGCCTCGGGCGCGACAAGGGTGACCTCGCCGTCGCAGGCGAGCAGGCCCTCGACCTTCTCGAGGCCGATGTCCCCGCCGCCGACGACCAGGCACTTGCGCCCGCCGAGCTTCAGGCAGGCGATGTAGAAGGGGGTCTCGAGCATGCCGCGAACGCAGCTCTGGTCGCAGATCCCCTTCTTGAGCTGGCAGACGCATTCCTTGCCTGCGTAGGCCTGGGCGGGCATGCGAGGGAGTGTAGGCACCCGGGCGGTACGGTTACCGGCGTGACCGCCACCGCGGCACCCCCCCGGGAACGAGGCGCGCTGCGCGACGGGATCCCGCCCGGCCCGAACCTCCCGCCCGCGCTGTCCACGGCGCGCTGGATGGTCAGGCCGACCGCCTACATGGAGGAGTGCCGCCGCCGCTACGGCGACGTCTTCAGCTTCCCGATCGTCCGCGAGGGCCGCTGGGTGCTCGTGGCGGACCCCGACGACGTCAAGCGCGTCTTCCAGGCATCGCCGGAGGCGCTGCGGGCGGGCGAGGCGAACGCGGTGCTCGGCCCGATCGTGGGCTCGCGCTCCCTGCTGCTGCTCGACGGGAGCAGGCACCTCGAGGAGCGGCGGATCATGCTGCCCGCCTTCCACGGCGAGCGGATGCAGAGCTACGCGTCGATCATGCGGGAGGCGGCCGAGGCCGAGGCCGCCCGCTGGCCGCGCGGGGAGGCGTTCCCGGTCTGGCCCGCGACCCAGGCGATCACGCTCGAGGTGATCATGCGCGCGGTCTTCGGCGTCGAGGGCTCCGAGCGGCTCGATCCGCTCCGGGCCGCGCTGCGCGAGCTGCTCGACTGGGCGGGCGAGCGGAGCCGCCTGTTCCTGCTCGCGTTCATCGGGAGCAAGCGCATGCACCGCGTGAGCGCGTTCGCCCGCGCCACGGAGGCCGTCTCGGAGCTGCTCCTCGAGGAGATCCGCCGACACCGCGCCGACCCGCGGCTGGATGAGCGCGAGGACATCCTGAGCCTCCTCCTCCAGGCCCGTTACGAGGACGGCTCCGCGATGGGCGACGACGAGCTGCGCGACGAGCTGGTGACCCTGCTGGTCGCCGGGCACGAGACCACCGCGACGAGCCTCGCCTGGACCTTCGAGCGGCTCGTCCACCACCCGGAGGTCCTCGCCCGGCTGCAGGACGCGCCGGAGGACGGGGACTACCTCGACGCGGTGATCAAGGAGACGCTCCGCCTGCGGCCCGTCCTGCCGATCGTCGTGCGCAAGGTGCACGAGCCCTTCGAGGTTGGGGGCTGGCGCTTGCCGGTGGGCTCGACCATCGCCCCCTGCATCTACCTGATCCACCGCGACCCGCGCATCTACCCCGATCCGCTCAGCTTCCGTCCCGAGCGCTTCCTGGACAGGCCCGCGGGCACCTACACGTGGCTGCCGTTCGGCGGGGGCGTGCGCCGCTGCATCGGCGCCTCGTTCGCGCTGTTCGAGATGAAGGAGGTGCTGCGCACGCTCCTGCCGCTGTGGGACCTGAGCGCCGCCGGCGCCCCGGAGCGGATCGTGCGCCGCACGATCACGTACGTGCCGCAGCACGGCGCGCGCATCCTGGCGACGCCCCGCTGACCGCAACAAAGGTGCCAGGGACCTTTTTTTCATCCCGTCAGCCGCGGTGAAACAAAGGTGCCAGGGACCTTTTTCCCAGGTCAGCCGCGGAAGCTGTTGCGGAGCATCCTCCGGCCCACTCGCGCGAGCGGCAGCGCGCCGCGCCGGAGCGCTCCGAGCTTGTCCTCGTCGCGGCCGTAGAGGAGCGTGCCGGCCGCGCGCATCGCGCCGCCGAGCGACTCGTCGTAGGGGTGCCACCAGAAGTTCCGCGTGCGCGAGGGCTCGCGCGCCACGAGCTTCACGTTCACGCACTCGTAGAGGCCGAAGCGCGAGTGCGAGCGGCCGAGGCCCGAGTCCTTCACGCCGCCCCACGCGCACTGGCATGCCGCGTGGGTGTACATGTGGTCGTTGATCCAGACCATTCCGGCCTCGAGCCGCCGCGCGATGCGGTCGCCCTTGTGGCGGTCCATCGTCCACACGGACGCGCCGAGGCCGAACTCCGAGTTGTTGGCGAGCTCGATCGCCTCCTCCTCCGACTCGACCGTGACGATGGGGACGACGGGGCCGAAGATCTCCTCGCGCATGATCCGCATGTCGTGGGTGACGCCGGTGAGGACGGCGGGCGCGAAGAAGGCGCCGTCGAGGCCGTCCGGCGTCACCGGCCCACCGCAGCGGAGCGTGGCGCCCGAGGCGACCGCGTCGTCCACCAGCTCGCAGACGAGCTCGAACTGCTCGCGCGAGACCATCGGGCCCACCTCGACGCCCCAGTCCATCGGGTCGCCCACGCTCAGCCGCTTCGCCCCCGCGACGACGCCCTCCACGAAGCGGTCGGCGACCTCGCTCATCACGTACACGCGCTCGATCCCCGAGCAGGTCTGCCCGGCGTTGGCGAAGCCGCCCCAGAGGCAGCCCGAGACGGCGTTCGGGAGGTTCGCGTCGGCGAGCACGATCTGCGGGTCCTTGCCGCCCAGCTCGAGCACGGCGCCCTTCATCCGCTCGGCGCATGCCTTCCCCACGCCGCGGCCGACCTCGACCGAGCCGGTGAAGAAGATCTTGGCCGCGCTCGACTCGACGAGCGCCTGCCCGACGGCCCCGCCGCCGTGGATCGTGCGGACGAGCCCGGCCGGGACGCCGGCGCGCTCGAACACCGCCTGGATGCGCTCCCCGATCAGCGGCGTGAGCGAGGCGGGCTTCAGCACGACGCCGTTGCCGGCGACGAGCGCCATCGCGACCTCCTGGAACGGGATCGACCAGGGGTAGTTCCACGGGGCGATCACGCCGACGACGCCGAGCGGCTCGTAGACGAAGGTGTGGCGCTTCTGCAGCAGGAAGGGCTGGCGCGTGGGGATGCGCTCGTCGCCCAGCACTCCCGGCGCGTTGTCGGCGAGCCAGTGGAGCGCGTCGACGGTCGGGAGCAGCTCCATCGTGTAGCCCTCGGCCCGGGCCTTGCCCTGCTCGCGCGTCAGCAGCACGGCGAGGTCGTCCAGCTGGTCGAGGATCACCTGGGCCGCCCGGCGCATGTAGCGACCGCGCTCGGAGATCGGGAGCTGGGCCCAGAAGGGCTGGACCGAGGCGACGTCGTCCACGACCGCCTGGACCTGATCCGGGCGCAGCGTCGGGACCGAGCCGACCAGCTCGCCGGTCGCCGGGTTGAACGAGTCGAGCGGCCGGGTCGGAGCGGGCTCCGACCCGGCGTCCTGCCTCGTGGCTGCCTCCACGCCCGAAAGCCTACGCCGCGCGGGCTGAGGCCGGCGCGATCCGGGTGTAGGCGACCGCGTGCCCGTTCTCGACCGTGTGCACGGTGCGGCCGAGCCGCTCCATCACGCGGATCATCCCGGCGTTGCGCTCGACCATCTCGGCCTTGACGTGGGTCGCGCCGCGGCGGGCGGCGAGCGCCGCGACCGCGTCGGCGAGCACGGTCCCGATGCCGAGGCGCTGCTCGCCGTCGGAGACGACGAGCCCGATCTCGGCGAGCCCGGTGTCGAGCACCGCCACGTCGGCGAGTCCGACGATGCGCTCGCGGCCGTCCACCGGCATGGTCGCGGCGACGATGAGCCGGCGGCGCGGGTCGTAGAAGGTGAAATGGCGGACGAGGCGCTCGCTCGTGGACGAGCCGAAGCGCCTGTGGGCGGTCTCCGGGGAAAGATCCGAGAGGAACGCCGAGACGCGCGGGGCGTCGCTGGGCCGTGCCAGGCGCAGCCGGACGCTCCCGCCGCCGGGGATCCTGTGCGTGGTCGCGAGCAGCGCGCCCGGATCGTGGGCGCGCCGGCCATCATGAAGGGGATGGGCCATGCCCCAAGAGTCGCAGACCGGCCATGGGGTCAGACCCCCTTGAGGCTGGTCGAGGGTTTTCGCCGGTTTTCGCTGGGTCAGACCCCCTTTAGGGGGCGTTGAGGGCTTCGCCGGGGTCAGACCCCCTTGAGGGTGGTTGAGGGTTCGGACTATGCGCCGCGCGCGCGCCGGATTCGGGCCAGCCGCTCCGCCAGGTCCCGCTCCAGGCCGTGGTCGGAGAGCTCCAGAAAGCGCTGTCCGGCGGCCTCGGGCGGCATCAGCTCCTGCGGCGAGACTCCTTCCGGGCGGTCGTGCGGGTAGTCGTAGCCCTCGCCGCGGCCGAGTGCCTTGGCGCCCGGGTAGTGGGCGTCGCGCAGGTGCGCGGGCGGCACCGGGGCCCCGTGCTCGCGGACCCATGCCCGCGCGCGGGAGAGCGCCTTGTAGGAGGCGTTCGACTTCGGCGCCAGCGCGAGGTAGACCGTCGCCTGGGCGAGGTTCAGCGCCGCCTCGGGGAGGCCGACGTGCTCCACGGCGTGTGCCGCCGAGACCGCGATCACGAGCGCCTGCGGGTCGGCGTTCCCGATGTCCTCGCTGGCGAGGATGACCATGCGGCGGGCTATGAAGCGGGCGTCCTCGCCTCCCTCGAGCATCTCGGCGAGATAGAGGAGCGACGCGTCCGGATCGGAGCCCCGGGTCGCCTTGATCCAGGCCGAGATCGTGTCGTAGTGGCGGTCGCCGCCCTTGTCGTAGAGGACCGCGCGCCGCTGGAGCGCGTCCTCGGCTCGCGCCACGTCGACCCGCTCCCCGGCCTCGCACGCGACCTCGAGCGCCGCGAGCGCGGTGCGGGCATCGCCCCCCGCCCGCGCCGCGAGGAACTCGAGCGCCTCGTCATCGACCGGCGGGGGGTCGGGGATCCCGCGCTCGCCGCCGAGTGCCCGATGCAGCAGCGCCAGGACATGCTCGTCGCCCAGGGGCTCCAGCTCGTAGACCCGGCAGCGGGAGAGCAGCGCCGAGTTCACCTCGAAGTAGGGGTTCTCGGTGGTGGCGCCTACGAGCGTCACGAGGCCCTCCTCCACGGCGGGCAGAAGGACGTCCTGCTGGGCCTTGTTGAAGCGGTGGATCTCGTCGAGGAAGAGGATCGTCGGCCGCCCCGCCGCCCGCCGCTCCTCGGCCCGGGCGATCACGGCCCGCACCTCCGGGCGCCCCGCCTCGACCGCGGAGAGCTCCTCGAACACCGCGTCGGAGGTCGAGGCCACGAGGCGCGCGAGCGTCGTCTTCCCGCTCCCGGGCGGCCCGTAGAGGACCATCGAGTGCGGGCGCCCCTCCGCGAGCGCCTTGCGCAGCGCCGTGCCCTCGGACAGGAGGTGCTCCTGGCCGACGAACTCGCCGAGCGATACCGGCCGCATGCGGGCCGCGAGCGGCTGCTCGGAGGAGGGCACGCGCGTGCGCTGCCTGCCGCCGCCTCCGGGCTCGTCGAACAGGCGGTCCGTCATCGAGCCGAGCCTAGCGAGCCGGCGAGTCCCCGCACCTATACTCGGCGCGTGCCCGAAGAAGCGGTGCTCGAGCGCGGCGCGACCGAGCTACTCCAGCGCCTCATCCGCTTCGACACGGTCAATCCGCCCGGCCGTGAGGAGCCCGCCCAGCGGATGCTGGCGGAGCTCCTGAGCGGGGCCGGCTTCGAGTGCGAGCTGCTCGCCGACGTGCCCGGCCGGCCCAACCTCGTGGCACGCCTCCGCGGCCGCTCCGACGGGCCGCGCCTCGCCTTCCTCGGCCACGTCGACACCGTGCTCGCAGACGCCTCGGAATGGAGCGCCGACCCCTGGGGCGGAGAGCTGCGCGACGGCTGCGTCTGGGGACGCGGCGCCCAGGACATGAAGGGTCAGGTCGCCGCCGAGGTGGCCGCGGCGGTGGCGCTCGCCGAGGCAGGGTGGAGGCCCGAGTCGGGCGAGCTGCTCGTGGTCGTGACCGCCGACGAGGAGACCGGAGCGGCGCACGGCGCCCAATGGCTCTGCCGCGAGCACCCGGAGAAGGTCCGCTGCGACATGGTCGTGAACGAGGGCGGCGGCGGGCTGCACGAGCTGGACGGCCGGCGGGTCTACTCGTGCTGCGTCGGCGAAAAGGGGGTCTTCCGCTTCACCCTCTCGACCGAGGGGCGCGCCGGCCACGCCTCGATCCCGCGGATCGGCGACAACGCACTGACGAAGCTGGCGCCGCTGCTCGCCTCGATGGCGCAGGGCCAGCCCGAGTTGGAGCTCACTTCCGAGCCCGCGGCCTTCATGGCGGCGCTCGGGATCGCGGTCAACGGGGACCCGCGCGCCTCGCTCGACGAGCTCGAACGGCGCGACCCCCGCCTCGCAGTGCTCGTCGAGCCGATGCTCGGCGTCACGCTCACGCCGACGATGGCGAGCGCGTCGCGAAAGATCAACGTGATCCCGTCGCACGCGGAGGTGAAGGTCGACTGCCGCGTCCCGCCCGGGCACGGGCAGGAGGAGGCGCGCGAGCGGATCGCGTCCGTGCTGGGCGAGGACGGGTACTCCCTCGTCTTCGACGAGCAGGTCGTGGGCAACCGCTCCGCCCCCGACGCCCCCCTGATGGAGCTGATCCGCGGATGGATCGGGCGGGAGGATCCGGGCGCCCGCGTGGCACCGACCGTGCTACCCGGCTTCACGGACTCGCGCTGGTTCCGCGACGCGTTCCCCGAGTGCGTCGCGTACGGCTTCTTCCCCACGAGGGCCATGGGTGCGCTCGAGGCCAACCCGCTGATCCATGGTGCGGACGAGCGCATCCCCGTTGAGGACCTCGCGATGGCCGCCCGCTTCTACGCCTGGCTCGCCCCCGAGGTGCTTGGATGAGCGAGGAGAAGCTCAGGCTCGGCGGCATGGCGCTGCGCAACGGCCTGCTCGTGCACGGCCCGACGCACTGGGCGGCGGCCGTGCGCACCCGTGACGGGCGGATCGAGGTCGCCTCCGGGCGCAAGCCGAGCGTCGGCGACCGCCTCGGCGGGCTCCCCGGCGTCCGCGGGGTGGCGAAGCTCGGCGAGGCGCTCGCGCTGATCCCGGTCGTCAAGCGCCGCCTGCCCGCCGCGGAGCTGCCGATGCAGGACGTGCGCACGCTGGCGGCGATGGCTGGGGCTGGCCTCGCGACGCGCGCGATCCGCGGCGCCCGTGGCCGCACGGCCGCCGCCGAGACCGCGGTCGCGCTGATCGGGGTCGTCCCTGCCCTGCTCGCGCTGCGCGGCGGCGACCTCGCCGCCTGGCACGGCGTCGAGCACAAGTCGATCGCCGCCTACGAGCAGGACGGCGAGGCGGCCGACGCGGAGAAGGAGCACGATCGCTGCGGCTCGAACCTCGTGGCCCCGATGCTGGCGGGCACGGTCGTGGGCAACGTCGCGGCCCGCCGTGCCGGGCTCGAGGGCCGCACGGCGGAGGTCGCGGTCGCCGTCGGGAGCATGGCGCTGGCGGTCGAGGTCTTCGGCTGGTCCGAGCGACACGCGGGCAGCGCTCTCTCGCGCGCGCTCAGGCGCCCGGGCTTCGAGCTCCAGCGGGCGCTCGGGACGCGCGAGCCGACCGACGAGCAGCTCGAGGTCGGCAAGGCGGCGCTCGACGCCATCCTGACGGCGGAGGGGGTCCCGTGTTAAAGGTCGGTTCTGCTCGGGCCGATGCGGGAGAGATGGCATTCCCCGTGGCCCTCCAGTGGCACGAGATCGAGGCGCTGATCCTCACCTGGCTGCCGGTCCTCTTCATGGCGGCGATCGTCGTACTGATCGTCTACATGGTCTCGAAGATGCCGCGGACCAAGCCGCAGGAGATCAAGCCCGAGTCGACCGAGTCGGTCAAGTGGGAGGACGTCGCCGGAGTCGAGGAGGCCAAGGAAGAGCTCAAGGAGGTCATCGAGTTCTTCCGCAACCCGAAGCGCTTCAAGAAGCTCGGCGCCCGCGTCCCCAAGGGCATCCTGCTGCATGGCCCGCCCGGCACGGGCAAGACCCTGCTCGCGAAGGCCGTCGCGCACGAGGCGAAGGCTCAGTTCTTCGCGCAGTCGGCCTCGTCGTTCGTGGAGATGTTCGCCGGTCTCGGCGCCTCCCGCATCCGGCGCCTCTTCAAGGAGGCCCGCAAGGCTGCCCCCGCGATCGTCTTCATCGACGAGCTCGACGCAGTGGGCTCCGCGCGCGGCAACCAGTTCTCGGGCGAGAAGGACCAGACGCTCAACCAGCTCCTCGTAGAGCTGGACGGCTTCGAGGGCCGCCAGGACCTCGTGGTCATCGGCGCGTCGAACCTGCTCGACAAGCTCGACCAGGCGCTGCTTCGCCCCGGCCGCTTCGACCGGCAGATCTTCGTCGCCCCGCCCGACCTCACGGGCCGGGTCGAGATCCTCAAGGTCCACTCGCGCAACAAGCCCTTCCACGACGTGGACCTCGAGCTGATCGCCCGCCAGACGAGCGGGCTCACGGGCGCGGAGCTGGCCAACATCTGCAACGAGGCCGCCATCTTCGCCGGCCGCAAGGACCGCGACGTGATCCTCACCGAGGACGTCGAGGCGGCCCTCGAGCGCGTCGTCGCGGGGATGGAGTCCCGTCGTGTCATGACCGAGCACGAGCGCCGCGTCGTCGCCTACCACGAGGCGGGCCACGCGCTCTGCTCGGAGATGCTCACGAGCGTCGACAAGGTGCACAAGATCTCGATCGTCCCGCGCGGACGCGCGCTCGGCTACACGCTGAACCTGCCCGAGGAGGACCGCTACCTGAAGACCAAGGAGGAGCTGACCGACTACATGGTCGTCCTGCTCGGCGGCCGGGTTGCGGAGCAGATCACCTTCGGCTCGGTCACGACCGGCGCCTCCGACGACCTCAAGCGGGTGCACGACATCAGCCGCGCGATGGTCGTGGACTACGGCATGGGAACCGGAATCGGCTCGCGCCGCATGCCCGCCGAGGACTACTCGATCTCCGAGCACACGCGGCAGATGATCGACGAGGAGCAGAGCCACATCGCCGACCTCGCCTTCAGGCGCGCGCTCGCGCTCGTCACCGAGAACCGGGACCTGCTGGAGGCCCTCGCGGACACCCTGCTCGCGAACGAGACCCTCACCCGCACCGACATCGACAAGATCGTCGGACGCCGCGCCGCCCGCTTCGCCGACGGCAACGGCAACGCCCGCTCCGCCGGCTCGGTCGGCGAGCGGCCCCGGATCGCGGCCAGCGAGGGCGGCGACCCCGCGCAGGACACGCCCGGCAGCTAAGCTGCCCGCCCGTGTTCGGCCGAATCGACCATGTCGGCGTGGTCGTCGATGACCTCGACGCCGCGATCGACCTCTACAGCGGCGGCTTCCGCATGGCCGAACAGCATCGCGAGACCGTGGAGGCATTCGACGTCGAGGCCGTGCTGCTGGAGATCGGCGACGGCCACATCGAGCTGCTCAGGCCGCTCTCGGGCGACAGCGGCATCGGCCGCTTCCTCGAGAAGAACGGGCCGGGCGTCCACCACGTCGCGTACGCGACCGACGACATCGAGGCCGCGCTCGACGCCGTGCGCGCAGCGGGCCTGCGCCTGATCGACGAGGAGCCGCGCACCGGCATCCGGAAGAGCCGGGTGGCGTTCCTGCACCCCAAGTCCACGAACGGCGTGCTCACGGAGCTCGTGCAGCCTGCGGAGGGCCACTGATGGCGGCCGAGGTCCGCCGTGTGGACGTGGGGTTCCAAGGCGGCCATTCGCTGTCGCTGCGGATGACGGAGGCCGAGTACGGGAAGCTGCGCAAGGCGGCCTCCGGCGACGGCTGGCATGACGTGAAGACGCAGGACTCGGAGGTCGCCGTCGACCTCTCGCAGGTCGTCTACGTGCGGCTTGCCACCGAGGAGCACAAGGTCGGGTTCTGAGCCGCGCCGTGCTCGGCGCGCTCGACAACGCCGTCCTCCGCTTCCTGCGGACCCGCTTCCATCAGCCGCCCGTCGAGCGGGTCGTGCTGCGCTACACGCGCCTCGGCGAGCACGGAGCGCTGTGGCTCGCGATCGCGGCGGCCGGCTTCGTGCTCCACGGCCGCAGGCGCGAGGTGTACGCGCGCGCGGCCCGGGCCACGCTCGTGGCGTACGGGGCGAACACGCTGATGAAGATCCTGATCAGGCGCGCGCGGCCGCTGCTCGAGGAGGAGCTGCCCGCGCTCTCGCCAACGATCAGCCCGCTCTCGTACCCGTCGGCCCACGCGTCGATGTCGTTCGCCGCCGCCGCGGTGCTGCGGGAGGCGCTGCCGGGGCGCGCCGTCTACGCCGCGGCGTGGGTGATGGGGCTCTCGCGCCCGTACTGCGGCGTCCACCACCCCACCGACATCGTCGCCGGCGCCGCGCTCGGCACTGCCGTCGCGAGGCTCACCGCATGAAGATCGGCATCGTCGGCATGCCGAACGCCGGCAAGTCCTCGCTCTTCAACGCGCTGACGCGCGTCGGCGCCGAGGCGGCGAACTACCCGTTCACGACGGTCGAGCCGAACATCGCAGTCGTGCCAGTGGCCGACGAGCGCCTCGACGCCGTGGCCGCGCTGCTCGGCTCCTCCCACACCGTCCACGAGACGATCGCCTTCCACGACATCGCGGGGCTCGTGCGCGGCGCGCACCAGGGCGAGGGCCTCGGCAACCAGTTCCTCTCGAACATCCGCGAGACCGACGCGATCGTTCACGTGGTCCGCGTCCACGAGGACGCAGGCGTCGTCCATCCGGAGGGGCGGGTCGACCCGCTCGCCGACATCGACACGATCGAGACGGAGCTGATCTACGCCGACCTCGAACAGGCGGAGCGTCGCCTGGAGCGGGTCACGCGCCAGGCGCGCTCGCTCGACAAGGCGCTTATGGCCGAGGAAGCCTGGCTGCGAGAGGTGGTCGAGGCGCTCCGGCAAGGACGTCCGGTGCGCACGGTCGCGGCCCCGGCGGACGCTCCCGAGGCCGTGCGCAGCCTCCAGCCGCTCACGGCGAAGCCGGTCCTGTACGTCGCCAACATCGGCGAGGGCGACGCGCTCGACCCGCCTGAGGCCATCGCGGCGCATGCCCAGGCGGCGGGGGCGCGGGCCGTCGCGGTGAGCGCCCGCATCGAGGCGGAGCTGTCGGAGCTGGAAGACGAGGAGGCGACCCTGATGCGCGAGGAGCTGGGGACTCCCGAGTCGGGTCTCGACCGCGTGGTCCGCGGGGCGTTCGAGCTGCTCGATTTGATCTCGTTCTTCACCGCGGGCGAGGGCAAGGAGGCGCGCGCGCACGCGATCGAGCGCGGCACCACGGCCTGGGGCGCGGCGGGCAAGATCCACACCGACATCCAGCGTGGCTTCGTCCGCGCCGAGGTCGTCGCGTGGGACGCGCTGGTCGACGCCGGCGGCTACGGCGGCGCGCGCGAGCGCGGGACGCTGCGGCTCGAGGGCCGCGACTACGCCATGCGCGACGGCGACGTGATGACCGTCAAGTTCACGCCCTAGGGCACGTCAGGTGGCCAGGCCGACGGGGCAGGAGACGCCGGTCCCGCCGATCCCGCAGTAGCCGCCGGGGTTCTTCGCGAGGTACTGCTGGTGGTAGTCCTCGGCGTAGAAGAAGGTCGGCGCGTCGACGATCTCGGTGGTGATCGGGTCGGCGTGGCCCGCGCCTCGGAGCGCCTCGGCGTAACGGTCGCGCGAGGCCTCGGCCGCTGCGCGCTGCTCGGGCGAGAACACATAGATGCCCGAGCGGTACTGGGTGCCGACGTCGTTGCCCTGCCGCATCCCCTGGGTGGGGTCGTGGTTCTCCCAGAAGAGGCGCAGCATCTCCTCGTACGACGTCTCGGCGGTGCGGAAGACCGCCAGCACCACCTCGTTGTGGCCGGTGCGCGCGCTGCACACCTCCTCGTAGGTGGGGTTCGGCGTCTCGCCGCCCGCGTAGCCGACGGCGGTGGTGTGCGCCCCGGGCGCCTCCCAGAACTTGCGCTCTGCGCCCCAGAAGCAGCCCATCCCGAACAGCGCCTGCTCCGTCCCGCCGGGGAAGGGTGGACGCATCTGCGTGCCGAGCACGTGGTGGGCGCCGGGAACAGTGATCGGCGTCTCGCGGCCGGGGAGCGCCTGCCCGGGCTCCGGCAGCTTGGTCTTGTGTCCGTAGAGGCGTTCGAGAAGGCTCATGGCTCCAGGTTAGCCCCGCTTCCTTGCCGTTTCGTTTCAGCGTCGCGCCGCGAGCCCCGGGAGCCGCTCATCCCGAGGTGCGCGCCATCCCGCGCAGCGCGAGCGACCCGAGGGCGGCGGCGAGGCCCGCCAGGGCCAGCAGCGCGGGCCAGGTCTCGGCCCAGGTCACGTTCGCGACGAAGCCCTGGCGGACGCCCTCGACCACATGGGTCACGGGGTTCACGGAGGCGACGTCGTGCAGCCACCCGGTCAGGAGCTCGAGCGGGGCGTAGGAGGTGGTGAAGAGCACCGCCATGAACGTCCCCGCCTGCATCAGGGGCGCGGCGGCCTGCGTGCGGAAGCGGAGCGCGAGCGTCACCGAGTAGAGCGCGATCACCGCGCTGAAGCACGCGGCGAAGACGATCGCCAGCACGAGGCCGTCCAGGCCGGGGAAGTCGACGCCGATCGCGAGCCCCACGATGAGCAGCAGGGTGATCGGCATGAGCGCGCGCATGCTCGCCGACAGGACCGTCCCGAGCAGGATCGCCCAGCGCGGCGCGGGGCAGGCGAGCAGCCGGTCGAACCAGCCGAGCTCGATGTCGCGCGCGAGGTTGACGCCGGTCGCCGCGCCGGTGAAACCGGCCGCCTGAAGCATCGAGATCGCGATGACGAAAGTCATGTAGCTGTCGGTCGTGAAGCCGGGCAGGATCGCGAGCTTGCCGAAGACCGAGGTGATCCCGAGCATGAAGATCGTCGGCGCGATCACCGCCGGGATCGCGGCGCCGGGCACCCGGACGACCTCGTTGACCGCGCGGCGCATGAGCGCGCGGACCATCGCGAGGCTCTGCCCGACCGTCATGCCGCCCGGAGCCTCGCCCGGATAGCGGTCGCCGAGAACACGAGCCCGATCGCCGCCATCACGCCGATCCCCGCCAGCGCCTTCGCGATGGGCTCCGCGGAGATGTCGTAGAGGATCGTGTCTCGCAGCCCTTCCGCGATGAACGACAGCGGGTTCCAGTCGGCGATCGAGCCCGCCGGCTCGAGCAGGAGCTGGCGCGGGAAGAAGGCCGACGACAAAAAGAGGATCACGAAGACCAGCGGAAACGCGCTCTGCACGACGCTGGCATGCCCGCTCCGGAGCGCGATGGCCGAGGAGATGCCGCCGAACGCGACGGACGCGAGCGGGGCGAGCACGAGCAGGAGCGCCACGCCGAGGACGCCCCCGCCTATCTCGGCGCCGAAGATCAGCCCGATCGCGATGAACCAGGCGACCGCGAGCATGCCGACCGCGAACGCTCCGGCCAGTCGTCCGGCGACGACCGACCAGCGCGAGATCGGCGCGGCCATCAGGCGGTCGATGAAGCCGCCCTCGATGTCGAGCGCGAGCGCGATCCCGCTCGAGAGGCCCGCGAGCATGGTCGACTGGAGCATCGCCCCCGCGAGCTGGAAATCGAGGAACCCGTTCACGTCGGGGAACTCGGGGATGTCGACGGCGCGTCCGGCTCCGCCGGTGTTCACGGCGAGGAACAGCGTCGGGAAGATCAGGGTGGGGGCGAGGAACTGCGGGCGGCGGAACGCCTGCTTGATCGCGCGGCGCCCGAGCGCCGCGGCGACCCGCAGCTCCTGGATCACTCTGCGCCCTCGAGGTGGCGGCCGGTCTTGTCGACGAAGACGTCGTCGAGAGTCGGCCGGACCAGGTCGAGCGACTCCACCACCAGGCCGGCGTCGTCCAGGGCGCGGACGATCGGGGCGACCCCACGGTCCCCGGACTCGAGCGAGACCATCATCACGCCGTCCTTCGCGGGCATGAGCTCGCCGAAGCGCTCGAGCACGGCGGAGGCCTCCTCGCCGCGGTCGTCGGCGACCGAGACCTCGAGGTGCGGGCGCCCGACCTCGGCCTTCAGGGAGGCGGGCGTCCCCTCGGCCGCCATGAGCCCCTCGTTGATGATGCCGACGCGGTCGGCGAGTTGGTCGGCCTCCTCGAGGTACTGAGTCGTGAGGAAGACGGTGGTCCCATCGTCGTTGAGCCGGCGGACCTCCTCCCAGATCGACTGGCGGCTGACGGGGTCGAGGCCGGTGGTTGGCTCGTCGAGAAAAAGCACGCTCGGCTCGTGCACGAGGGCGGTGCCCAGGTCGAGCCGGCGCTGCATGCCGCCGGAGTAGGTCCCGACCCGCCGGTCAGCGGCCTGGGAGAGGCCGACGCGATCGAGCAGCATGTCGGCCCGGCGCTCGCCCTCCTTGCGCGGGATGCCGTGGAGCGTCGCCTGCAGGCGCATCAGCTCGCGCCCGGTCATCAGCGGGTCGAGCGCGGACTCCTGGAGCGCCACGCCGATCGACCGCCGGACCTCCGGCGACTTCGACACAACGTCGTGACCCGCGACGGTCGCGCTGCCCCCGGTGGGCCGCAGCAGCGTCGTGAGCATGCGGACGGTGGTCGTCTTGCCGGCGCCGTTCGGGCCGAGGAACGCGTAGATCTCACCCTCGTCGACGGCAAGGTCCACCCCGGCGACTGCGACGATGTTCCCGTAGCGACGCTCGAGCCCGCGAGTCTCGATGGCGAGCGGCATGGCCCGGGAGAGTACCCGGGCGCCTCGCTCGGCCCGCGGCGCGGCCTAGCGGACGCGGACGGTGGGGCCGATGACGCGGCCCGCGCGAACGCGGAAGCGCCCCGGCTTGCGCAGGATGATCCGGTAGACGCCCTTGCGGGTCGTCCGGGCGGTTAGCCGCTTCACCCAGCGCCCGCGACGGTCGAGACGCTCCACCACGATGCGGCGCGAGCGGGGCACGGGGCGGATCTCCCCGACGATCGCGCGGCGCCCGAGCAGGCGGGCGACGAACTCCGGCGAGAACGCGCTCTTGCGCGCCGAGGTCCTGACGCGAGAGTAGTGAAGCCAGGTGTCGTAGAGGCCGAGCTTCGTGCGGAGCGTCGCGCCGCGGACCCGTGTGGAGCCGCGGGTGCCGACGACGTTCGCCCACACGACGCGAGGCGACTCACCACGCTTGATCACGTCGATCCGCTTGAAGCGCCCCTTGACGAGGCCCGAGAGCTTCGCCTGCATCTGGCCGGTCGTGAAGCCGAAGCGCCAGCGGTGGCGCGGAGAGGCCTTGTCGTAGGGATCCTTCACGCTCGTGAGATACGGGGTCGGCTCGGCGTTGTAGAAGACATTCTCGACGTTCTCGGTGCGCCCGCCGGAGGTGGAGAAGTAGTACGCGGCGCGGATCACCTCGCCGCGGTAGGTGATGATCTCGCCGCGGGTCTCGTCGACCGCCTGGTTCGTGCGCGGGTGCTCCCCGCCGAAGCCTCGGTACACCTGCGAGCGCGTGTCGGGGTACTGGTCGAAGGCATCGCCGCCGCGGTTGGTCGCGAGCGTGTAGCTGCGGGCCGCGAGCGCCTGCGCCTTGAGCGTCTCCATGTGCCACGAGGCGGGGACCTCGCCGGGGACGACGCCCTTGACGTACTCGTCGAGCGGCAGGGCGTTGACGGCGCCGAGGCCGCCGAAGACGCCGGGGCGGATCTCGAGCGAGTTGCGGAACTGCCCCTCGCGGATCCCGTTGATCGTGGTCCCGCGGAGCCGCAGGACCCCCGCCGAGCTCGACACCCGCAGCGGGGCGTCGAAGACGCCGACCAGCTTGCCGCCGGCGGTCCGCAGCTCGACCTGGGAGAGCCCGCGTGCGTGGGCGCGGTAGGTGCGGTTCGGGCTGAGGCTCTTGCCGGGCGCGCGCGTGGCCTCAGTGAACTGGACCTCCGAGCGGCCGGACTGGAGCAGGACACGCACGGTCCGCGACCCCGCGCTCGTCACGTCGGTGCCCTGGTAGTAGTGCGTGACGATCTGCTTGTAGTTGCGCCCGTTGTCGGCCAGGCCCTTGGCCCCGAACTGGCTCATGCCGATGCCGTGGCCGAAGCCGGCGCCGCGGATCACATGGCGGGTCGCGGCGTCCGCCGTGACGGAGGCGGCGAGCACGAGGGTGGCTGTGGCGGCGAGTACGCGTCGCATGAAGCGGAGGGGCGGGCGGCGAGCGGCCCCTGGTCGAGGGTATCGACAGCTGGTTGCAACCCCTCAAGTCGTCGGATGTCTCGCTATTCGCCCGCCGACCACCGAGTCCCTGCCTTCCCGCGCGATCCAACCGCGCGACCGCGGGGTCAGACCCCCTTGCGCGACCGCGGGGTCAGACCCCCTCGACCGCGGGGTCAGACCCCCTTGAGGGGGGTTGAGGGTTCGGGGGGCGAACCCGGCCGTCCGCCGCCTTCTCTTGATGATGCCGCGACCACCGCGAACCGAGCAGCCTGACGGCCTGTTTCACGTAACCGCCCGTGGCAATGCTGGAGGCGCGATATACGCCGACGACGACGATCGCCGCCGCTTTCTCCTGATCGTCGGCGCGACCGTGGAGCGCTACGACTGGAAGTGTCTGGCCTACTGCGCCCTGACCACCCACTTTCACCTGCTCCTGCAGACGCCCAAGCCGACCTTGAGCCGCGGGATGCAGTGGCTCGGAGGCCGGTACGCCCGCTATTTCAATCACCGCCACGAACGCTTCGGGCACGTCTTCCAGGGCCGGTTCGCGGCGAAGCTGGTGCAGACGGAGGAGCATCTCTGGGCCACCGCCAGGTACATCGCCCAGAATCCCGTGGCCGCGGGAATCTGCCGGGAGGCCGCCGGCTACCCATGGAGCAGTCACGCCGCTCTGGTGCGGGAGCAAGCGCCGCCCTGGCTTGATCACGAAACGCTCCTCAGGTGCTTCGAGGCCTTCGGCTCGAACCCGGCTGTCGCCTACCGCGCCTTCGTCGAGGGGTCTGACCCCCTTGAGGGGGGTTGAGGGTTCGGGGGTCTGACCCCTCGCGGGCCGGCCGCTCTCGGGTTGTTAGATTCGCCGCATGCCCGCGCGCCGCGCATCCGCCGTCTTCGTGGACTGCCTCGAGGCCGAGGGCGTCGAGTACGTCTTCGGCATCCCCGGCGAGGAGACGCTCGACCTCAACGAATCGCTCGAGGACTCGTCGATCGAGTTCGTCCCGGTCCGCCACGAGCAGGGCGGCGCCTACATGGCCGACGTGTACGGCCGCCTCACCGGGCGGGCCGGCGTCTGCCTCGGCACGCTGGGGCCGGGCGCGACCAACCTTGTCACGGCCGTCGCCGACGCCTACCTCGATCGCGCGCCGCTCGTCGCGCTCACCGGCCAGGGCGACCTCGAGCGCATGCACAAGGAGTCCCACCAGTACATCGACGTGCTGCGCATCATGCGGCCGATCACCAAGTGGAACGCCCGGCTGTCCGACCCGGCGATCATCCCCGAGGTCGTTCGCAAGGCCTTCAAGGTCGCCGAGACGGAGAAGCCGGGCGCGACCCACATCGAGCTGCCGGAGGACGTGATGGCCGCGGAGATCGCCGCCGAGCCGCTGCCGCGGCGCCGTCCCGTGCGCCCCGAGCCCGCCGCGCGCGAACTGCTCCGCGCCGCCGACATCGTGCGGGGCGCGATCAAGCCCGTGGCGCTGGCAGGCAACGGCGTCGTCCGCGGTGGCGCGGCCCCCGCGCTGCGCGAGTTCTCCCGCGCCACCGGGATCCCCGTGGCGGAGACCTTCATGGGCAAGGGCCTCCTCGAGCCCGACGACTCCCGCGCCCTCGGCTCGGTCGGGCTCCAGGCCGGCGACTACCGGATGGCCGGCTTCGAGGACGCCGACGTGGTGATCGCGATCGGCTACGACCTCGTCGAGCACGCGCCGAAGCACTGGAACCCGAAGCGCGACAAGCGGATCGTGTGCATCGACTCCCTCCCGGCGGAGATCGACGACCACTTCATCCCCGACGTCGAGCTCGTGGGCGACATCTACCATGTGCTCACCCGCCTTGGCGAGGAGTGCCGCCACGCCCCGCACCGCGGCGGAACCTCACGCCTGCGCGAGGTCGTCGGCGGCGCCTTCGAGCGGGCGAGCCGCAACGATGCCTTCCCCGTGCAGCCCCCGCGCGCCCTCTGGGAGATCCGCCAGGCGCTCGGCCGCGACGACATCCTGATCTCCGACGTCGGCCTGCACAAGCTCTGGATCGGGCGCATGTTCCCCGCCTACGAGCCGAACACCGTCCTGATCGCGAACGGGCTGGCCGGGATGGGCTTCGCGGTCCCGGCGGCGATCGCGGCGAAGCTCGTGCATCCCGAGCGCAAGGTCGTCACGGTCAACGGCGACGGCGGCTTCCTCATGAACTGCCAGGAACTGGAGACGGCGAAGCGCATGAAGACGCCGTTCGTCTCGGTCATCTGGGAGAACTCCCAGTACGGGTCGATCGTCTGGAAGCAGGACAAGAAGTTCGGTCGCCACTTCGGCACCGACTTCACGAACCCCGACTTCGTGAAGCTCGCCGAGGCATTCGGCCTCCCCGCATGGCGCTGCGACTCCGTCGAGGACGTAGGGCCGCGGCTCCGCCAGGCGCTCGACCTCGACGTGCCCTCCCTGCTCGTCGTGCCGATCGACTACTCGATCGATGTGGCCATTTCGGAGGAGCTGGGTACGGAGACCGTGGCGACATGACCACGGCCACCACGGAACAGCAGATCGTCGAGCGCGTCCCCAAGGGGCTCTACATCGGCGGCGACTGGCGCGAGCCCGGCGGGCTCCCCGTCGAGGATCCCTCGACGGGGGATACCCTCTGCGAGGTCGCCGACGGCACGCCCGACGACGCGAAGGCGGCGCTCGCCGCTGCGTCCGGGACACAGGCCGAGTGGGCGGAGCACGCGCCCCGCGAACGCGGCGAGATCCTCCGCCGGGCCTACGAGGAGCTCGTCGAGCGCGCCGACGAGCTGGCCGTCCTGATGACCCTCGAGATGGGGAAGCCCGTCGCCGAGTCGAAGTCCGAGATCCTCTACGCCGCCGAGTTCTTTCGCTGGTTCTCGGAGGAAGCGGTCCGCATCGCGGGGCGCTACTCGGTGAACTCGAAGGGGACGGGCCGCGTCCTGACGATGAAGCAGCCGATCGGGCCGTCGATCCTGATCACTCCGTGGAACTTCCCGATGGCCATGGGGACGCGCAAGATCGGGCCCGCCGTGGCGGCCGGCTGCACGATGGTCTGGAAGCCGGCCAAGCAGACGCCGCTGTGCGCGCTCGCGCTCACCGACATCCTCGAACGCGCCGGCCTACCCGGCGGCGTCCTCAACCTGATCACGAGTTCCTCGTCCGGCTCGGTGATGGAGCCGATCATCCGCGACCCCCGCGCGCGCAAGCTCTCGTTCACCGGCTCCACCGAGGTCGGCCGCAGGCTGATCGAGCAGTCCGCCGAGCAGGTCCTCAAGGTCTCGATGGAGCTGGGCGGCAACGCCCCCTTCCTCGTGTTCGACGACGCGGACCTCGACGACGCGGTCGAGGGCGCCCTGCTGGCGAAGATGCGCAACATCGGCGAGGCGTGCACCTCGGCCAACCGCTTCCACGTCGCCGACTCCGTCGCGGAGGAGTTCGCCGCGCGACTCGCGGAGAAGATGGGCGCCCTGAAGATCGGCCGGGGCACCGACGAGGACGTGAAGGTGGGCCCGCTGATCGACGAGCCCTCCCGCGAGAAGGTGCACGAGCTGGTCGAGGACGCGCTCTCGAAGGGCGCGACCGCCGTCGTGGGCGGCGAGGCCGCCGACGGCGCGGGCTACTTCTACAAGCCGACCGTACTGGGCGACGTCTCCGACGACGCACGAGTCCTGCGCGAGGAGATCTTCGGCCCGGTCGCGCCCGTGACCTCGTTCGGCTCGGAGGAGGAGGCGATCCAGCGCGCCAACGCGACCGAGTACGGCCTCGTCGCTTATGTCTTCACGCGCGACCTCGGCCGCGCGTTCCGCGTGATCGAGGGCCTCGACACCGGCATGGTGGGCCTCAACCAGGGGATGGTCTCGAACGCCGAGGCGCCATTCGGGGGCGTCAAGCAGTCCGGCTTCGGGCGCGAGGGCGGCAGCGAGGGGATCGAGGAGTACCTCGAGACCAAGTACGTCGCGATCAACCTCTAGCCGCGCTGTTACCCCGGGCTAAAGGGTACGCGCGCCCGGCCGATAAGAGGTCTAGGCAATCCCCCTGCCGAGTAGCAACCGGCCGCGGCCTCCAAGACCATGTTCCTCCCGTCTTGGAAGCCGCGGCCGGCCCCTTTGAGCAGCTGCCGTCGAAGGGAACGGCCCGCTCAGACCATGATGGCGGAGGGTGCCGGAGCGGGCCGCCTGGGGGGGCGGGACCGATCTGCGACGGAGTCGGTTGCCGAGCGAAGTAGGAGATCTTCCGTGCAGGCTCAGCCGTGCGGGCGCGCCATCTTCTGGAGGTCGAGCGCGCGGTCGAGCGTCTCCTCGTCCACGCCCTTCTCGCGGGCGACCTCGCGGATCGTGCGACGCGACGCGACGGCCTCCTTGACGATCTCCGTCGCGCGGTCGTAGCCGATGTGCGGGTTCAGCGCGGTCGCGATCGCCGGAGTCGACTCGGCATGGCGGGTGCACATCTCCTCGTTCGCCTCGATGCCGTCGACGCACTTCTCGGCGAGCAGGGTGGACGCCGAGGAGAGGATCGTGATCGACCCCAGCAGGTTGCGCGCGATCAGCGGGATGCGCACGTTGAGCTCGAACTGGCCCTGCATGCCGCCGACGGTGATCGCCGCGTCGTTGCCGATCACCTGGGCGGCCACCTGCAGCACGACCTCGGGGATGACCGGGTTTACCTTGCCGGGCATGATCGACGAGCCCTTCTGCAGCTCCGGCAGCAGCAGCTCGCCGAGACCGGCGCGCGGGCCCGAGCCCATGAGCGCGAGGTCGTTGGCGATCTTGGTGAGCGACACGGCGGTGACCTTGAGCGCCCCCGACAGCTCGACCAACGCGTCACGGCTGGCCTGCGCCTCGAACGCGTCGAGGGGCGCCTCGACCGCGAGGCCCGTGGCCTCGGCGAGCTGGGCGCGCACCTTTCGGGCGAACTCCGGATGGGTGTTCAGCCCCGTGCCGGTGGCGGTGCCGCCGAGCGGGATCTGGCCTACGCGGGGGAGCGCCGCCTTCACGCGGTCCTGCGCGAGGCGGATCTGGGCGGCGTAGCCCGCGAACTCCTGCCCGAGCGTGACGGGCACCGCGTCCATCAGGTGCGTGCGGCCGGCCTTTACGACGTCCGCGAACTCGCCGGCCTTCGCCGCGAGCGAGCGCTCGAGCAGCGCGAGCGCGGGAAGCAGGCGTTCGGTCGCCTCCGAGAGGGCCGCCAGGTGGACGGCGGAGGGAAAGACGTCGTTGGAGGACTGCCCCATGTTCACGTGGTCGTTGGGGTGGGCGCCCTCTCCGGCGATGTTCGCGAGCACCTCGTTGGTGTTCATGTTCGACGAGGTTCCCGAGCCGGTCTGGAACACGTCGATCGGGAACTGGTCGTCGTGTTCGCCCCGCGCGACTGCGTCGCCCGCCGCCGCGATGCGCTCCGCGATGCCTGCGTCGAGCAGCCCCAGTTCCGCGTTGGCGCGGGCCGCGGCGGCCTTGATCCGGCCGAGCCAGCGCACGACGGGGACGGGCACCCGCTCGCCGGACACCGGGAAGTTCTCCACTGCCTTGCGCGTCTCCGCGCCCCACATCTCGCCTGACTCCGTGTCGATCGCGCTCATCGTGCCAGCGTACCGAGCCGACGCTCGACCCGGCCGCCCGAAGAAGGCAAGGCCCGCCCGGGCGAGGGGGAGGAAATGGCCCGGGCGGGCTGCTCTCGGGAACGCCGTTACTGGGTGTTTACGCGCCTTCGCGCCTGGCGCCCGGGGCTGATCCGGACGACGTCCCACGCCAGATGGCTGCGCTCCAGCAGGGCGATCAGCCACGCCCCCGGGTCGACCTGCCGGCGCCCGAGGCCATGCCGCGCCGATGTCGGAAAGGCGTGGTGATTGTTGTGCCAGGCCTCTCCGAACGCGACTGGCGCGAGCCAGGCGAGGTTGCGCGACTGATCGGGGGTTGCAAACGCCCGCCGTCCGAAGCAGTGGCACAGCGAATTGATGCTGAAGGTCGCGTGATGCAGGAGGAGCACCCGCACGGCCCCGCCCCACAAGAGCCCGGTCAGCCCGCCGGTGACCGAGCCGGTCAGGGCCAGTCCGAGGCCGAACGGCAGGGCGAGCCCGGCGGCCACCCAGAGCGGGAAGGTCCGGCTGATGAGGCGCATGTCGCGGTCGGCAAGCAGGTCCTTGGCATAGCGGGCCGGGTTGGCCTTGTCCCTGCCGCGGAACATCCAGCCCACGTGCGCATGGATCAGGCCGCGCAGGGCGCCGCGCCATCCCGGGCGCTCTTCCAGATGCGGGCTGTGCGGGTCGCCGGGGTGGTCCGAGTAGCGGTGGTGCTTGCGGTGGGTGGCGACCCACTCGATCACCGGTCCCTCCACGGCCATCGAGCCGAGCGCCGCCAGCACCGCGCGGACGGGGCGGCTCGTCTTGAAGCTGCGGTGGGTGAGCAGCCGGTGGAAGCCCACCGTGATGCCGAGGCCCGTCAGCGTGTACATGGTGCTCAGCACGACCAGGTCGTGCCAGTAGAGGCCTCCGCCCCATGCGAGCCATCCCCCCGCCACGAGCGCGGCGGGGGGCACGCCGAGGACGATCGTCCGGACCACGCGCTCCGAGAGCTCGTTCCCGACCGGGACGGTCTCGGCGGGTCTCGGGACGGACGGCGCGCTCACGGAGTCGCGCCCCCGCCCGCGAGCTCCGCGAGCATCCTGGCGGGCTCCTCGACCGGATCGAGGTCGAGGATCTCGACGTCGTCGCAGGCGCGGGTGAGCGTGAAGACGCGGTCGACGTTCGCCCTGCCGCGCAGGGTTACGAGCCGGCAGCCTGCCTGGCGGGCACACTCGCTCGCCTCGAGCACGCAGCGCACGCCGGAGCAGTCGATGAACGCGAGCTCGCGCAGATCGAGCACGAGCAGCCGCGCGTGGCTCTGGGCATCGAGCAGCGTCTGCTGGAGACGCCCCTTCGTCGCGAGGTCAAGCTCGCCGGCGACGTGGATCCAGGCGGAATCGAGGTCCCCGGCCGACCATGAGCAGGCGAACGGGGAAGGCAGGAACTCCTCCGGGGCGGGATTCGCTGCCGGGACAGGCGAACCACGGACTTCGGCAGGAGTCGGGATG
The DNA here is from genome assembly GCA_035553855.1 of Thermoleophilaceae bacterium. Classification (GTDB taxonomy): domain Bacteria; phylum Actinomycetota; class Thermoleophilia; order Solirubrobacterales; family Thermoleophilaceae; genus JBBDYQ01. The sequence continues at coordinate 20,714 of DATMJO010000016.1, read as the reverse complement.
CGGGGCATGAAAACCTCCGAGTAGACGAGCCTGAACCCTCGGAAGTCAGATCTGCGCTGCGGGCCGCAACCCACCCCTACTTCTGCATGCCCTCCAAACCCCATCGTACCACTCCGGTCAAGCCGGGTAGGCGCGACATGTGGCGCCGCTAGACTGGAACGGAGATCGCGCGCCGGGCCTGCCGCCCTTCACCCTGCGAGCGAACCCGACACGGAGGACGAGAGAGAAGGCCGCAATGCCGGCCCCCGATGCTCCCCTGACGGGCGACGCCCTGCTCGTGGCGACGACCGACGCGATGGTGGCGCTGCACGAGCGGTATTACCACCGTGCGCCGCTGACGGCAAAGAGCCTCCTGCTCGGGGACGATCTGCTCGCCTGCGTCCTCGGCGGTGTCTACACGGACGTCGAGAAGACGATGATCGAATTGCAGCGGACGACCATCGTGCAGGAGACCCGCAGCGCCTTCCAGAGCGCGATGCAGCACAAGTTCATCGACGCCGTCGAGCGCCTTTCGGGCCGCGGCGTGCTGGCATTCATCTCCAACCATCACGTTGGCCCCGACATGGAGATCGAGCTCTTCATGCTCAAGCAGCGCGCGGCCGCATAGGAGGGCGGCGCCTCCACGGCTAGCCGGACCGTCCGCCGGCCGCCAGGCCGCGGCGGTAGGCGCCGGCGTCCGCATCCACGCCGTCGATTTCCTGCGAGAGCCTGCGCACCAGCTCGTCATGGATGCCCTGCGTCCCGGCGGCGCCCCGCCGCACGGCCCCCACGAGGTAGCCGAGCTGGGCAGCCGCGCCCGACTCGGGATCCTCGCGGGAGCGCTCGGCGAGCGGAGCGGCGGCCTCGAGCACCGACTGGCCGACCACCGCGATCTCTGCCGCGCCCGACTCGCGCACGAAGCAGTCGGAGATCGCGATCCCGTCGAGGCGCACCTCGCCCGGTGCGGCGCGGAGCGCGTCTCGCACCGCCGCCGCGCCGCCCGTACAAGCCTCGGGCAGCTGCGGCCGCTCCTCGCGCCCGCAGCCGCCAAGCGTCGCGAGCAGCGCGGCGAGCAGCAGCGGGCGGGCGGGCGGCACCCGCTGATCCTACGACTCCCCCGCGACTCCCTCGAATGCGCGAGCGAGCTCGCGGAGCTGCCGGTCGCTGAGGCGGTCCAAGAAGCGCCGGCGCACGCCCGCCAGGTGGGTCGCCCGCGCCTTCTCCCTGAGCGCGGCGCCCTCGGCCGTCAGGGAGGCCTCCAGGCCGCGGGCGTCGTCCGGGCAGCGCTCGCGAAGCACGAGTCCGCGCCGCTCGAGGTCGTCGACCAGCCGGGTGAGCCCGCTGCGGCTCAAGAGGACCGCGTCGGCGAGCTCCGACATGCGCAGGCGTCCGCCGGGCGCGTCGGCGAGCTGCACCAGCACGTCGTACTCGGTGAGCGTCAGCCGCTCGGCCTCGCGCAGCTCCCGGTCGAGCTCGCGGGTGAGATCCGAATGCACCCGGAGCAGGCCGCGCCACGCGGCGAGCTCGACCTCGTCGAGCGAGACCATGTCCGTCACCGGCCGCTCCCCGTGCCGGCAGCGCCGCGCGCGGCGCGCGGGTCGGGCAGCGGCGTGAGCTGCGCCTCGAGCCGACCGCGCAGGCCCTCGTAGCGGGGCGGGAGGGCGAGCCGCTCGCCGAGCGTCTCGGCGGGCTCGTCGACCGCGAAGCCCGGCTCGGGCGTCGCCAGCTCGAAGAGCACGCCGGAGGGCTCGCGGAAGTACACCGACCTGAAGTAGAAGCGGTCGATCACCGGCGTCGGCCGTGCGCCCGCGGACGCGGCGCGCTCGCGCCAGCTCTCCTGGTCCTCGGTCGCGGAGTTGAACGCCACGTGGTGGACGGTCCCCGCCCCCTGGATGCCCGCCTCGGCGGGCGGCTCGTCGTACCGGTAGAAGGACGAGCGCGTGTCCCCCGCGACCCGCCATTCGCCGTCGCCCTGGCCCTCGAAGCCGAGCGCGTCGCCCAGCAGCGCGCCGCTCCGCGCCGGCTCGCTCGCGTAGGCGCGCACGCCCGCGAAGCCCTGGAGCGCGTGCTCGGCCGGTATGTCCGGGGCATCCCCGGTGAGCGGCTTCTCGTCGCCGTCATAGACCAGCAGTTCGTGCGCGAGGCCCTCGCGATCCGTGAAGCGCAGCGCGCCGTCGTGACGGCTCGACTCAATCCCCTCGCCGGCGAGGCGCCGCTCCCAGAAGTCGATCGCCTCGGCGGAGCCCACGCGCCAGGAGATGAGGTGGACCATTCCCGCGCCTGACCGGCCGCGCTCGGCGCCCGGATACTCGAAGAAGGTGAGATCGGCTCCCGGCTGGGCGTGCTCGTCGCCGTAGAACAGGTGGTACACGGTCGGGTCGTCCTGGTTGACCGACTTCTTCACGAGGCGCAGTCCGAGGGTGCCCACGTAGAACTCGACGTTCGCCGGGGCGTCGCCCGTGATCGCGGTGATGTGGTGGATGCCGTCGAGCTTCATGTTTGCCTCCTATAGTTCGTTGCGCAACGAACTATACTACACGCTGCGCCGCGGAGCCTGCACAAGCCCGCCCTTCCCGCAGCGCGCTGAGCGTTGGCCGCGGGAAAGCTCTGCAATCCCGGCCGGTCCCGCTCCGAGACCGGCCTCCGCTGCTTGTATGCCGTCCGGAAAGCAGGAAGCGCCGCCAATGAACATCGAAACCGAAACGCCCGCGACCACCCGGCGGCTCGCGCCGAGCGAGCCGGCGAGGTTCTGCTCGCGCTGCGCCGCGCCGCCGCCCGCGCCCGACGCCGAGCGCCGACCCGCGTTCGAGCGCGTCTGCGCCGCGTGCGGGCTGGGCGTCTACCTCACCTCGCCCGCCGGCCCGCCGCCCAGCACGAGCTTCATCGTCGTCTCGCAGGATCTCCAGGTGTCGGCGGTCAGCCAGGGCGCCGAGCGGATCGTCGGCAAGGAGGAGAAGGTCTGCGGTAGCCCCGTGACCTCCGTGCTCGCGTGCCCGGACGGGGAGGCCGCGCTCCGGCGCGCGCTGCGGCGGGCGGCCCTCGGGTTCCGCGAGGCATCCACCCTGCCGGTCCGGGCCGGCGGGGGCACGGCGACCGCCCACGTCCTGCCGTGCGGGCCCCCGCGGGCCGCGCTCGTGGCGCTTATCGCCGTTTAGCAGCGGTTTCGGTGCAGGATCTGTTGCGCTTGCGCGGCCTGTGCACGGGTTCGCCGACGTAGGGAGTGCAAGAAGAGGTGCGGCTCGCGGAGCTTCCGCGACGACGGCGAACCTGATCCCTGCGATGAGTGGAATCCGAACCAACGCGGCGGCCGAGCTTCTCGGTGTGAGCCCTAACACCCTCCGGAGCTGGGAGCGCCGCTTCGGCTATCCCTCCCCCCGGCGCACGGCGGGCGGCCACCGCCAGTACGACCTGTCCGAGCTGGAGTCGCTTCGCCGGGCGCTGCTCGAGACGCACAACATCTCCTCGGCGATCCAGGTCGCGCGCCAGCGCGGCGAGGGCCCGAGCTCCGCGACCCGCCTCATCGACGCGTTCGACCGCTTCGACGAGGCGGCCGCCGACCGGGTGATGGAGGAGAGCCTCGCCGTGCGCTCGGTGGAGCGCAGCGTCGAGGAGCTGCTGCTCCCCGCCGTCGAGTTCACCCAGGACCGCAAGGGCCGCGAGGCCGAGCACGAGCTCGCCTGCCGCTGGGCGACCGGCTGGCTCCACGCCGCGCGGCGCCTCGCGCCCGCCCCCAACCGCCCCGAGGGCGTGCTCCTGTTCGACTCCGCCGCGGGCCCGCTCGAGGTCGAGGCGCTCCACGTCCAGGGGCTCGAGCTGGGCCTCCGCCGTGCCGGCTTCCGCGTCCTGCTTTTGTCCGCGAGCCTCGCCCAGGAGCGGATCGGGCGTGCCATCCGCGCGCTCGACCCGGCCCCCGTTCTCGTGCTCTGCGGACGCGGGGCGACGCTCGACTCCGTCGGCCGCCTCGTGTACTGCGCGCGCCAGGCGGGCACCGGTGCCCAGGTCTTCGACTACCGCGACGCGACACCGGTGTCCGGCAGCCATGCGATCCGCTCGCTCGGCAGTCGCCCGACCGACGCCGTCGCGACGGTCCGCGGCTTCGTTGAGGGCGTGGCGCTCGAGCCGGATCTCGAGCGCTGGGACGGCGACCTCGGCGATGTCGGGCCGATCGCCGCAGCCGGTTGATCCGACCGCGGCGACCCTGATGCCGCGCGGTTGACCCGGGCGGCGGGGCGTGCCCCGTCCGGGGCCGTGCATAGCATCGCCCGGGTGCCCCAGCTCGACGTAAGCGACCCGCTGGCCCACCGGGCGCTGCAGGCGCTCGTCCGCGCGGAGGCGGCCGTCAGGCGCACCCTCGCGGCCGAGTTGGAGCGCGAGGGCCTCTCGGCCGCCGGGTTCTCCGCGCTAGTCGTGCTGACGACGGCGGGCGGCCAGCTGGAGCTGCGCACGCTGCGCCGCCGCCTCGGCTGGTCCAAGGCGAACGCGACCGAGGTGATCGGCACGCTCGAGTCTCGGGGCCTCGCGGTGCGCCGGCGCGACCCGGCCGACCGGCGGGCGGCCATAGTCACGCTCACGGCCCCGGGCGCCGAGATCGTCCACAGGGTCTTTCCCGACCACGCGCGCCGCGTGCGCGAGACCTTCTCGGCGCTCGACGACGGGGAGAAGCGCTCGCTCGCCGAGATCTGCCGGAAGCTCGCCGCCTGAGCCACGGCGCCGCGCGGCGCCGCACCTACAATCCGCCGCCCGTGTACGACCCAGTGGATCCCAGGCCGCGCTTTCCCGCGCTCGAGGAGCGAGTCCTCGAGCGCTGGCGCGAGCGCGACGTCTTCCGCGAGTCGGTGCGCCGCCGCGAGGGCGCGCCGCCGTTCGTGTTCTACGAGGGGCCGCCCACCGCCAACGGTCGCCCGGGCGCCCACCACGTCCTCGCGCGCGTCTTCAAGGACGTCTTCCCGCGTTACCGGACGATGACCGGCCACCAGGTCCACCGGAAGGCAGGCTGGGACTGCCACGGCCTGCCGGTCGAGCTGGCGGTCGAGAAGGAGCTCGGCATCTCCACCAAGCCGGAGATCGAGGCCTACGGGATCGCCGAGTTCAACCAGCGCTGCCGCGAGTCCGTGCTGGCCTACATCGACGAGTGGAACGCGCTGACCGAGCGGATCGGCTTCTGGGTGGACACCGACGACGCCTACTTCACGCTGAGCGACGAGTACGTCGAATGCGTCTGGTGGTCGCTCAAGCAGGTCTGGGACAAGGGCCTCCTCTACCAGGGCTACAAGGTCGTTCCCTACTGCCCGCGCTGCGGCACGGCCCTCTCCTCCCACGAGGTCGCTCTGGGCTACAAGGACGTCCACGACCCGAGCGTGTTCGTGCGCTTCCCGGTGCGGGGCGAGGACGGCGTCTCGCTCGTCGGCTGGACGACGACGCCCTGGACGCTGCTCTCGAACGCGGCGCTGGCGGTCCATCCCGATGTGGACTACGTCCGGGTCCGCCACGGCGATGAGCGCCTGATCCTGGCCGAGGCCCTCGTCGAGCGCGTCCTCGGGGAGGGCGCCGAGGTGGAGGAGCGGATGAAGGGCTCCGACCTCGAGGGCACCGCCTACGAGCCCCCGTTCCCCTACATCTCCGACTACGGCGAGCGGGGCCACACGGTGCTCACCGCCGATTTCGTCACCACCGAGGACGGAACGGGGATCGTCCACACGGCGATCGCCTTCGGCGAGGACGACTTCCGGCTCGGGGAGCGCTACGGGCTGACCATCCAGAACCCGGTCCGGCCCGACGGCACCTTCGACGAGCGCATCCAGCCGTTCGAGGGCCGCTTCGTCAAGGACGCCGATCCCGACATCGTCGAGGCGCTGCGCGAGTCCGGGCGCCTCCTGCGGGCCGAGGACTACGAGCACTCCTACCCCCACTGCTGGCGCTGCGACACCCCGCTCCTCTACTACGCGAAGCAGAGCTGGTACGTGCGGACGACCGACCTCCGCGAGGAGCTCCTGGCGGAGAACGAGAAGCTCGACTGGCATCCGGAGCACATCAAGCACGGGCGCATGGGGGACTGGCTCGAGAACAACGTGGACTGGGCGCTCTCACGCGAGCGCTACTGGGGGACGCCGCTGCCGGTCTGGCGCTGCGAGGAGGGGCACGACCGTTGCGTGGGCTCGCGCGAGGAGATCGTCGCGCTCGGCGGCAAACCGCCCGAGGATCTGCACAAGCCGTTCGTGGACGACGTGATCTTCCCGTGCCCCGAGTGCGGCGGCGAGATGCGGCGCGTGCCCGAGGTGATCGACGTGTGGTGGGACTCGGGCTGCATGCCGTTCGCGCAGTGGCACGCCCCGTTCGAGAACGAGGAGCGCTTCCGCGAGCGCTTCCCGGCCGACTACATCTGCGAGGCGCTCGACCAGACCCGTGGCTGGTTCTACTCGCTGCTGGCCGTGGGCACGCTCCTGTTCGGCCGCGCGTCGATGCAGACGGTGCTCTGCCTCGGTCTCATCACCGACCCGGACGGCCAGAAGATGTCGAAGTCGAAGGACAACGTCGTGGTGCCCTGGGACGTGATCGAGGCCCACGGCGCGGACGCCTTCCGCTGGTACTACTTCACCTCGAAGCAGCCGTGGGACGGCTACCGCTTCTCACTCGAGACGGTCGGGGAGAGCGTGCGCCAGTTCATGCTCACGCTCTGGAACACCTACGCCTTCCTGGTCCTCTACGCCAACGTCAACGGCGTGGGGCCGGACGACGGCGCGGAGCCGGCGACCGACCTCGACCGCTGGGCGCTCTCGCGCCTGCACGCCACCACCGAGATCGTCTCCGAGCGCATGGAGGCCTACGACACGACCGGGGCGGGCCGCGCGATCGCCGCCTACGTCGACGAGCTCTCGAACTGGTACGTCCGCCGCAGCCGCCGCCGCTTCTGGGACGGCGATCCCGCGGCGTTCGGCACGCTGCGCGAGTGCCTCGTCACAACCGCCAAGCTGCTCGCGCCGCTCACCCCGTTCATCGCCGACGAGATCCACGGGAACCTCGAGGGGTCCGAGGCGTCGGTTCACCTCTGCGACTGGCCGCAGCCGGGCGAGCGCGACGAGGAGCTCGAATGGCAGATGGCCGTCGCGCGCGAGGCCGTGGAGCTCGGCCACCGAGCGCGCGCGCAGTCCAAGCTCAAGGTGCGCCAGCCGCTGCGGGAGGCGGTCGTCGTCGCCGCGGAGCGCGAGCGGGCAGCGATCGAGCGCTTCTCACAGGTCGTGCGCGACGAGCTCAACGTGAAGGAGATCCGCTTCGTCCAGGAGGCCGAGGAGCTCGGTCGCTGGGAGCTCAAGGCGAACTACCGCGCACTGGGGCCGCGCTTCGGGAAGCGCATGCCCCAGGTGGCCGCGGCCGTGGCGGCGCTCGACCCCGCGACGGCGGCGCCCACGCTTCGAGGCGGCGGGACGGTCGGGGTGAACGTCGACGGCGACGAGCACCCCCTGGCTGCGGACGAAGTCCAGCTCGTGCTGCAGCCGCTCGAGGGCTACCAGGTGGAGCGCGCCGGGACGCACGCCGTCGCGCTGGACCTCACGCTCGACGACGAGCTGCGCCGCGAGGGCGTCGCGCGGGAAATCGTCCACGCCGTGCAGGCGGCCCGCAAGCAGGCCGGGTTCGCAGTCGAGGACCGGATCAGCCTCGCGCTGGGCGGCAGCGAGACGCTGCTCGCCGCCGCCCGGGAGCACGAGGGCTACGTCACGGGCGAGACGCTCGCGACGTCGGTCTCGTTCGAGGCCGGGTCGGGCGAGCGCTTCGAGGTCGACGGCGACGAGCTCGTCATCGCCGTCGAGCGCGACGCCTAGGCCGCGAGCACCGGCTCGATCTCCTGCTCGAGGCGGCGCTTCGGGAGCGCGCCCTGGATGCGGTGCGCCTCCTGGCCGTTCTTGAACAGGATGAGGGTCGGGATGGCCATCACTCCGAAGCGGCCTGCCGTCGCCTGGTTCTGGTCGACGTCGAGCTTGACGATGCGGACATCGTCGCGCTCGGAGGCGATCTCCTCGAGGTGGGGCGCGATCACCCGGCAGGGTCCGCACCACGCAGCCCAGAAGTCCACGAGGACGGGCTTGTCGGCCTCGAGCACCTCGGCCTGGAAGTTCGCGTCGGTCACGTCGGTGATGTTGTCAGCCATCTGGGCTCCCTTTCCGTAGTCGCTTCAAAAAGTATAGTCATGGCCTTCCGAGCCGCAGCGCGGGCACCATCCAGACCGCCTCCGCGGCGATCCGCAGCGTCATCTTCGAGTTCCCCGCACGGCGATCGCTGAACACGATCGGCACCTCCTCCACGCTGAAGCCCGCCTGGAGGGCACGATACGTCAGCTCGATCTGGAAGCCGTATCCGTCCGCCCGCACCGCGTCGAGATCGAGCGCCTCGAGCACCTCCCGGCGAAAGCACTTGAACCCGCCGGTGAGGTCCCGCACGCCGACGCCGAGCACGAGCCGCGAGTAGAGCGAGCCGCCTCGGGACAGGAGCCGCCGTCCACGCCCCCAGTCGCGGACCCGGCCGCCCTCCACGTAACGGGACCCGAGCGCGAGGTCCGCGCGCCCGGCCGCCTCGATCAGCCGCGGGACGTCGGCGGGGTCGTGCGAGAAATCCGCATCCATCTCGAGCACGAAGCCGGCGCCGGCCACAAGCGCGCGCCGGAAGCCCGCGACGTAGGCGGGCCCGAGGCCCTCCTTGGCGCTGCGATGCAGCACCTCGACGGCGTCCAGCTCGGCCGCGAGCGCGTCCGCGATCTCCCCGGTGCCATCGGGAGAGGAGTCGTCGACGACCAGCAGCCGGTGCTCCGGCGCGGCCTCGGCCAGGCGGGGCAGGACGGCGCGCACGAACGGCTCGAGGTTCTCGGCCTCGTTGTAGGTCGGGACGACGAGCCAGGCGGCGGTCACGAGCGCCCTAGGCTACGGACAGCCGATGCGCAACGCGGAGATCGCAGCCCATTTCGACGAGCTCGGGGACCTCTACGAGCTGGACGGCGCCGTCGTCTACCGCGTCGTCGCCTACCGCAACGCGGCGAAGGCGATCCGCGATGCGGGCGCCTCGGTGGCGGAGCTGTCCCGGCAGGGCCGCGCCGAGGAGCTGCCCGGCGTGGGGAAGACGATCGCCGAGAAGATCGCCACCCTGCTCGAGACGGGCTCGATCCCGTCCGCCGAGAAGCTGAAGGCGAAGTTCCCACCCGGCCTCGTGGAGGTGACGCGCATCCCGGGCCTCGGCCCGAAGCGCGCGCGGCTGCTGTTCGAGCAGCTGGGAATCGACTCGCTCGACAAGCTCAGGCACGCGGCGGAGACGGAGCAACTCCGCGCGGTCAAGGGCTTCGGCCCGAAGGCCGAGGAGAACGTCCTCGCGGCGCTGGCCGCCGGCGTGGACGGCAGCCCGCGGTCGCGGCTCCTGCTGTCGAAGGCGCTGGAGGCGGCGGAGCCGCTCGTCGCCGCCCTGCGCGAGCACCCCGCCGCCTGTTTCGTGGAGCTGGCCGGCAGCGCGCGCCGCTGGGCCGAGACCTGCAAGGACCTCGACATCGTCGCCACCGCCACCGATCCGCGGGCACTCGCCGAGGCGTTCGCGAAGCTGCCCGGACTCGCGGAGGCGAGCGTCGCGGGCGACGCGGGCGCCCGCGGCGTCACCCACAGCGGTATCCCCGTGGACCTCCGCATCGTCCCGCCGGAGAACCTCGGGAACCTGCTCCAGCACTTCACGGGCTCAAAGCAGCACAACGAGGCGCTCCGCACCGAGGCGGTCAAGCGGGGCCTGCACGTCTCCGAGTACGGGGTGACCGACGACGCCACCGGCATCACCCACGCGTGCGCGACCGAGGAGGAGGTCTACCGCCTGCTCGGCATGGAGCACGTGGAGCCCGAGCTGCGGGAGAACCGGGGCGAGCTGAGAGCGGCGCGCGAGGGCACGCTGCCTGACCTCGTGCGCGAGGCCGACATCCGCGGCGAGCTGCACTGCCACACCGTCGCGAGCGATGGTCGCAACACGATCGAGCAGATGGTCGAGGCGGCGAGGGGCCGCGGCTACGAGTACCTGGCGATCACCGACCACTCGGCGAGCCACGGCTTCGGCAACCACGTCTCGCCGGACGACCTGCGCGAGCTGATCGAGCGGGTCCGCGAGGTGGACGCGGCGACGAAGGGCTTCCGCGTCCTCGCGGGCTCCGAGGTGAACATCCTCCCGGACGGCACGCTCGACTACGACGACGACCTGCTCGCAGAGCTGGACTGGGTCATGGCGAGCGTGCACACCTCGTTCCGGATGGGCGAGCGCGAGATGACCGAGCGCATCGTGAGGGCGATGGAACACCCCCTGGTCGACGCGATCGGGCACCCCACGGGGCGCCTGATCGAGCGGCGCGACCCCTACGCCGTGAACGTCGAGGCGCTCGCCGAATCGGCCGCCCGCACCGGGACGTTCCTCGAGATCAACGCGAACCCCGACCGGCGCGACCTCGACGAGGTGAACGCGCGCCTGGCTGCCGAGGCGGGCGCCCGGATCGTGATCGACTCCGACGCACACGGCGTGAACACGCTCTCGAACATGCGCTACGGGATCGCGACGGCGCGTCGTGCCTGGCTCACCGCGGACGACGTGGCGAACACGCGCACCTGGAAGCAGCTCGACCGGCTCCGCAAGCGCGGCCGGTAGCGGTCAGTCGACGGGGGTGATCCGGCGGAAGCCGGCGGTGCGGATCAGGCGGGTCGGCTTGAAGGGCGAGGTGCGCTCGAGGTGGAACTGGACGCCGTCGCGCATCTCGATCGCCTCGACCGCGCTCGACTGCTTTCGCCAGCCGAGGGCCACGATGAGCAGGTAGCCGGCGCCGATCGCCGGGACCTGGGGGATCAGGAAGGCCACCGCCCCGGCCGCGACCGTGAACACGGCCAGTCCCCAGAGACGGTTGAAGAGCACGGCGCCGGGCTCCAGCTCCGGCAGCGACGTTGCCGCACGCGCGGAGGAGAGCAGCCGCTCGATGCTCGTGCTGACCGCGCTCCGCCTGCCCATCCAGAGGCCGGCGAGGGCGGCCAGCGTCCACCAGCCCGCGGCGACGTAGAGCAGCACCGTGTCGTCCTTCGCGTTCGCGCCGGCGATGCCGACGACACCGAGGGCGGTCGCTGCGCCGCCGAAGAGCAGCACGGATGTGCGCAGGAAGTCGACGAAGCGCACTAGCGGGGATCCGCGGCGAGCAGCTCGAGCACCTGGAGGAAGCCCGGGACGCCGGCGACCGCGACGTCGGCCCGGTCCACGATCGCGGACGGCCCCTCGTCGGAGCTCACGCCGATCTTGAGGCCGCAGGTGAGTGACCCGCCCTCGACCAGCGCGTCGAGGGCGGCGAAGGCGTCGAGGTCGGTGACGTCGTCACCGCCGAACACGGCGTGGCTCACCCCGGTCCGGCGCACCAGCTCCCGGATCGCCTGCCCCTTGTCGACGGGCACGGGCGGGCGCACCTCGAGGACCTTGCGGCCCCAGTGGGTGGCCAGCCCGGCCGCCTCGGCCTCCGCGGCCACTCCCTCGAGCCGGGTGCGGGCCGCGCTCTCGTCCGGCGCACCCCGCCAGTGGAAGGCCATGATCGGGCCCTTGTCCTCGATCCGGATGCGGAGCAGCCGCAGCTCCTTGTTGTCCTGCTTGGTGGAGAAGCGCCGCACGGGCTCGCGCCAGGTCTCGAACGCGGGCAGGACCTCGGGGTAGCTGCCGCGCGCGTCGAGCACCTCGGCCCCGTGCGCGCCGACGTAGGTGATGCTGCCGACGCCCACGAGGCGGCGCGCGTCGGTCGCCGAGCGACCGGAGACGCAGGCCACCAGGCGATAGCGGCGCGCGAGCGAGGCGAGCAGGCGGGCGGTCTTCTGCGGCACGTGCGCGTCCTCGGCCCGGGGCACGATGTCGGACAGGGTGCCGTCGACGTCGCAGAAGACGGCGGCCTGCTCGCGCGCCTCCCATACCGGCCGGAGCGCCTCCGCGAGCGTGTCTGGAGCGGACGTGTGCACGCGCCTTAGTATGCCCGCCCATGTCCTCCCGCCTCGCCCGGCTCGTGGCGATCGCCACCGCGGCCGGCGTGTTCAGCGGCCTGTTCGGAGTGGGCGGCGGGACGATCATCGTGCCGCTCCTGATCATCTGGCTGGGGTACGGCGAGCGCGAGGCCGCCGCCACCTCGCTTGCGGCGATCGTCCTGATCGGCGCGCTCGGGGCGGGGGTTCACGGCCTCTACGGGAACGTCGATCCGCTCGCCGCGCTCCTGATCGCCGTGCCCGCGGTCGTCGGCGCGCTCGCCGGGACGGCGCTCCAGCAGCGGATCGAGCCGCGCAGGGTCGCGCTCGCCTTCGCAGCGCTGCTCGTCGCGTCGGCCGCGGTGCTGGTGTTCTGATGGACCCCGTCGAGCTCGCGGCGATCCTCGCGGTCGGTTTCGTCGCAGGCGTCACGAGCGGGCTGCTCGGCGTGGGCGGCGGGGTGATCTTCGTACCGGGGCTCGTGATCCTGTTGGGCGAGGGCCAGCTCGAGGCCGAGGCCACCTCGCTGCTCGCCGTCGTCGTCGTGGCGGGCGCGGGCGCGTGGCGCCAGCAGCACTACGGCAACCTGCGGCTGCGCGACGGCGTGCTGATCGGCGTGCTGTCCCCCGTGGGGGTGGTCGCGGGCGTCGTCATCGCCAACGAGGTGCCCGAACGCGGGCTCGAGATCGGGTTCGCCGTGGTGCAGCTCTACTTCGCCTGGCGGCTGGTCCGCGGGCTGCCCGAGGCTCCGGCCTAGGAGCCCGGCGGGCGGCGCTCCTCGACGATATCGCGGAGCCGCTCGATCGCGCCCGGCATCGCGCGCTCGACGCGCTTCATGTCCCAGCCGTCGAGGGTGATGAGCCGCATCGGGGTCTTGGCGGTCACCGTGGCCGTGCGGAGGCTCTTCTCGAGCAGGCCCAGCTCGCCGAAGAAGTCCCCGGGACCGAGGTCGGCGACGTGCCCACCGTCGCGGGTGACCTCGCAGGTCCCCTCCTCGATCGCCATGAACTGGTACGAGTAGTCGCCCTCCCTGACAAGCACCTTGCCCTCCGGCACCGAGACCTCGTCCGCGAACGGCGAGATCTCCTCGATGTCGGACAGGGGGAAGTTCTTGAAGAGCGAGATCTCGTGAAGCCGTTGCGGATCCATCGGTTTGGGTTCCTCCCTTTCGCCGTCTTGCGGAGAGCAACCTACAGAGCCGGGGCACGTTGGGGCAATGGGGGTCGTTTCCGCTGGTCCGATCTCCTGCGTGGCGCCGATCCCCAGCGCCTCCGCCAGCAGCTCGTGGGAGCGTCGCCGCGCGCCGTGGTCGTGGGTGATCGTGAGTACCAGGATCTCGTCGGCGCCGTAGGCCTCGGCGACGGCCTCGATCCCGGCGCGGACCTCCTCCGGGCCGCCCACGACGCCCCGCCGGCCCGGTGTGGCCGTGCCCGCCCCCTGAGACTCGAGGAAGCGCAGTGCCTTCTCCGGTGGGGGCACCTGGATGGGCCGCCCCGCACGCAGCATCCGGTGGAGCATCCGTCCGCTTGCCGCGAGCCGCTGCGCCTCCTCGCCCGTCTCGGCGCAGACCGCGAGTACGCCCACGGTCACGCGCGGCTCCGCGCCCCAGCGCGAGGGCTGGAAGCGCTCGCGGTAAGTGGCCGCGATCGCCGCCCCGTCCGGGTTGATGAAGTCGGCGAACGAATACGGAAGGCCCAGCTCGGCGGCCCAGATCGCACTCTGGGGCGAGGAGCCGAGCAGCCACGGCTCTGGTCGCTCCGGGTCGCCGGGGAGCGCCGCGAGGCGCGCGAACGGATGGCCCTCGGGGAGGCCGTCGCCGAGGTAGGCGAGCAGTTCGGCGAGCTGCTCCGGGAAGTCGTCCGGAGCGGCCTGGCGCCGGTCGCGCTGGAGCGCGAAGGCCGTGTACGGATCGGTGCCCGGCGCGCGGCCGAGGCCCAGGTCGACCCGGCCCGGCGCGAGAGCGGCGAGCACGCTGAAGGTCTCCGCCACCTTGTAGGGGCTGTAGTGCGGGAGCATCACGCCGCCGCTGCCGAGCCGGATGCGCCCGGTGCGCATCGCGAGTGGTCCGATCAGCGCCTCGGGGCTCGAGCTCGCCAGCATCGGCGGGCCGTGGTGCTCGGCCAGCCAGTAGCGGTGGAAGCCCAGGCTGTCGGCCAGCTCGGCGAGGTCGAGGGTGTTGCGGATCGCATCCGCGCCGGTCGACCCCTCCGGCACCGGCGACTGGTCGAGGATGCTGAGGCGTAGCCCGGCCACGGCGGCGAGGATACGACGGGATGAAAAAACGGTGCCAGGGACCTCTTTTTCATCCCTCAGGAGCGCAGGTCCGGGTCCTCCGCGATCGCGGCGCGCAGCGCGTCGTCGAACGAACGGGGCTCGACCTCGAACAGCTTCGCGCCCGACGGGTCGGTCACGACGGTGTCGGTCGCAAGCCCCTCCACGAGCGGCCGGGCGACGGCAGCGTCGACCGGCGTGACCAGCCCGATCCAGAGCGACGAGAGCCATGGGGTGAGCAGCGGCACCGGGATCTTCGGCCGCGGGCGCTTGCCGAGCGCCTCGGCCATGTGGTCGAGCATGTCCCCGTAGGTCACGACGTCGGGACCGCCGATCTGGACCTCCCGCGCCGACGCCTCCACGTCAGGGGCTGCTGCGAGGTAGCAGAGAACGTCGTCGATGCCGATCGGCTGGGTGCGGTTGCGCAGCCAGGCGGGCGCGATCATCGCGGGGAGGCGCTGGACGAGGTAGCGGAGGGTCCGGTAGGACTCGCTCCCCGCGCCGACCACCATCCCCGCGCGGAAGTAGGTGAGCGGCGGCCCCTCCGCCTCCAGGAGCCTGGCGGTCTGGTGCCGGCTGCGGAGGTGCTTCGACTGTGGGCTGTCGCCCAGTCCGCCGAGGTAGACGACGCGGCCCACGCCCTCATCCTTCGCGGTGCGGGCGAACGCCTCGGCGGCCTCGCGCTCGCGCTCCTCGAAGGACGCATCGCCGCCGCGGCCCATCGCGTGGATCAGGTAGTAGGCGACCTCCACGCCCTCGCCCATCCCCCGCAGCGTCTCGGGCTTGAGCGCGTCGCCCTCGTGCAGGTCGAAGCCGTCGCGCTCCAGGCTTGCTGCGCGCTCGCGGCTGCGGACCAGGCAGCGCACGTCCCAGCCACCGCCGGCCAGCCGGGCCGCGAGGCGCCCGCCGACGAATCCTGTCGCTCCGGTCACAAGCGCGCGGCGGGCCATGAGGCATGTTCGCAGGCGCCGGCTCAGTCCTCGGCGAGCACGATGACGCGGTTCTCCTCGCCGAGCGTCACCTCACCGGACGTGCGCCGGTTGATCCTCACCCGTAGCCTCGATCCAGGCCGTCAGCCCCGGACCGCTGCCTCGAGCAGGTCGAGGCGATGCCGCTCGACTCCGGCGATGCTCTCGCGGGCGGAAGTGGCGAGCGCCCCGGCGTCCACGCCCGCCGGGAGCGCGCCGTCGCCGAGCCGCTCCAGGGCGCTCCAGGCGAGGAGGTGGGCGCCGAGAACGGCGAGAAGTCCCTCCGCCTCCGTCACCGGGCTGAGTGGCGACCCCGAGACGACGCGTCCGTTCAGCTTCAGCCGTCCGGCGCGCTCCCCCAGTCGCGCTCCGGCGCGCTTCAGCCGGCTCGGGCGCGCTCCGATCGCGCGCAACACCGCGAGCATGGCCTCGTCGTGGCGTTCGAGCTCGCTCACCAGCGACTCCGCGCAGCGTCCGAAGTCGGTGCCCTCTCCATTGGCCGCGGCCCGCTGCGCGAGCGCCACGCCTCCCGCGGCGATGGCCGAGTGGTCCCGCAGGTAGATCGCGATCATCTCGTTGCTCATCGGGCGTCCTTCCGGCTGGGATCTGCGTTCTTTGCCAGCTCCTGCTGATCGGGCTCTGCTTCCGGTGCGGGGCGCGCCGTCGAACGGCGTGCCACCTCCAGGAAGGCCGCCTCGTCGCCCTCCGCCCTGAGCGCCTCGCGGGTGAGGCGCTCCATGCGCTCGCAGGTGCTGTGGTAGAAGCGCAGCTGCTCCCGCCGCCCGAAGAGCCGGAACCCGAGACGGATGAGCGGGTTCGGGTCGTTCGCTCGCCGCGACCAGGCCCTGATCCGGAAGGCGACCTCGCCGCTGGGCCACTTGAGAACCTGCCAGTGCATCTCGCCCTGCTCGAAATGGCCCTCGAGAGTGCGGTAGCTCCAGCCCCAGATGGTCGCGTCCCTTCCGTCGACCTCCTCGTCGTGCTCGTAGACGCTCGCCACGCGGCAGCCGACGCGGAAACGCAGCACGTGGAAGCGCACCTGCAGGAGCATGTCGCGTCCCTCGAGTGGAGCCTCGCGGTCGTAGAACGCGCGCACGATCGACGGGTCCGCGAACTCGTACCCGCGCATGAGCCGGCGGGCGACCGCCCAGGAGCCGTTGGCCGCCGGCCTGCCGGGCGCCTCGTCCGGAAGCTCTTGGAGACGCTCGTCGTACTGCCATCCCGCTCCCGCGGAGAGGGTGGACGGGTCGAAGTTGACCTTTGCGGTCCGCAGCCGCTCGAGCGCACAGTGTGCCCGCGGATCGGCGGTTCGCCCTGGGTCAGGCATCGGGCGGCTCGTCCACGCGCCGCGTGCGGATCTCGACGCAGCCGCGGCGGCGACCACCCGTTCGCTGGGTTCCGTGCTCGAGGAAGGAGACCCACATATGGACCTGGATCTCCTTCGCCATGCGCAGGCGGTCGTAGAGCAGGTCGGTCAGCCGCGACGAGCTGCGCGCCCACGACTCGATCGTGAACACGAGGAGCCCGTCCTCCTCGATCGCCCGGAACTCGATCTGCCCCGCCTCGAGGTGTCCCTCGAGCGTCGCGAGGCGGATGCACGAGTCGGTCACGCTCACGACCCGCACCGGCCCGTCCCACGGCCCCGGCATCCGCACGACGAACTCCTCTCCGGGACGGCAGATCGTGTCCGAGTCACCGTCGCCGGCCTTCTCGAAGGTTGCGAACTCGGATGGCGCGAAGACATCGGGGTCCTTGCGGATCGTCTCCATCAGATCCTTCGCGGAGATCTTCGGATCGGCGATCCGGATCCGGTAGCGGCGGTGGAACATCGGGCCGGCGCCCCCGCGCGGGCGCTGAAGACCCTCCCGGTCGAAGTCCTCGGGGAACTCCGGGGCCCTGTGCTCGTCGAGGTCGCCGCCGAGCTCGCGGCGAGAGAGCGGCGTTGTCCGCCAGAGGTAGCGCCAGGAGGTGAGCCCCACCCCGAGAGGCCAGCGAGCGGCCGTCGCCACCCGGCGGGAGAGGGAAATGCTCGCCATCGGCTCTCGGCTACCCTCGCCGGCCGGGCGGCGAACCTGGAGGTTCGGCGGCGAGCGCCGCGGGTAGCCTCCGCCCATGATCTCCGGGCTCATCCACCGCGCAGGCCTCCGGGGCTGGTTCTTCCATGGCTGGTCCCTTGGAACGGTCGTAATCTGCATCGGCCTCTGGATCCGCGCCAAGACGGTGGATCAGGAGGAGCGCGGCAACGCGGAGCGCCGCGCTCTCTTCGCCGGGCTCTGGGCCCCCACTCTCTGGGTGATCGGAAGCTCGGTCGAGAGGCAGGAGCAGACCCGCTCCCGCCGGCTTCTAGCGCGCTGACGGAGGCGCGGTCTCCGCGCTGTGGGGCAGGACGAGGGAGCCCGCACCGAACTCGAAGCCGCGCGCGGCGAGCTGCTCGCGCAGGCGCAGGAGCGCGAGATCCTTCGCCTTTGCCTCGAGCATCACGTCGAAGTCGCGCAGGTCGCGGGCATCGCGAAGGAAGCGCTCGAAGCCGAGCGGGTCGATGAGGTCGGCGTGGGCCCTGAGCTGGGGGAGGACGAGTTGCCGCTCCATCCGCCGGTCCCTCTTCACCCGCCGCTCCTCCACGTCGAGGCGCGGCGAGGAGTAGTGGATCTTCGGCACCTGGTCCTCCGGCCAGGTGCCGAGCGCGGCCGCCAGCGCGTCCCGCTCGGGCATGCTCTCGGGATCGTGGCAGTGGTGGTGGAGGGCGTCCCAGACGACGCGCAGGCCGCACCGCTCCGCCAGGCCGGCGACGGCCGCGATCCCGTACGAGCGGTCGTCGTTCTCGATGACGAGACGGGCGCGGGCCCGCTCGGAGAGGAGCTCGAACCCGCGGAGGAAGCGCTCGGCGCCCTGCGCCACGCCGCCCGCGGCGCCGCCGACGTGCAGCACGACCACCGCCTCCGGCCCGAGGCCCATCGCGTCGAAGAGCTGCGCCTGCACCTCCAGCTCGGCCGCGGCGTTGACCTGCACGTCCGGATCCTCCGAGTTCAGCACGGTGTACTGGCCGGGATGGGAGGACAGGCGGATCCCGAGCTGCCGGGCCAGCGCCCCGATCCGGGCGAGATCCTCCTCGCATTCGCCGAGCTGCCCGTGGAACTGCGTCAGCTCGGGATGGCTGGCGTAGGGCGCGAGGGCGGTCGCGAGCCGGTACATGCGGATGTCATGGCGGTCGAGGTAGGCGAGGATCGCCTCGAGGCGCTCGAGTGAGTGCCTCAGGTGCGGGGAGGAGGCCCAGCGGCGGGTGTCATGTGACGGCAGGCCGCCGTCGCCCAGCACCTTGACGGCGAATCCGAGCGCATGACGGGTCGCGGGAGTCCGGGCCACCGGCGAGTTGTACCCGCCCGGGGCTTTCCCTTCGCCCTATGGCGAGGTAGACACCGAGGCGACGCGGCCGTCGGCCGCGAAGGCCACATCCGCGCTGCCCTCCGAGAGGCAGTAGCCGAAGGTGGCGCCGTCGCGGCTGCCGGGCTGCCCGAGCACCGCGAGCACGTCCTCGTAGCGCGTGCCCACCGCGATCGCGCTCGCCTGGGCCGGCGTGGCCGGCGTGACGCGCGGGTCGAGGCAGGCGTTGTTCTCGATCCCGAGCGAGCGCTCCCAGGTCTGCAGGAACGCCTCCGGCCCGAGCAGCATGTCCTCGACGAACTGGTCGGCATCGGCGCCGGCCTGCACGCGGATGTCCTCGATCCAGTCCGGGTAGAGGCCGTAGTGGTCCACGCCGTCGGTGTTGATGTCGTAGACCTGGTTGCCGCTGCGCTGCTTCGCGACCTCTACGCCGCCGAAGGCCGTAAAGGGGTAGCTCACGCCCTTGCCGGGCGCCGGGCTGCGCGGGCCGCCCTGGCTGCCGAAGCCGTTCGTGTCGGCGCCGTAGCCGATGCCGAACAGGTAGCGCCCGTCGGCCCAGGCGCGCGTCTGGCGCCACTTGTCGAGGAAGCCGGTCGACCCGCCCGCGTAGGGCGTGACCACGCCGCCCATCTCGAGGATTCGCTCGTACACGGTGTCGTCGGACCATGAATGGCTCGACACGACGCCGCCGTAGCCGCGGGCCTGGAGGTGGTCGAGGGCCTCGTCGCGGCCACGCGTCGACATGTGGTCGGGGTCGAACAGCATTCCGCGCTCGGCCATGCGGTCGAGCAGGTGACGCCCGAGGTCGGTGAGCCCGCGCACGTTGCAGTGCGGGCCCTCCGGGTAGACCGGAGCGACGCCGGTCGTGCCCGCCACCTGGAGCACGCCGCCGAAGATCGCGTCGCGGCCGGTGAGCGGCTTCGATCTTCCGTCGTCGCCGAGGTTCGTCTGCCGCCTGTCGTGCTTGTGCGCGTGGCGGTCACCGGGACAGGTCTCCATCTGCCACCACTGCCCGGTGTCGGCGAAGTTGCCCGTGTTCACGACGATGCCGGTCGTGCCGTTGTCGCCCGTAACGCCGCTGAGGGCGTTGTCGAACTTGTTGACGAACTCCATCTGGCGGACGCCGAGGTCGTGGACCTCCGCGAGGCGCTGGTCGATGTCGTCCTCGTCGCACTGGGGCACGCCGGCGACGATGCCGCAGTCGAACAGGACCGAGACCTCGATGCCCATCACGACCGCGAGGCGGCCCTCGTTGATGACGCGCCGCGCCTGGAAGGGATCGGTGACGATCCGCAACCAGCCCTTGCCCGGGCCGCCCCACTGAGCGTCGACGTAGCGCTCCAGTTCGCGCAGGCGCTGCGCCTGGAGCCGCACGCCGTCCATCTCGTTGCAGCTCCGCTTCTTGTAGTACCAGGCCTCGCAGAGCGCGTTGTTGTCCACGAGCAGGTTGGTGAACATCCCGAGCCCGCCGCGCCACGCGCGCTCCATCCAGCGGTAGTACACCTGCTCGTGGGTGAGCGAGTTGTACTTCGGCCAGTAGGGGAAATCGGGCCACCCCTTGGTGTCGTGCGTGGCGACGCCGGAGAGCACGGTCTCGAGCATCGCGCCGGCGCCGCCCGGCTCGTGGTCGGGGCAGTCCACGAGCGCGCGGGTGATCCCGTACGGATGCCAGGGGCGGCCGCAGCGGGAGCGCCCGCCGATGAACTCGAAGGCCATCATGTGGAGGTGGGCGTCGATGAAGCCTTGCGTTCCCTCTGCCGGGTTTCCGGCGGAGCGGAGCGGCCCGTCGATGTTCACCTCGGCCTCCGGGAAGTCGGCGCAGCCGGAGGAGGCCTGGAACTCGAACGTCGATCCGCTCGGCCCGGCCACCACGGTCAGGTCGCCGGCGCCGCTCGCGGCGAGGGTCCCGCGCACGGGCGCGGAGCCACCGGTGTCGGACGGGCCCGGGTCCTCCTCGGCGCCGTCGTCGGTCGGAAGGTGGATCGTGAAGTCGCCCGCCGTCTCGCGCACGATCCACTCGGACAGGGCGCTGGCGCGCGGCGCCGCCACGACCGCGCCGGTGCGCGTGTCGGGGCGCGGGGCGCCGGGGACGGTGGCGTTCGGCAGGTCGTCGATGTAGGCGCGCGTGGGC
>DATMJO010000015.1:0-2943 GCA_035553855.1 Thermoleophilaceae bacterium | reverse complement strand
CAGGCTGGGAGCGGACGCGGCGATCGAGCCCACCACCGAGGCCATCCTCGAGGCGAACGGCGGCGCGAAGGTCGACGTCGTGTTCGAGATGGCGGGCGGCCGCATCTTCGACGAGTGCCTCGCGGCGCTCGCCCCGTTCGGCCGTCTCGTCACCTACGGGATCGCCAGTCGCGAGCCGTCTACACTCCAGAGCGGAGCCCTCATGCGCCGCAGTCAGGCCGTAGTCGGTTTCTGGCTGATGCACTGCCTCGGGCGGCGCGAGATGATGGAGGAGCCGCTGGCCGACCTCTTCGAGCGCGCTGCGCGCGGCGAGCTCAGCGCCGTAGTCGGCGGCACGTTCCCCCTCTCGGAGGTTCGCGCCGTGCACGAGAGCCTTCAGGCGCGCCGCACGAGCGGCAAGCTCCTGCTCGACCCAAGCTCATGAGCTCACCCTTCGCAGATCTCGGACTCTCCGCCCCGCTCGTCGAGGCGCTCGCCCACCTGGGCTACGAGCAGCCGACCCCGATCCAGGAGCAGACGATCCCGCTCCTGCTCTCGGGCAGCGACGTGATCGGCCAGGCGCAGACCGGCACGGGCAAGACGGCCGCCTTCGGGCTGCCGCTGCTCGAGTTCGTCGATCCGGACCAGGAGGTGGTGCAGGCGCTCGTCCTGACCCCCACGCGCGAGCTCTGCATCCAGGTCACCCAGGCGCTCCGCGCCTACGGCGAGCGCCGCGGCATCGAGATCGTGGCGGTGTTCGGCGGCGCGCCGATCCCCGCGCAGATCTCGCGCCTCAACCGCGGCGGCCAGGTCGTCGTCGGCACGGTGGGGCGCGTGATGGACCTGATGGGGCGCCACGCCCTGATCCTCGACGAGGCGCGCTACGTCGTGCTCGACGAGGCCGACGAGATGCTCGACCTCGGTTTCCTCGAGGATGTCGAGAAGATCCTCGGCCGCTGCCCCGGAGGCCGCCAGACCGCGTTGTTCTCGGCCACCATGCCTCCGGAGATCAAGCGGCTCGCCGAGCAGTGGCTCTACGACCCGGTCACGATCAAGGTCCGGGCCGCGCAGCTCACGATCGACACCGTCGAGCAGTTCTACCTCGAGGTTCCCGACCGCGAGAAGGTGGATGCGCTCGCGAAGGCGCTGCGCGCCGAGAAGCCCGACCAGGCGATCGTCTTCGCGCGCACGAAGATCGGAACGGACCGGCTCGCGCGAGCGCTCGAGGACCGCGGCATCCGCGTGAAGGCCCTCCACGGTGACATGTCCCAGGGCCAGCGCGACGGCGTGATGCTCGCGTTCAAGGGCGGACGGGAGCGCGTGCTCGTGGCGACCGACGTCGCCGCCCGCGGGCTCGACATCTCCGGCGTGACCCACGTCTTCAACTACGACCCCCCGAACTCGCCCGACGTCTACGTGCACCGCATCGGCCGAACCGGCCGCGTGGGGCGCTCCGGCCGCGCGATCACGATCATCACTCCCAAGCAGCGGGGCGACCTCGAGGCGATCGAGCGCCACGCGAAGACCGAGATCGCGCCGTATCAGGGCGCGACCGGCAAGCGCGAGGGCAGGCCGAAGCCGGCGCCCGCCGCGAAGCCCGAGCCCGAGGTGGCGAACGCCGCCGTCCCGGACGCGCAGGCGGAGGCGCCCCGGGCGGCCTCGCCCGAGCCCGAGGTGCGGGAGGTGCGCCGGCGCCGGCACACCAAGCCGCGCCGCGCCGCCGCGCCCGTCCCGCTGGCGAAGCTGATCGTCGGGGGCGGCAAGGCGCAGGGGCTCGAGCCCGCCGACCTCGTGGGCGCGATCGTGGACCACTCGCATCTCGAGGGCGAGGACGTGCAGAACGTGCGCGTGCTCGAGCGCTTCAGCGTGGTCCACGTCCCCGCGGAGCGCGCCGGCGAGGTGGTCGAGAAGGTGTCCGGAAAGAGCGTCAGGGGCCACGAGCTCCGACTGGAGGTAGCTAACCGATGAGCATGGCGACGATGCACACGAACCACGGCGCGATCGAGATCGAGCTGTTCGACGCGGATGCCCCGAAGACGGTCGAGAACTTCAAGAAGCTCGCCGGAGACGGCTTCTACGACGGCCTCGTCTTCCACCGCGTGATCCGTGACTTCATGATCCAGGGAGGCTGCCCCGAGGGCACCGGAACCGGCGGACCGGGCTACACCTTCGAGGACGAGTTCAACCAGCACAAGATCGAGCGCGGCGCCCTCGCGATGGCGAACGCCGGACCGAACACCAACGGCAGCCAGTTCTTCATCGTGACCACGGCGGCTGCGCCGTGGCTCGACGGCAAGCACACCGTGTTCGGCAAGGTCACGAGCGGGATGGACGCCGTCGACAAGATCGAGGGCGCCGAGACCGACGGCCGCGACCGCCCGGTCGAGGACGCGGTGATCGAGAAGCTCGAGGTGGCCTGATGGCCGCGCTGAGGGACCTCACGGGCGGCCTGAAGTTCCCCGAGGGCCCGATCGCGATGGACGACGGCTCGGTCGTGCTCGTGGAGATCGCGGCGGGCAAGGTCACGCGCGTCACCCCGGACGGGACCGTGGAGACCGTCGCGGAGCCGGGTGGCGGCCCCAACGGAGCGGCCATCGGGCCCGACGGAAAGCTGTACGTGGCGAACAACGGCGCCTCGTTCGCCTACGTCGAGCTTCCGGGCGACATGCTGTTCCCGGTGCAGCCGAACCCGGACTACGAGGGCGGCCGCATCGAGCGGATCGACCTTGCCTCCGGCGAGGTGGAGGTCCTATACGACTCCTGTGACGGCCGCCCGCTGCGCGGCCCGAACGACCTCGTCTTCGACTCGGATGGTGGCTTCTGGTTCACCGACCACGGCATCCGCGACCACAGGACCGCCGACCGCACGGGCGTCTTCTACGCGAAGGCCGACGGATCCGAGATCAGGGAGGCGATCGCGCCGCTCGACTCGCCGAACGGGATCGGCCTCTCGCCGGACGGAAG
>DATMJO010000014.1:0-34066 GCA_035553855.1 Thermoleophilaceae bacterium | reverse complement strand
CGGGCTCGTCCACACGCACGCCCCCGGCCAGCGAGACGAACACGTCGGAGCCGCCGAGCGACAGACCGGCGTGCCGCGCCAGCACCGCGAGGACGAGCGCCAGGCGGTTGCGGTCGACGCCGTTGGCCACGCGGCGCGGGGGCACGAGCTCCGTGGGCGCGACGAGCGCCTGCACCTCCACGAGCAGCGGGCGCGAGCCCTCCATCGCGCAGAGGACGACGCTCCCCGGCGCGCGGGTGGCCTCTGCCACGAAACGGGCGGAGGCGTCCTCCACCTCGACCAAGCCGTTCTCGGCCATCTCGAAGACGCCGACCTCGTTGGTGGACCCGAAGCGGTTCTTGAGCGCCCGCAGCGTGCGGTAGGTGCGCTCGCGCTCGCCCTCGAACTGGAGCACGCAGTCGACGAGGTGCTCGAGCACCCGCGGGCCGGCGAGCGCTCCCTCCTTCGTGACGTGGCCGACGAGGACGACCGCCACGCCCCGCTGCTTGGCGAGGCGCATGAGCCGGCCGGCCACCTCCCGCACCTGCCCGACGGAGCCGGGGGCGCCCGTGAGCTCCGGCGCGTACAGGGTCTGCACCGAGTCGACCACGCAGACGTCGGGCCGCTCGGCCTCGAGGGTGGCGACCACGGCGTCGAGGTCGGTCTCGGCGACCACCGGGACCAGCAGCGCGTCGGGGCCCAGGCGCTCCGCGCGCAGCTTCACCTGCGCCGCCGACTCCTCGCCCGAGACGTAGAGCACGCTCCGCCCGGCCGCGGCGAGGTTGCCGAGTGCGCTCCCGGTGATGGTGGACTTGCCGATCCCGGGTGAGCCCCCGATCAGCACGAGCGAGCCCGGCACGAGGCCGCCGCCCAGCACGCGGTCGAGCTCCCCGATGCCCGTGGAGAGCCGCCTGAGGGCCGGGGCCGCGACGTCGGCCAGCGCGACCGGCCGCAGCGCCTTCGCCGCCCGCCGCGAGGCCGCGCCCGAGCCTCCGCGGGGCCGCGCCGCCGCCCGCTCCTCCACGAGCGTGTTCCACTCCTCGCAGCCGGGGCAGCGGCCGTGCCACTTGGCGCTCTCGTGGGCGCAGGAGGAGCAGACGAAGGACATCCGTCAAAGGTAGGGAGCGAGGTGGACGCTTTCGCCCCCGCCGTGGAGTGATGTTATGATGGTGCCATCATGGTGGTGAGAACTCAGATCACGCTCGATGCCGAGTCTCACCGCCTGGCAAGGCGGCGAGCCTCGGACATGGGGATCTCCCTCGCCGAGTACGTCCGGCGCCTGGTGGCCCGGGACCTCGGAGAGCCGGCGGCCGGCGGCGACGTGGCATCGATCTTCAGCCTGGGCCGATCGGCCGGCTCGGACGTCGCAAGACATAAGGATCGCTACCTGGCGGAGGCGCTCGACGCCGAGCGGCAGCACGAGACGCGTCGGCCGGGGGCTTGAGCCTGTTCGTCGACAGCTCGGCCTTCTACGCCGCGGCCGACGACGCCGACGCGGGTGCCGAACGGGCGCGGCGCGCGCTGGCCGCCGGCGAGTCGCTGGTCACCACCGACCACGTCCTGGTCGAGTCCTGGACGCTGCTCCGCTGGCGACTCGGTCGCGCGGAGGCCGAGCGCTTCTGGCAAGGGATCCGCGGAGGCGCCGCGCGGGTCGAGCCCGTCGGCCTGGCAGACCTCGACGTCGCCTGGGAGATCGGGCTTGTATTCGCCGATCAGGACTTCTCGCTCGTGGATCGCACGAGCTTCGCGGTGATGCAGCGCCTCGGGGTCGTCCGGGTCGCGACGCTCGATGACGACTTCGCCGTCTTCAGGTTCGGACCCCGGCGCGAGCGTGCGTTCCACATCGTGCGGTGAGCCGGACGGGGCTGGCGCAGGGGTGAGCCGCGAGCCTCAGGGCTCGGGCGAAGGCGGCGCCCCGGCGTCGGCCTCCGCCACAACCCGCTCAGGCGCCTCGAAGCCGTTGCGCTTGTGGGTCGCGTCGCAGAACGGCTTCGTGCTCGACTGCCCGCAGCGGCAGAGCACGATTGGCCTGCCGTCATCGGGCAGGTCGAACTCGTTGCCGTCGGCGTCGATCAGCCTGATCGGACCGGTGACCTTGTACGGCCCGCTGTCGCGGACCTTGATCTCGACGGGATCCAAGGGGATGACGCTACCTATGAAACGTGCCGGGCACGCTTCCGGGGGTCAGGCCTTCTCGGCCTTGCCCTCGGGCTCCTCCGGCGGCGCGTCGGGCACCTCCGGCAGGACCTCGGGGTCGTCGGGCAGGGACGAGCCCTCGCCGCCCTCGGACGAGCCCTCCGCGCCGGCTTCGCTCTCGCGCCCGCCGACGGCGACCGGCTCGCGCTTGCGGCCCTTCGGCTCGACGATGCGGATCGTGACCTCGGGGTCGTCGCCCTCCCCCGCGCGGCTCACCTCGATGGTGGAGCCGGCGGGCATGCTCGCCTTGAGCACCTCGTCAGCCAGCGGATCCTCGATGTAGCGCTGGATCGCGCGGCGGAGCGGGCGGGCGCCCATGGACGGGTCCCAGCCCTTCTCGACCAGCAGGTCCTTCGCCTCGTCGGAGAGGTTGAGCGACAGCTCGCGCTCGGCCATCGACGCGCGGATCCGCAGCAGGAGCAGCTCGACGATCTCGAAGATCTCATCCCTCGAGAGCTTGTGGAAGACGATGACCTCGTCGATGCGGTTGAGCAGCTCGGGCCGGAAGACCTTCTTGAGCTCGCCCATGATCCGGTTCTTCATGTCCTCGTAGGTGATGCCGGTCTCGTCGTCCGACACGGCGAAGCCGAGCGGCGTGTTGCGCGCGATCTCCTGGGCCCCGATGTTCGAGGTCATGATCACGATCGCGTGGCGGAAGTCCACCGTCCGGCCCTGGGCGTCGGTGAGCCGGCCGTCCTCCAGGATCTGGAGCAGGATGTTGAAGACGTCCGGGTGCGCCTTCTCGATCTCGTCGAGCAGGAGCACGCTGTAGGGCTTGCGCCGCACGGCCTCGGTGAGCTGGCCGCCCTCGTCGTATCCGATGTAGCCGGGAGGCGAGCCGACGAGCCGCGACACGGAGTGCTTCTCCATGTACTCCGACATGTCGATCCGGACCATCGCCTCCTCGTCGCCGAAGAGGAACTCGGCGAGCGTGCGCGCGAGCTCGGTCTTGCCGACGCCCGAGGGGCCGAGGAAGATGAACGAGCCCGTCGGGCGCTTCGGATCCTTGAGGCCCGCGCGCGAGCGGCGGATCGCCTTCGAGACGGCCTGGATCGCCATGTTCTGGCCGACGACGCGCTTGTGCAGCTCCTCCTCCATGCGGATGAGCTTCTGGGTCTCGGCCTCGGTGAGCTTGAAGACGGGGATGCCGGTCCACATCGAGACGATGTCGGCGATCTCCTCCTCGCCGATCTCGGGGCGCTCGCCGGACTCGCCGGTGCGCCACTGCTCCTCGAGGTCGCGCTTCTTGTTCGTGAGCTGGCGCTCCTGGTCACGCAGGTTCGCCGCCTTCTCGAACTCCTGCGCCTCGATCGCCGCCTCCTTCTCGCGCCGCGTCTGCTCGATCTCCTCCTCGAGGTCGCGGAACATCGGCGGCGCGGTCATCGCCTTGATGCGGGCGCGCGAGGCGGCCTCGTCGATCAGGTCGATCGCCTTGTCGGGCAGGAAGCGGTCGGAGATGTAGCGGTCGGCCAGCTCGGCGGCGGCGCCGAGCGCCTCGTCGGTGATCGTGACGCGGTGGTGCTGCTCGTAGCGCTCCCGAAGGCCCTTCAGGATCTGGACGGCCTCGTCGGTGGAGGGCTGGTCCACGGCGATCTTCTGGAAGCGGCGCTCGAGCGCGGAGTCGCGCTCGAGGTACTTGCGGTACTCGTCGAGCGTGGTGGCGCCGACGGTCTGCAGCTCACCGCGGGCGAGCGCCGGCTTCAGGATCGAGGCCGCGTCGATGGCGCCCTCGGCGGCGCCCGCGCCGACGAGGTTGTGCAGCTCGTCGATGAACAGGATGATGTCGCCGCGCTGGGTGATCTCCTTCATCACCTTCTTCAGGCGCTCCTCGAACTCACCGCGGTACTTCGAGCCGGCGACGAGCGCCGCCAGGTCGAGCGTGTAGATCTGCTTGTTCTTCAGGAGCTCCGGGACCTCGCCGCTCGTGATGCGCTGCGCGAGGCCCTCGACGACGGCGGTCTTGCCGACGCCGGGCTCGCCGACGAGCACGGGGTTGTTCTTCGTGCGGCGCGAGAGGATCTGCATGATCCGCTCGATCTCGGTCTCGCGGCCGACCACGGGGTCGAGCTTGCCCTCGCTCGCGAGCTTGGTCAGGTTGCGGCCGAACTGGTCGAGCAGCTTCGAGGACTTCTTGCCCTCGCCCGTGCCCGCTCCGCCCTGCTGGCCCTGGCGGCGGCCGCCGGGGCCGGACAGCATGCGGATGACCTCGTTGCGGATCTTCTCCGAGTCGGCGTCGAAGTCGAGCAGGATGCGGGCGGCGACGCCCTCGTTCTCGCGCACGAGGCCGAGCAGGATGTGCTCGGTGCCGATGTAGTTGTGCCCGAGCGACAGCGCTTCGCGCAGCGCCAGCTCGAGCACCTTCTTCGCGCGCGGCGTGAACGGGATCTGCCCGCTCGTGACCTCCTCGCCCGACCCGACGATGCGAACCACCTGCGCGCGGACGCGCTCGACCGTGATCTCGAGCGACTCGAGCACGCGCGCGGCAAGACCCTCCTCCTCGCGGAGGAGGCCGAGCAGGATGTGCTCGGTGCCGATGTAGTTGTGCTTCAGGATCCGGGCTTCCTCTTGCGCGAGGACGACCACCTGGCGGGCCCGTTCGGTGAAGCGCTCGAACACAGCGGGTTCCTTAGGATCGGGATCGGCGGGAGCCTGTTCTCCCCTTTCCTTCGCTATCGGCCGATCGGACCTTTTTGCTGAGAAAGGGGTGTCAGACCACCTGGGTGGCCAGTCTAGCAATGGGCCACCCGGCGTCCCGGGGGTTTTAAGCGCGCGTAACGCGGTGTTCCGGCGGTTAGCGCAGGCCGCGCCGGAGGTAGGCGCGGAGGAGGCCAGGGCGCTTCACGAGGCGCCGGTCGGCGACCGCCAGGTAGTGCACGCGACCGCGCGACGTGCCCAGCACCACCCGCGACGAGCGGCGGGTGCCGAGCACCCCCGGGCGAAGGCTGTATGACGAGCGGTAGGCGCGGCGCGCGCGCCGCACGGATGATCCGGTACGGACGCCGCCCGCGGCGCGATGGCCCGGAGCCGTCGTGAGAATCAACCGGATGTCGCCTTGCGCGGAGAGGACCGCCGCGACCCGACCGCCGCCACGGACGCACCAGCTGAGGACGCCGCGGCGCACGCGGGTCGGCCTGCCCGCGCGCCGCTCGGCGCGCGCGCGCCGCTGGCCAAGGCGAAGGCTGCCGATGCCGCGAGAGCCGACCCTCGCCGAGCGTGGCAGGCAGCGCGAGCCTGACCGCCGCCCTCGTACCTCGCCGGCGGCGGCGGTTCCGGCGCAGTCGCGTGCGCGCTCCGGCGCAACCCCCGGTGAGAGCACCGCGCCCGCGGGCAGGAACGGCGCCTCCGGCGAAAGCACGGCGCGGCAGTCCGGGCGGTCAGCCACCGGCAGGCGGATCTCGACGTTGGCGAGGCCGAGCGCAAACGGGACGTTGTTGGGCCTACCGAAGGGGGCATCCTGGCCGGACAGCTCCAGCTTCGCGACGTGGCCCGCCTCGAAGCGCCAGGCGCCGGGCGCGAGCTGGAAGACCTGCCGCCCCCCGGCCCGCGGGCGGGCAAGGCCCCGTGCGACGAGCCGCTGGGCGCCGTCCGGCGCCACGTCGAAAAGCCTGGCCGCGAGCATCGTGCTCTCGCTGCCCGCGCTGATGTCGGCGATCACCGTCGGGGAACCGAGGAGCGTGTACGCCTCCTCGACCTCCGGCAGCCGGTAGGTGGCGCTCCCGCTCGCGTCGTCAGCGCTTGTCGAGCCGCAAGCGCCGTCTCCGCGCGCGGAGGCCACGATCGGGTCGAAGGTGGCGCCCACGCGCGGGTCGCCGGAGATCGAGGACACCGTCTTCGGGCGGCTCTCGCGGTAGCGGACCTCACCCGGGTGGATGGCGTTCCACGACTCGGCGGTGAAGCCCGGGGCGGAGGGGCCCTGTCGCGGGCAGGTCTGGAGGTGCGCCTCCACGCCGGCGGGCGCGGGAGCGTTCAGGTCTCCCTTGACGTGTCGGTCGAAGAAGGCGAGCGTCTTCGCGGTCAGGAACCTCGCGTCGGCGTCGCCCGAGCCTCCCCGCGGGTGGCCGAAGTCGTAGTGCACCTGGGCGATCTCCGCACCGGGGTGGAGCGAGAAGGCCTTGTTCACGTAGCGGATCGCCTCGTTCACCGGGAAGAGGTCGTCCGTGAAGCCGTTCGAGAGGAGAAGCGGCGCGGGCTCCCGGTCCATCCGGAGGTAGTAGGCCGAGTGGTCGAATGCGATCTTCCGGGCGATCGCGTCGGCGCTCGGGTCCTCGGGGTCGCCGGCCGCGGTGCGCGCGTACCAGGTGGTCAGGTCCGCGTCGGGATCGGCTCCCGGCGGCGCGTAGTAGCCGGCCTGGAAGCCGGAGGCGAAGAGGCCGCTCACATACGACAGCTTCATCACGCCGAGCGGCTCGAGGTCGTCGTTCTCGTCGGTGACCGCGTAGTCGAGCGTCCGCCCGTTCGGGAGCAGCGAGTAGACCAGGTCGGACCACGGCACGACGGGGGCGGCCGCCGCTATCCGCATGGGCCTCCCGTCGGGGCTCGTCCACGGCGCGTAGGAACCGTCGGGCAAGCGGACCCGGTCCCTGAGCGTTGCGAGCATGAGGCTCTGACCGCCACCGTAGGAGGCGCCCACCGGCGCCACGCGCTGGGGGTCGGCGATGCCCTCGTCGGCCAGGAGCCCGGCGAGGAACTGCGAGTCGCGGACCTCGAAGCGCGAGTCGGCAAGCTTCACCCAGCCGCGCGCGCATGCGGACGGCGCGGCGGCGCGCGACTCGCGCGAGCCACAGGAGTTGCCGAAGCCACGGGCGGAGTAGTTCAGGACCGCATAGCCGCGCTCGGCGAACTCCTCCGACGCCGCCAGACCAGTCTTGCGGCCGCCGTAGCCGTGGAGCTGGATCACGAGCGGCCACGGGCCCGCGCCGCCGGCGGGCAGGGTCACGTTCACGTCGAGCGGGACCCGGCCGGTCTGCTCGTTGTCGAAACTGAGGACGCGGTTGGCTATGGCGCCCTCGCAGAAGCGCACGCCCTCGCGCTCGGCGCAGGGGATTCCGGCCGCCCCGGGGTCGGCGGTGTCCCCCACGAAGACGCGCTCCTGGGCCGCCGCGGACCCCGCGTGAAGGGCCATCGCGACGAGGACCACCAGCCCTACCCGGACGGCTCTCGACATGGCGACCGGGTTCCCGCGCCTGCGCGCGGGAAACATGCGTGGTCAGCGCATCGCGGGGAACAGCACGACCTCGCGGATCGAGCGGCGGCCCGAGAGGAGCATCACCAGGCGGTCGATGCCCACGCCGATCCCGCCGGTCGGCGGCATGCCGTACTCGAGCGCGCGCACGAAGTCCTCGTCGTAGGGCTGGGTCTCCTCGTCGCCCGCGGCGAGCATCCGCTTCTGCTGCTCGAAGCGCTCGCGCTGCTCATCGGGGTCGTTCAGCTCGCTGAACGCGTTCGCGAACTCCATGCCGCCGGCGAAGCACTCGAAGCGCTCGACGAGGCCCGGCTCCGAGCGATGGTCCTTGGCGAACGGCGAGAGCTCCTTCGGGTAGTCGGTGATGAAGGTCGGGTTCACGATGCCCGGCTCCACGTGCTTGGAGAGGAGGCCGTCCACGAGCTCGGGCCAGGTCTCTTCCGCCGGCAGCTCGAACCCCTTCGCGGCGGCGGCGGCCACGAGCTCGTCGCGGTCGCGGTGTGCGAGCACGTCCACCCCGGTCCCATCCAGGATCGCCGCGCGGAGCGTGACGCGCCGCCAGGGCGCGGAGAAGTCGATCCCGCCCTCGTAGCCCACGACCCCGGCCACGTGCGCGACGAGCTCCTCCAGCTCGGTCGCGATGTCGGTGTAGTCGGCGTAGGCCTCGTACCACTCGAGCATCGTGAACTCGGGGTTGTGCTTGTGCGAGACGCCCTCGTTGCGGAAGTCCTTGCCCAGCTCGTAGACCCGCTCGAGGCCGCCCACGATCAGCCGCTTCAGGTACAGCTCGGTCGCGATCCGCAGGTAGAGGTCGCGGTCCAGAGCGTTGTGGTGGGTCGTGAACGGGCGGGCGAGGGCGCCGCCGTAGAGCGGCTGGAGGACGGGCGTCTCCACCTCGAGGAAGCCGCGGTCGTCGAGCCAGCGGCGGATCGCCGAGACGACCTTCGAGCGCAGGATGAACAGCTCACGCGCCTCTTCGTTCGCGATCAGGTCGAGCTCGCGCTGCCGGTAGCGGGTCTCGGTGTCCTCGAGCCCGTGGAACTTCTCCGGCGGCGCTCGGAGCGCCTTCGCCAGGAGCACCCACGAGTCGACGCGCAGCGACAGCTCGCCGCGCTTCGAGCGGAACGCCGTGCCGTCGATGCCGATCAGATCGCCGAGGTCGAGCTGGACGAGCTGCTCGAAGGCCTCATCGCCGAGCACGTCCGCGCGGGCGTGGAGCTGGATGCGGCCCGAGCGGTCGTCGAGGTCGAGGAAGGCGGCCTTGCCGTGGCCGCGCCGCGCGTGGAGCCGGCCCGCGACGCGGTAGGCGGCCTCGGTCTCCTCGCCCGGCTCGAGCCTCTCGTGCGCCGCCTTGACCTTCGCGATCGGGGCGACGCCCGGGAACGAGTGCGGGAACGGCTCGACGCCCGCGGCGCGCAGGCGCTCGAGCTTCGCGCGGCGGTCGGAGACGATCTCGTCCATGGCCGGGGAGCCTATGGAACGGGGTCAGACCCCGTTCAGCGCCCGCTCAGGCGGTTTCGATCTTGGTGATCTTGAGCTTGCGCTTGGGTCCCTTGGGGACCGGCACTTCGACCTCGTCGTTGCGCTTCTTGCCGAGCAGCGCGCGCCCGACGGGCGACTCGTTCGAGAGCTTCAGCTCCGCGGGGTTCGCCTCCGCCGAGCCGACGATCTTGTACTTGTTCGACTTGCCCGTCTTGGCGTCCTTGACGTGGACCGTGGTCCCGACCGAGACGATGTCCGAGGAGATGTCCTTCGCCTCGACCACCGTGGCGGAGCGCAGCTTCTCCTCGAGGTCTGAGATCTGCTTCTCGAGCATCGCCTGCTCGTTCTTGGCGGCGTCGTACTCGGCGTTCTCCGAGATGTCCCCGAACTCGCGGGCCTCCTTGATGCGCTCCGCGATCTCGCGCCGCTTCACGGTCGAGAGATGCTCGATCTTCTCCTTGAGAGTCACGAGTCCTTCGGGGGTTACAAGCACGTCCTTGGGCATCGAAAATGGCTCCGGTCAGTCGGAAAGAGGCGCGTGAGTGTAGCAGTGGCCCTTCACGCCGCCACGGGGTCCGACAGGGCTCCGATCGCCGCCCGAGCGGCCTCTGTCGTGGGCGCCGTGACGAGCGGCGCGGCCTGCGCCTTCGTGATCCCGAGGCGCTCCACATACCAGGGATAGGCCTTGCGCAGCCAGCCTCCGGCGCGCTGCACGCCGAGGTGCTCCTCGGCCCGCTCGATCACCCAGAGAAGCTCGGCAAGCACCTCCTCCGGCCCCGGCTCGCCGTCCCGGCGCCCGAGCAGGCGCTCGAAGCGCCAGGGGTTGCCGAGCGACCCGCGCGCGAGCATCACCGCGGCGGCGCCCGTGCGCTCGAACGCCTCGAGCGCGCGCTCGTCGGAGGAGATGCCCCCGGAGATCAGCACCGGGACGGGAAGCTGGTCCACGAGCGCCGCCGCGAGGTCGTAGTCGGGCGTGCCCTTGTGCTGCTGGTCGGCGTGGCGCGGGTGGAAGGCGATGCCGGCGACGCCCGCGTCCTCCACGAGGCGCCTCGCCACCTCCACCCCGCTCGTCTCCCCCGCCCGCAGGCCCGAGCGGAGCTTCACCGTGACCGGCAGCCCGCTGCCCTCAATCGCCGCGCGCGCGAGCGCGACCGCCCGGTCCGGGTCGTCGAGGAGCGAGGCGCCCGCCCCGGTCTTCGCCACCTTGCGGACGGGACAGCCCATGTTGATGTCGATCAGGTCGGCGCCTCGCTCGGCCACCGTGGCGGCCGCCGCGCGCATCACCTCGGGGTCGTGCCCGAACAGCTGCATCGACACCGGGTGCTCGTCGGCGTGGATCCGCAGGTACTCGGAGTGGGTCTTGCGGTCGCCGTGCTTCACGCCGAAGCTCGACACCATCTCGGACACGCACAGTCCCGCGCCGTGGCGCTTCGCCTGCAGGCGGATGAACCAGTTGCCGATCCCCGCGAGCGGGGCCAGCACCAGGCGGTTCGGGAGCACGTGGCCCCCGAGCGTCCACTGCTCGTCGAGCTTGGCCACGAGCCGAGGTTAGCGGCGGTAGAGCGGGGTCCGGGCGAAGCGTTGCTGGGCGACGAAGAAGGCGGGCTTGGGGGTCCCGTCGTAGCCGATGAGGCCCTTGTTGTGGATCGAGTCCACGGCCGCGCTCTCGCTCCCCAGGCCGCCGTCCCAGCGGGGCTTGACCGCGAACTCGCGCAGGGTCCAGTAGATGGCTCCGCCGACGAAGCGGTTGCGCTCGACCACGTCGAGCGTGCGGTTCAGGTAGTCGGCCTGGAAGGCGAACGAGCCGCGCGAGGCCCTCGGCCCGTCGAGCAGCGCCTCCACGCCGAACTCGGTCATGACCATCGCGTGGCGCCGGTAGCGCCGCCGCGTCGCCCGCAGGTAGGGCTCGAGGTCCCGGAAGCGGCGGGTCGAGTGCTTCGGCTTGCCGCTGTACCAGCCGAAGTAGTTGTTCACCCCGAGCAGGTCGAAGCGGTCGTAGATCTCCTGCCGCTCGATGCCGGGGTAGGTGAGGATGTCGAGCGCGACCGGGCGGGTCGGGTCGAGGCGCCGCGTGAGCGCGGCGGCGCGCGCGAGGAAGGTGCGCGTGCCGGGGCGCTCGTCGGCCTTCGCCGCGAGCTCGTTGGCGACCGAGTGGGTGATCACCGACGGATGGCTGCGGGTCGCGAGGACCGCGGCCCGGACGCGGGCGAGCGCGGCGCTTTGGCCGGCCAGCGTCACCAGGTCCCGGTCGGCGTGGTAGACGGGCGCCTGGTTCCAGACCAGGATGCCCTCCTCGTCGAAGCGGCGCAGGAGCCGCTCGTCGAGCGCGTAGTGGGCGCGCGTCACGTTCGCCCCGAGCGTCTTGAGGTCGGCGACGATCCGCTCGACGTCGGCGTCGGAGAGGGCGGCGCCGCGCCCGAGCGTGTCCTCCTGGATCGATGCCCCGCGGAGCTGAAGCACGCGGCCGTTGAGGCGCAGCATCCCGCGCCTCACCGAGACCCGCCGGATCCCCAGCCGGGCACGCTCCTCCTGCACGACCTCCCCGCCGACGGCCACGCGCAGGAGGGCGTCGTACAGCGCGGGTGACTCGGGTGTCCAGACCTCCGGGTCGCCGGTCACGGCGAGCGTGGCGCGGAACGGGCGGCGCGAGCCGGGCCGGACGCCGGGGCCGCGGAGCGAGTGACGGGTGACGACGCCCGAGGGCGAGGTGAGCGTGAGCTCCATGAAGGCCTGCTGCGCGGAGCGCGAGCGGTTGACGGCGACGCCCTCCACGAGCACCGAGCCGCGGCACTCGGGCGTGCAGCGCAGGCGCGGCATCAGTCCGAGGTCATGGATCGCGAGCGGGCCGCGGCGCACGAGCGAGACGGGGCGGATCAGGCCTCCCCAGTTCCACCAGCCCTCGCGGACCGTCCGGCTGCGGCGGCTGTCCACGCGCACGACGAGCACGTTGCCCGTGTCGCGCAGGCCGTCCAGGGGCGCCTCGAAGGCCGCGTAGGGATCGGCGTTCCGGCCCACCTCGACGCCGTTCAGCCATACGCGCGCGCGCCTGCGCGCCTGCTCGAAGCGCGCCGCCCACTCGCCCGGCCCGGGCCGGTCGAAGCGCACCCGGTACCAGCCGACGCTGCCGCCGAAGTTCGACTCGAGCGGCCTCGCGTCGAGCACGTGCGGGAGCTCGACCGGCGACCAGCCCTCGGCGGGACCGCCGTGCTGCCAGCCGGCGGCGATGCCGCCGTCGGCCGAGTCGTGCTGGTACTCCCAGCCGCCGAGCGGCATCGCCGAAGCGGCCGGCGCCCATACGAGCGCAGCGAGTATCCCGAGGAGGACGAGGGTCCTGGCCACCATTCGCGTATCGGCGGGTTTCGCCCGGTTCCTCAGCCGTCCTCCCGGCTGCGCTCCCACACGAGCCGGAGGCCCTTCAGCGTCAGGAGGTCGTCGGTCTCGTCGATCTGCTGGCAGTGCGGGGCGATCACCGAGGCGTGGCCGCCGGTCGCGATCGCCGTCGCCTCCTCACCGAGCTCCTCGCGGAGCCGGGCGAGGATGCCGTCCACCTGGGCGGCGAAGCCGAAGACGATGCCGGACTGGACCGCCGCCTGGGTGGAGCGCCCGATCGCGCTCGCGGGGGTCTCGAGATCCACCTTGAAGAGCCGTGCCGCCCGCTGCGAGAGCGCGTCGAGCGAGATCTCGACGCCGGGGGCGATGACGCCACCGAGGTACTCGCCCTTGGACGAGACGACGTCGTAGTTGATCGCGGTGCCGAAGTCGACCGCGATGCAGGTCCCCCCCACCCGCTCGTAGGCGGCGACGGCGTTCACCAGGCGATCGGCGCCGACCTCGTGCGGGTTCTCCACGCGGATGGCCATGCCGGTCTTCACCCCGGGGCGCACGACCAGCATCGCCCCCTCGAAGTAGCGCTCCGACAGAAGTTCGAACTCGTGCGTCAGGACAGGCACGACCGAGCAGACGATCGCCCCGTCCACGTCCGGGAGGCCGAGACCGCGCAGCCCAAGGAGCCCCGCCACCTCGATCGCGAGGCGGTCCACCGTGGCATCGCGGTCGGTGGCGAGCCGCCAGTGCTCGACGAGGTCCTCCCCGCTGTAGAGCCCGATGTGGCTCTGAGTGTTCCCGACGTCGATCGCCAGCAGCATCGCCGCGCGGAAGCTACAGGCTCGCGACCCTGTCCACGCGCTGGCCGCGGAGCGAGTGCAGGGCGTCGGCCACGAGGGTCCCGCCGGGCAGCGCCAGCGCCGGGTCGATCTCGAGCAGCGGCGCGAGCACGAAGCGGCGGGAGGCCAGCTCGGGATGCGGGAGCGTCAGGCGCCCGGAGCGATGCTCGAGGTCGCCCAGCATCAGGACGTCCACGTCGATGGGCCGCGGGCCGTGCCGCGGCCCGCCCGCCTCGCGGCCCAGCTCCGCCTCCACTTCCTTGCACGCGTCGAGCAGCGCCTCCGGCCCGAGCTCCGTCTCGATCTCGAGACAGGCGTTGAGGAAGTCGGCCTGGTCGGTGACCTCGCCCTGCGGCTCGGTCTCGTACACCGACGAGGCCGAGACGACCTCCACGCCGTGCGCGGCGAGCGCGTCGCGGGCCGCCCGCAGGTTGGCGAGCCGGTCGCCCTCGTTCGAGCCGAGGCCGAGGAAGCCCCTCAGGCGGCACCACCGAGGCTGTCCACGATCCGCAGGAGCTCCAGCGGGCTGAACGGCTTGGTGAGGAAGAGGTCCGCGCCGGCCTCGCGCGCGGCGCGCTGCATCTCGTCGCCCGAGGCGGCGGTGAGCATCACGATCGTCGCCTCGCGGGCCTCCTCGATGCCGCGCAGCTCGCGGCAGGCGGAGACTCCGTCGAGCTTGGGCATGTCGATGTCGAGGAAGATCAGGGCGGGGCGATTCTCGGCCGCCACCCGCAGCGCCTCCTCGCCGTCGCTCGCCTGGCAGAGGTCGTAGGAGCCGACGTCCTCGAGCGTCGTGGCGATCAGGCGGCGTATGAACGGGTCGTCGTCGACGATCAGGACGGTCCGCATCAGCCGATCTCCCGGCGCAGCCGCGCGAAGGTCTCGTCGCCGATCGCGGCGAGCGCCTCGACCACGCGGGGGTCGAACTGGGTGCCCGCCGCCTCGCCGATCGCGGCGCGGGCCTCCGCGATCGAGCGCGCCCGGCGGTAGGGACGCTCGGTGGTGATCGCGTCGAAGGTGTCGGCCACCGCGAACACGCGCGCGCTCAGCGGGATGTCCTCGCCCGCGAGCCCGTCCGGGTAGCCCGCGCCGTCGTAGCGCTCGTGGTGGTGGCGGACCACGAGCCGCGCCTCGGTCAGGAAGGGGATGCCGGCCAGGATCTCCTCGCCGATCACCGGATGGCGGCTCATCAGGACGCGCTCGGCGTCGGACAGCGGCTCGGGCTTGTGGAGGATGCCGTCGGGGATCGCGACCTTCCCGATGTCGTGGAGCAGGAAGCCCATCTCGGACTGCGGATCCTCGGCGAGGCGGGCATCGATCCGCTCCGCCAGCGCCAGGCCGTAGGCGGCGACGCGCTCGGCGTGCTTGCCCGTGTAGGCGTCGCGCGCCTCGACCGCGTTCGTGAGTGCCCGCACGGTGTGGATGTAGGACTGGCGGAGCTCCTGCGCGCGCGCGCGCTCCTCCTTGAAGGTCTCGCGCAGGTCCGCCGCATAGCGCTCGAGCTGGCGCTCCTTCTCGGCGGCCGCCTCCTCCCGCTCGGCGAGCTCCCGCCGAAGCTGGTCGAGCTCCTCCCGGAGCGTCACGTCCACGTTCCTAGCCTAACCCGCGCCGAGCGCGTCCACGACCGCGGACGCCGCCTGCTCGATCGGCACCGGGTCGGGGCCGAGCGAGGCGTGCCCCGCGGTGTCGTCCCCGGCGGAGAACAGGATCACCTTGCGCGCGAGCCGCCGGCCGCGCAGCTCCACCGCCCCGAGCGCCCCCTCGGCGCCGCGCATGGCCGCGTCCACCAGCGCCACCTCGAAACGCTCCTCCTCGCACGCGCGCGCCGCCGCGCGGGCGCTCGTCTCCCAGCGGTGGGAGATCCCCAGGCCGTCGAGCGCCGCGGTCACCTCCGCCCGGAGAGCGGCCCGCCCGATCACGAGCACCCGCGTGCGCCCGGCCAGCACGGCCCCGCCCAGCGCGTCGGCCAGCTCCTCCGAGTCGATCGGCTTCGTGACCGTCCACTCGCCCGCCAGCGCCTCGCGCCCGGACAGGACCGAGACCACGACGACGGGGACGTTTTCGATCTCCGGGTCCGAGCGGATCAGCCGCAGCACCTCGAAACCGCTCATGCCGGGCATGAACAGGTCGAGGGTGACCGCGTCGAAGTACCCATGGCGCAGGCGCTCGACGGCCTCGGCGCCGCTCGTGACGGTGACGGGCTTCACGCCGAACGGCTCGAGCTGGCGCGCGATGAGGGCGGCGATGTCGGGCTCGTTGTCCACGACGAGCACCCGTTTTCCCCGGATGGCGAGCCGAGGGGCGGGCTCCGAGCCGGCTGCGGGCTGGCGCGGCAGCCGGACCGTGAAGGTGCTGCCCACGCCGCGCTGGCTCGCCACCGCGATCCGCCCCTCGTGCAGGTCCACGAGCGACTTGACGATCGAGAGCCCGAGCCCGGTGCCCGGCGCCATGCCGCCGTCCTCTCCGCGGTAGAAGCGGTCGAAGACGTGCCCCAGCTCGTCCGGCCCCATGCCCCGGCCGCTGTCGGAGACCTCCAGCAGCATCCAGCCGTCGTCGTGGTCAACGCTCACCTTCAGCACGCCGCCCTCGTCGGTGTAGAGGTGCGCGTTCGTCAGCAGGTTCGTGAGTATCTGCCGGACGCGCGCCGGGTCCGCGTAGGCGCGCGGCAGGCCGAAGGGGATGTCCAGCTCGATCCGCTGGCGCTTGCCCTCCAGCCGCGGCGTCATCAGCGTGGCGATCTCGCGCACCTGCTCGCCGAGGTCCACGGGCCTGCGGTTCAGCTCGATCTTGCCCGCCTCGGCGCGCGCCACGTCGAGCAGGTCGTTCACCAGGTCGACGAGGCGGTTGGTCGACAGGATGATCACCTCCACGAACTCGCGCTGGCGCTCGTCGAGCGTCCGCGAGCGCCCCAGGAGCTCGGCGAAGCCCTTGATCGAGGTGAGCGGGCTGCGCAGCTCGTGCGAGGCGGTCGCGACGAACTCGCTCTTGAGCCGCTCGAGCCGCGCCCGCTCCGAGATGTCGCGGATCGTCCAGACGGCGCCGCCCTCCTCGCCGCCGAGCGTCGCGGCCGTCACGGCGAGCGTGCGCCCGCCTGCCTCCACGAGCACCTCCGTGTCCAGCGCCTCGGCGAGCGGCGGCAGCGGGCTTCCCTCGCCGTGGGCCGGGGCCCCGGGCCGCAGCTCCGGGACGAGGTCGCCCGCGCGCGGGTTGGCGGCCATGACGCCCCCCTCGGCGTCGGTCGTGACGAGCGCCTCGCTGAGGGACTCGACCGTGACCGCCAGCCGGCGGCGCTCCTCGTCGATCCGCCGCTGCGCGGAGTCGAGGTCGCCCGCCATCGCGTTGAAGGCCTCGCCGAGGTCCCGCAGCTCGCGCGGCCCCTCCGGATGCACCCGCTTGTGGAGGTCGCCCGCCGAGAGCTGGCGCGTGGCGCCCACGAGATCCTCGAGCGGGCGGCGCATCCCCGCGACGAGCGCGGCGACCAGCGCGAGGGCGGCCAGGAGCGCGAGCCCGCCCGCGCCGGCGGCGGTGAGCGCCGAGCGACGGGTGTCGTCGCGCACCTCCGCGCGCGCCTCCTCGCGCCGCTCGCGCTGCCGCGCCGCGAGCTGCGCGCTGGCGGTCCGCGCGGCCAACAGGGCGCTTCCGATCGGATCGCGTGAGCCGCTGCGCCGGCGGCTGCGCCGGGCGGCCCGCCGGATGGCGTCCTGCGCCTGCTCGCGCTGGCGCACCAGGCGCGCGCTCTCGCTGTCCTCGCCCGCGAGCGCGAGCGCCGCAGCCGCCTCCCGCTCGAAGGCGCCCGCCGCGGCGTCCAGCTCCGCGCTGTCGGCGCGAGCGCGAAGGGCGGCCTCCTCGACGACCCCGGCGGCGAGCATCCGCGACGCCGCGACCTCGAGCTCGTACGAGGTCGCGAGATGGTCCTCGTACTCCTGGCGGGTGTCGTACAGCGACGCGACCCCGAGGGCGGCCACGAGCCCCAGCGCGAAGGTGAGCGTGACGAGCGCGACCTGCAGCGTCCGGCCGATGGAGAGCCGCCTCATGTGGCGAAGGTAGTGGTTCGGGCGGCTCGCACGTTCGCGTCTACCCTTGTTCCGTGGGCCTCGTTCGCAGCTGGATCCGGGGAGCGTCCACGGCGCTCGGCTTCTCCGTCGCCCTCCCGGCGGCGATACTCGTCGCCGCGGCCGGGGTGGCCGTCGGCGGCGGCGGCCTCGGCAGTCTCGGCTCCATCGGCCAGCTCGTGACGGGTCCGCGCGCGCCCGACGCGGGCATCGGCGCGATCGGCGGCGCGCTCGCCGCGGACCCCGCATCCCTTCCCGGAGGGCTCACGGAGCTGGCGGGCGCCGGCCTCGGCGGCGGCGACGCCGGCGAGCGAACGGATACTCCGCCGGGCGGCGGCGAGCGGGACACGCCGGGACGCGATCGCGAGCCGCGTGACCCTGGCGACGGGCCCTCCCCGGGCCCCGGCCCGGCTCCTGGACCGTCCGACCCGGGCGGCGGCGGTGGCGGGCCGGCACCGGCCGGTCCGGTGCGCCAGATCGGCGATGTCGCCAAGAGCGTCACGGACCAGCTTCCCGGGCCGATCGGCCCGCTCGCCGGTGGCGCGGTCGACGAGGTGGTGAAGGCCGGCGAGCAGCTGCTCGCCCCCGCCCCGCGCGCGGTCCCGCTGCCCTGAGCCCGTTCAGCGGGCGGGCTTGTGCACGATCTCGAGCTTGATGCCGTCGGGGTCGTAGAAGAAGACCGCGTAGTACCCGGGCGCGTAGTCGTACTCCTCCGGGCCGCTCTCGATCACCGCCCCCGCGGAGCGAAGCCAGTCGGTGCGCTCGTCGACGGCCGCGCGGGAGCCGGCGCTGAACGCGACGTGGTGCACCCCGACGGCGTAGCGGTCATACGGCAGCGGATGGGCCTCCGACTGCGCCTCGCGCAGCGACAGCGAGAAGTCCCGGTGCGGCGGCGGCGCGCCGATGTAGTGGACCGGCTCGCCGCGCTCGCCGCTGATCTCGTTGACCTGTGTCCAGCCAAGCGGCGCGAGCAGCTCGCGGTAGAAGGCGAGGCTCCGCTCGAGGTCGGAGACGACGAGGTCCATGTGGTCGAGCCCCGCGCGCGGGCTCACTCCTCGTCGCGCCCCTTCCAGACCTCGACCGAGACCTCGTCCACCGGGAGCGGGATCGGCGGCTCCGGCTTGGTCGCCTTGACGGTGACCTCCTCGGCCCCGTAGCGGTCCATCATGCGGTCGGCGATCGCGGCACACAGCCGCTCGAGCGTCCGGTACGAGCGCTCCTGCGCCACGAACGCGACCTGCTGGCAGACGTCGGCGTAGTCGACGGTGTCCTCGACGCGGTCGGTGACGGTCGCGTCGCAGTCGCCGACGTCGAAGGAGAGGTCGAAGACGAGGCGCTGCCCGACCTCCCGCTCGGCCTCGCCGACCCCGTGGTGGGTGTAGAGCGACAGGCCGGAGATCTGGATGGTCACCGCGGGCTCGCTCGCGCCGGCGTCGTCCTCTAGGTGGTCGTCGTGCTCCTCGTCCACGGCGCGGCCACCGTAGCAGCGGCCACCCGCAGCGCATCGGCCACCTCGCGCACGTCGTGGACCCGGAACACCTGGGCCCCGCGCGAGTGCGCGAGCACGTTCGCGGCGATCGTGCCCGCGAGGCGCTCGCCCTCGCCGCGGCCCGTCAGCGTCCCGAGGAAGCGCTTCCGCGAGGTGCCCACGACGAGCGGCCGCCCGAGCGCGGCGATCTCGTCGAGGCGCCGGAGCAGCTCCAGGTTGTGCTCGACGGTCTTACCGAAGCCGATCCCGGGATCGAGCCAGACGCGCTCCTCGGCTATCCCCTCCGCGACCGCGAACGCGAGGCGCTCCTCGAGGAACGCCTTGACGTCGGCCACCACGTCGTCGTAGCGGGGGGCGTCCTGCATCGTGCGCGGCTCGCCCAGCATGTGCATCAGCACGCAGTCACAGCCGGCGTCGGCTACGACGCCCGCGATCGCCGGGTCGCGGCGCAGCGCCGAGGTGTCGTTGACCACGTCCGCGCCCCGCTCGAGCGCCGCGTGTGCCACCGCCGCCTTCGTGGTGTCGATCGAGATGCGAGCGGGGAGCCCGTCGAGCGCGTCCAGGACCGGGAGGACGCGGCGAAGCTCCTCGTCCTCGGGCACGGGCTCGGCTCCCGGGCGCGTCGATTCGCCCCCGATGTCGAGGATCGCCGCTCCGTCCTCCCACAGGCGCCGCGCGTGCGCGGCCGCCTTCTCCGGGTCGAGGAACTCGCCCCCGTCGGAGAAGGAGTCGGGCGTGACGTTCACGATGCCCATCACGAGCGGGTGCTCGCCGGGCGCGAGGCCGGCGGCAGCGAGGGCGGCGCGCTCGTCGAAGAACTGCTCGTGCCGGACGATCAGTCCCTCGCGAACCTGCGAGGCGAGAAAGAACGGGGCGCTCCCCGTCTCGACCCCGGAGCGGCTCCTCGCCCACGGCGCGCAACGCGCCCACGCGCGGTCCCCCGCCGCCAGGAACGCCTGTGGCCTCAGCAGGTAGGTGTCGAAGCCCCCGTACCAGCGCGCCGCGGACTTGAAGAACTCATCCCGGCCGGTGACCTCGGTCTCCGTGATGGTACCGGTGCGGTCGGCGAACCGGACATCGGGGGCGAAGAGGTCGCCGGCGGCGACCCAGTCGCCGCTGTCGCCCGCCTCGCACATGCGCCGGAGCACCTCGATCGCCTCGTCTGGCGGCATCGGCCCAGCCTACTGCGGGCCGGCGGAGCGGCTGGGCCCTCAGCGCCGCCGCCGAGCGGGGCCTACCGGCATCTCGGTGAAACAGTGCCTGGCACTGTTTCAGGGGCCTACCGGCATCTCGGTGAAACAGTGCCTGGCACTGTTTCAGCCGGCGGACCCGGCTGACGGGCGAATACCGAGCAGCGCAAGGACGCAGGGAGCAACGCGTGCGCCGGCATGTGAGCGACCGGGGAGGCTGCGATGCGAAGGGTTTGCAGCCGTCAGGCGTCGTCGGCGCGCATCTCGGCCGCGAGACCCGGGCGCGGCAGCGCCCGCGGGGCGGGCTCGGGCTTGCGCGCGGGCGCCTCCGGAGCGGGCGGCGGCGGGATCTCTGGCCGGACCGGCTCGTCCGGGCCGAAGATCTCGAGCTCCTCCTTGCCCTCGAGCAGCGCGAGGAACTGCTCGCGCTCGATGGTCTCGCGGCGAAGCAGGACCTCGGAGGTGTGGTCGAGCTCCTCGCGGTGCTGACCCAGGATGTCGCGGGCGACCGTGTGGGCCTCCTCGACGATCCGGCGGATCTCGCCGTCGATCTCGCGGGCGATGTCGTCGGAGTAGTCGGGCTCGGAGCTGAACTCGCGGCCGAGGAAGGGCTGGCCGTGATCGTGGCCGAACACGCGCGGGCCGAGCTTCTCCGACATCCCGAAACGCATCACCATCTGCTTGGCCGTGGCGGTGACCTTCTCGATGTCGTTCGAGGCGCCGGTGGTGACCTCGCCGAAGACGATCTCCTCCGCCGCGCGGCCGCCGAGCGTCATCGCCATCGTGTCGGTGAGCTCCGCGCGCGTGGTGAGGAACTTGTCTTCGGTCGGCAGCGAGATCGTGTAGCCGAGCGCCTGGCCGCGGGAGATCACGGAGATCTTGTGGACCGGGTCGGTGTTCTCGAGGTAGTGGGCGACGATCGCGTGGCCCATCTCGTGGAAGGCGGTGACGCGCCGCTCCTTCTCGCTCATCACGCGGGTCTTCTTCTCGGGGCCCGCGATCACGCGCATGATCCCCTCCTCGAGGTGCACGTGGTCGATCTCGC
This sequence comes from Thermoleophilaceae bacterium, assembly GCA_035553855.1. GTDB lineage: Bacteria > Actinomycetota > Thermoleophilia > Solirubrobacterales > Thermoleophilaceae > JBBDYQ01. Next base: position 13,288 of record DATMJO010000014.1, on the reverse strand, counting down.
GCTCGCCGTTGCGGGCGGCGAGCAGCGCGGCCTCGTTCACGAGGTTGGAGAGGTCGGCGCCCGTGAAGCCCGGTGTCTGCGCGGCCAGGTTGTCGAGGTCGATCTCCTTCGCCAGCGGCTTGCCGCGGGTGTGGACCTTGAGGATCTGCGCGCGGCCCTTGCGGTCGGGCCGGTCCACGACGATCTGACGGTCGAAGCGCCCCGGGCGCAGCAGCGCCGGGTCGAGGATGTCGGGCCGGTTCGTGGCGGCGATGAGGATGATGTTGTCCTTCATCTCGAAGCCGTCCATCTCGACGAGCAGCTGGTTCAGCGTCTGCTCCCGCTCGTCGTGGCCGCCGCCGAGGCCCGCGCCGCGGTGCCGGCCGACGGCGTCGATCTCGTCCATGAAGATGATGCAGGGCGAGTTCTGCTTGGCCTGCTCGAACAGGTCGCGCACGCGCGACGCGCCGACGCCGACGAACATCTCGACGAAGTCGGACCCGGAGATGGAGAAGAAGGGCACTCCCGCCTCGCCCGCGACGGCGCGGGCCAGGAGCGTCTTGCCGGTGCCCGGGGGTCCGTAGAGCAGCACGCCCTTCGGGATCCGCGCGCCGAGCGCCTGGAACTTCTTGGGGTTCTCGAGGAACTCCTTGATCTCGTGGAGCTCCTCCACCGCCTCGTCCACGCCGGCGACGTCGCGAAAGCTGATCTTCGGCGAGTCCACCGACATCCGCTTCGCGCGCGACTTGCCGAAGGACATGACCTTCGAGCCGCCGCCCTGCATCTGGTTGATGATGAACAGCCAGAACAGCAGGAAGATCACGAACGGCAGGACGTAGGTGAGCACGGTCAGCCAGCCGCCCCCTCCCTTGCCCTTCACATCGATCGGGACGTTGTTGGTGGAGAGGAGGTTGACGAGGCCCTGCTCGGTGTTGTCCGGGTAGGCCGTCTCGTACTTCTTGCCCGTCTTGAGCGTGACGGCGATCGTGTTGTCCTTGGTCTCGAGCCGGGCATCCTTGACCTGGCCGGAGCGGACCTGCTGCTGGAACTCCGAGTAGTTCGGGACCTTCTCGCGCTCGCCGGGCGAGATCAGCTTCTGGGCGAAGAACGCCAACACCACCACGATCAGGATGGGGAAGGCGGCGCTCTTGAAGAACCTGCTCACGCGAGCTCTGCTCCTTGCATGGACGTCCCGCCCGCGAGTTCGAGCAGGAGAAAGCAGCCTAGCAGCAGGTGGCGGCGTTCAGACACGGCAATGTGGCTGTTTAGAGCCGCTTTATGCCCCATCGGCGAGTGCCGCGACGTAGGGCAGGTTGCGGTATCGCTCGGCGTGGTCGAGGCCGTATCCGATGGCGAAGCGGTTGGGGATCTCGAAGCCCACATAGCGGATCGGGAGGTCCACCTTCCGGCGCTCGGGCTTGGTCAGCAGCGCGCACACCTCGAGGGACTCCGGGTTGCGCGCGCGCAGCATCCGCAGCAGGTAGGAGAGCGTGAGCCCGGAGTCGACGATGTCCTCCACGATCAGGACGTTGCGGCCCTCGATCGAGACGTCGAGGTCCTTGAGAATCCGCACCACGCCGCTCGAGTCGGTGGACGAGCCGTAGGAGGCGACGGCCATGAAGTCGACCTCGCACGGCACGGCGAGATGGCGCATCAGGTCGGAGAGGAAGAAGACGGCGCCCTTCAGGACCCCGATCAGCAGCAGGTCGCGGCCCTCGTAGTCGGTCGTGACCTCCTCGCCGAGCGCGCGCACGCGGTGAGCGAGCTCGTCCTGCTGGACGAGGATCTGGCCGATCTTCGGATCGCTCACGGGGGGCGGAGTGTAGGCGCGTGTCACTCCCGACGGACGAAACGCCCGCCCGCGACGTCCGACGCGAACCCGAACACGTCGATCAGCCACTCCCCCTCGAGCCGCCTGAGCGTCACCGGGACACCGTCCACCACGGCGCCCGCGGAGTCGCCGTCGACCGTCACCTCGCCCACCGCCGCGGCGCGCAGGCGTGCGGCGCCGCCCCCGGGGAGCTTCGCCTCCGCCGCGATCTCCGCGCACGCCTCGTCCGGATGGTCGGGTCCCGCGTGGATCTTGCGGAACTCGAAGACCCCGAGCTGGCCGTTCTCGGTGAGCCGCTTGCATGCGGCCCTCGCGTCTCCGGCCGCCACGGCCGTGAGGTAGGCACGCAGCGCGTCGCGCACGTCGTCCTCGGCGCTCGTTCCGCACGCGGCGAGCGTGAGCGAGAGCGCGATCAGCGGGAGCAGGCGCACGCGCCCGATGCTAGGAGCCCGGCCGGGCCGACAACGCGACGCGCTCCGCGGCGGGGCCGGCCCGGAACCGCTCACCCACGGCCACTCCCGCGACCCACGCGATCTCGCCGCGCGCCTCGACCACCGGCAGCGAGCGCCTCAGCTCGCGCGGGACCTTGCGGTCGGTGAAGAGGTCCTGGAGCGACTTCGTGCCGCCGAGGCCGGCGGGGCGCATGCGGTCGCCGTCGCGCCAGGACCGCACCGTCACGACCGGGCCGAGCGCGGCCGCGTCGAGCACGGCCTCGCCCCGCTCGCCCAGGCGCGCGACGAGGTCCCAGTCGCCGAAGCGCGCCTTCCCGGGGATCGCGAGGCTGACGGCCTCCGGCGGCGGCGCCTCCCCCGCGCGCGTGAAGCGGACCATGCCGTATTCGGCGAGCGCCCTCACCCCACCGCCCAGGTCGAGCGCGGAGGTCCCGCCCGCCCCGAGGGCGAGGATGCGGTCCGCGTCCGCCCGCGACAGCGCGGGCGCGCCCGCCCGCTCGGCGACCTCGGCCAGCACGAGCCGGGCCAGGGCGGCCGGAAGGGCGCGCAGTTCCTCGAGCGCCAGTGGGACGTCGGGCCCGCCGAGGCCTTCGAGCGCGCCGGCCGTGGCGGCGGCGAGCACCTCCGCCTCGTCGCGCATGCGCCGCGCGCTCTCCGCGATCGTGAGCGCGGCGCCCGGCCGCATCTCCTCCAGCGCGGCGAGCACGCCGTGCCGGATGCGCGAGCGCGCGAAGCGGGGATCGGCGTTCGAGGGGTCCTCGCGCCACCCGAGGCCGTGCTCCCGGCACCACGCGCGGGTGTCGGCCGCGGTCGCGGTGAGCAGCGGGCGCACGAGGCGGCCGCGCCGGGGCTCCATGCCCAGGAGCGCCCGGCGCCCGGGCGAGGTCGCGAGGCGGTAGAGCACCGTCTCGGCCTGGTCGGTGGCGGTGTGCGCCGCCGCGTAGTCCCCCGAGGCGTGGCGCTCGGCAAGGGCGTAGCGGGCCTCGCGCGCCTCGGCCTGGAGGTTGCCCGTCCCGGGCAGCGTGACCCCCTCGACCGCGAGCGGAACCCCCACCGCGTCGCATAGCGAGCGGCAGTGGGCCTCGTCGGCATCGGCCCCCTCGCGGAGGCCATAGTTGACGTGGAGGGCGGAGACGAGGGCGCCGAGCTCGCGCGCGACGCCCAGCAGGCAGACCGAGTCGGCGCCGCCGGAGAGCAGCACGAGCAGCGGCGCATCCCTCTCCACGAGGCCGCTCGCGCGCGCGGCCTCCAGCGCCCGCGCGCCTACTCCTTCGCGATCGCCCGGCACAGCGCCCGCGGCTCGGCGAAGCCCTTCAGCTTCACGGTCCCGATGTTCTCGAACTCGAGATGCTTCTTGTCCCGGATCGCCTCCATCACGGTGTCGGTGACGAGCACCTCTCCCCCGCGCGCACGCGCGACGACGCGCGCGGCCATGTTCACGTCGCGGCCGAAGTAGTCGCCGTCGCGGAAGAGCGCGGCACCGCAGTGCACGCCGATGCGGGCCGCCGGGCGCTCGGTGAACAGGCGCTGGAAGCCCACCGCCCAGTCGGTCAGCGCCTGGATGTCGCCCGCGACGACCATCACCTCGTCGCCGATCGTCTTCACGATGCGGGCGTCGTCCGGCAGCGTCTCGTAGACGGCGCTGACGAAGCGCTCGACGTAGGAGAGCGCCTCCTCCTCGCCCTCCTCCTCGGTGAAGCGCGTGTAGCCCGCGAGGTCGGCGAAGGCGATCCCGACCTGGACGCGGCCCAGGTCGGTGTCGTCGTCGAGGTCCATCTCCATGTGCCCGATGACGTCCTGCTCGACGTAGTGCTGGAGGAAGCGCTGGTGGACGTAGTCCATGATCGGAGAGGCCAGCGGCAGCAGGTCGCGGGCGAGGTGCTCCATCTCCTCGGCCATCCGGAGGCCCGGGATGCCCTCGCGCATCAGCGGCTCATGGACGTAGATGTGGAAGAGGCGGGTCTCCGAGTCGGCCACCTGCGACAGCGCCTGGCCGTACACGCGCACGAGCTGGAGGAACGCCACGAGCGGGAAGCCGGCGGCGATGACGGAGCCCATGTAGCGCAGCGCCTGCACGTCCTCGTCGGACAGCGCCTCGAGCTCCGCGTGCGGCAGGCCGATCCCGCCCCAGATCCGCTCGATGAGGGCGGGCTCCAGCCCGGTCTCGTCCGCGACCTCGTCGAGCGACATGCCGCTCGTGCGCTTCGGGAAGAGATCCTCGATGAACCCGTAGGAGAGGCGCCCGTCCTGGGCGGCCTCGCGGATCTTTGCCAGCGTATGGCCGCGGGCGCGCAGACGCGCGACGATCCGGGCGTGGGAGACGGCCGCCGGGCTCCACCCGTCCTCGAGTCCGTCCGACTCGGGGATCACGCCGGTCCGGGCCCAGCGCCTGAGCGTCGGCATCGAGACGCCCGTCAGCTCGGAGACGCGGCTGAGTGGGATCAGGTCCTCGCTCACGGGCTCCCGACGCTACAACGGCGGAGCCCCGGACGGGGGCCCCGCCGTCGGCGGGCGATGCGGCCCGCGACTCGGCCGGACTGTGCGCGGTGCGCCTGGCGGCCGGATCTCTCCGCCGCCGCCGGCCTCTTGTCGCTCTGATGGGGACAGTCTCCCGCGCCGGGCGGACCGGAGTCAACACCTGGTTGTAAGCACGCGGATAGACTCGCGCGCACTTGGCGACGCGAGGAGAGATGCAGTGAATTACTTCGTCACGGGGGCGACCGGGTTCATAGGGAGACACCTGGTCGAGGAGCTCCTGAAGCGCGACGGGACGATCTACGTCCTCGTACGCGAGGGCTCCCGCGGAAAGGCCGACGCCCTGGCGCAGCGTCTCGGCGCGGGTGACCGGATCGTTGCCGTGGCCGGCGATCTCTCGAAGCCGGGTCTCGGCGTCGAGGGCTTCTCCGAGGACATCGACCATCTGTTCCACCTCGCGGCCGTCTACGACGTCGAGGCCGACGACGAGACCCTGCGCCGCGCGAACGTCGACGGCACCCGGCACGTCGTCGAGTTCGCGAACGCCGCCAAGGTCGCGCGCTTCCACCACGTCAGCTCGATTGCCGTCGCGGGCGCGTACAAGGGCCTCTTCCGCGAGGACATGTTCGAGGAGGGCCAGAAGCTCCCCCACGCCTACCACGCCACCAAGTACGAGAGCGAGAAGATCGCGCGCGACGACCTGAAGGTCCCGTTGCGGGTCTACCGCCCGGGCATCGTCGTAGGCCATTCCGAGACCGGCGAGATGGACAAGATCGACGGGCCCTACTACTTCTTCAAGCTGATCCAGAAGCTGCGCCACGCCCTCCCGGCGTGGTTCCCGCTCGCTGGGCCGGAGGGCGAGAAGGCCTGGGTCGTGCCCGTCGACTTCGTCGCCAAGGCGCTGGACCACATCGCCCACATGGACGACTCGGACCTCGTGGGCGACACCTTCCACCTCGTCGACCCCGAGCCGCTCACCGTCGGCCAGACGATGAACACCTTCGCGAAGGCGGCGCACGCGCCGCAGTTCGCGATGCGAGTGGACTCGAACCTCGCGAACGTGATCCCGAAGCCGGTGCGCTCCGGCCTGCTCGCACTGCCCACGATCAAGGCCGCGCGCAACCAGTTGCTCGGCGACCTCGGGATCCCGCCTGAGGTCCTCGATGTGCGCGACTTCAACTGCGACTTCGACACGCGCGACACCCAGCGGGCGCTCGAGGGCACCGGGATCGCCATCCCGCCCCTCTCGAGCTACGCCACGAAGCTGTGGGACTACTGGGAGCGCAACCTCGACCCGGATCTCTTCCGCGAGCGCAGCCTCTCCAGTTCGATCAAGGGCAAGCGGATCATGATCACCGGCGCCTCGAGCGGCATCGGCCTCGAGACGGCACTGCGCGTCGGCGAGGCCGGCGGCGAGGTCCTGCTCGTCTCGCGCACGCGCGAGAAGCTCGAGGAGGTGGCCTCGCAGGTTGAGGAGCTGGGCGGGACCGCGCACGTGCATCCCTGCGACCTCTCCGACCTCGAGGACATCGACCGGCTCGCGCAGGAGGTGCTCGAGCAGCACGACGGCGTGGACGTCCTCATCAACAACGCGGGGCGCTCGATCCGGCGCTCGCTGGAGCGCTCGTACGACCGCTTCCACGACTTCGACCGGACGATGCAGCTGAACTACTTCGGCGCGCTGAAGCTGATCCTCGCGTTCATGCCGGGAATGAGGGAGCGCCGCTTCGGGCACGTGATCAACGTCTCGTCGATCGGCGTGCAGACCAACACCCCGCGCTTCTCGGCGTATGTGGCGTCGAAGTCCGCGCTCGACGCGTTCTCGCGCTGCGTCGCGCCCGAGGTCATCGGCGACAGCGTCCACTTCACGACGGTCTACATGCCACTCGTGCGCACCCCGATGATCGCCCCGACGAGCATGTACGACGCCTTCCCGACGCTCTCGCCGGCCGAGGCCGCGCAGATGCTCTGCGACGCGATGATCGACAAGCCCAAGCGCCAGGCCTCGCGGCTCGGCACCTTCGGCGAGGTGCTGTACGCCCTGTCGCCGAAGACGATGGACATCATCCTCAACACCGCCTACAAGGTCTTCCCGGACTCGAAGGCGGCCAAGGGCGACGAGCCCAAGGACAAGAAGCAGGAGGAGATGTCGACCGAGGCGGTCGCGATGGCCTACCTGATGAAGGGCGTCCACTTCTAGCGACAGATGCGAAACACGCGGTCGCGGCGCAACATGCGCCCATCCGCGAGGCGCATCCGCACCACGAGGCGAACCCGGGAGGCGCGGGCGCTGCGCAGGTCCACACGCACCCGGACGCTGCGGCCGCGGCGGACCGCGCGAACGCGCCGGCCGCCCAGGCGTGCCGCCACCCGGCGGACGCGCGAGCGCCGCGAGGCGCGCACCCTGACGATGTGGCGGCGGCGGGCGACGCAGCGCGTCGCGCGCCGCTCGGCGGGCCACGCGGACTCGGCGAGGCGGAGCGCGAAGAAGCCGCTCGTGCCGTCCGAGTACCAGATCTCGCGCCGCTCGGGAATCACCTGTGGCTGCGACATCGCGTAGTTGCTGGGCTCGTAGCCGTTCTCGATCCGCCCGCGCGTGGGGGCGACGTAATAGGCGATCTCGCGCGGGCGCTCGACATCCGTGATGTCGAAGACGCGCAGCCCCGAGGCGATGAACGAGCAGGCGACCACGTCGGGATCGACCGGATCCGAGACGTTGCAGTAGTGGGCGGCGTAACCCTGGACCGGGCTGCTCGCGCCCGGGTCGTCCGCCGCCTTCTCGTGCTCGCCGGGGTCGTGGACGCGCAGGCGCAGGTTCGAGACGACGTGCGGCGCGGTCTCGTCGGAGATGTCGATGATGCGCGCGGCGCCGACGCCCTGACCGCCGGTGCTGACGTTGTATGAGTATTCGTCGACCTCCAGAAGGTAGGGGCGGCCGCCGCGAGTGAACGGGATCGCCGTCTGGGGGATCGACGCGGACTGCCAGGTGAGCCGCGCCACCTGACGTGCCTGCGGGTCGGGCCGGCGCGCCTGTATCTCGCTCGTGTCGAGGATCGTGAGGTTGCCCCCGACCGCGTCGGCGATGTAGGCGCGGTCGCCGTTCGGTGAGAGCGACAGCCCGTGCGAGGAGACCTGGCCTTGCCAGACCACGCGCGGTGAGGCCGGGTCGGCCAGGTCGATCGCGGTGACCGAGCGCTGGGCGGTGCCGGCCGCGTAGTAGGTCTGGCCGTCCTCGCTGAAGCCGCTCTCGTGCCCGAGCCGAGCGATCGGGAACGTCGCCCTGTGGACCGGATGGCGGCAGTCGTCCGACACGTCATAGACGGTGAAGATCCCCGGGAACGTGCCGGGGTTGCCCATGACCGCGGCGAGCAGCCCGCGCCGCGCGTTCAGGTTGAGCGACTCGTGCGGCGAGCGCATCGGGACGTCGGTGAGCGTCGCCGTCTGGACCGGGTTCGCGGGGTCGGACATGTCGAGCACCACGACACCGTCCGAGTCGCCTGAGAGCTGAAGCGCATTTAGCGGGTAGAGCAGGGTGCTGTCGTAGTAGGCGCACTCGCGGCCGGCGCGGTCGGTGTAGCGCCACACGCGGAAGCCGCCCGAGCGTCCGGAGTGGGAGACGAGCCGCAGATTGCACCACAGCCCGTTCTCGGCCGAGCCCTCCGGGACGCGGCCCTGGATCCCCGGCTCCGGGCGCGATCCGGGACCGCACTCGGCCTGCGGCGTGGCGGCGAGCGGCGGCTCCGGCCGGGTGGCGACCGGGACCTCGGCGACCGGCTGGCCCTCACCCTGGGAGAGCGCGAAGATGTCGGACGGCGGGGTAGACGCGCCGGCGACCCGCTCGTGGGCAGGGGTGGCGGCCGGCGCGGCGAGGCCCGCGCAGACCACCACGGCCGCGATCCGTGCGCCGGGGTGCATGCCGGGAGGGTAGGCGCCGGCACGAGGATCCGCGCCCCGGTCAGATGAACGCCGGCCCCCTCTTGACGAGGTTCTGGAAGACGGCCTCCTGGATCGTGTCCCGCACGCGCTCGGTGAGCTCCATCACCAGGCGGCGGTCGTCGGCCGCATCCGGGCCGTACGAGGCGGTCTCGATCGGGTCGCAGAACTCGATCCGCCAGCGCGACGGCAGCGGCACCGCCCCGAGCGGGCCGAGCCACGGGAAGGTGGGCGTGAGCGGAAAGTAGGGCATCCCGGTGAGCCGGGCGAGCAGCTTCGCCTCGCCGATCTTCGGGTAGATCTCCTCGCTCCCGACGACGGCGACCGGCACGAGCGGCGCTCCCGCCCGGAGCGCGATCTCGACGAACCCGCCGCGGCCGAAGCGCTGCAGGCGGTAGCGCTCGCTCCAGTCCTTGCCCGCGCCCTTCACCCCCTCCGGGAAGACGGCGACCAGCTGGTCCTCCTCGAGCAGGCGCAGCGCGTTGTACGGCGAGGCCACGACGCCCCCGACCTTGCGCATGACCGTGCCGACGTAGGGCAGATGGAAAGCCCAGTCGAGCACGAGAAAGCGGGGGTGGCGCGGAAGCGGATGGTGGCGCAGGATCGCGAGCGCCATCATCGTCGCGTCCCACGGCAAAATCCCCGCGTGGTTCGCCACGAGCAGGCCGCGCCCGTGCGCGGGCACGCGCGCGACGCCGTCGGCCTCGACCCGCCACCAGCGGTCGTACATGAAGTCCATGAACGGGCGCAGGGCGTCGGCGAACTCCTCGTCGAAGCCCCAGTCGTCCTCGGGGTAGTCGCCCTGGAGCCTCCGCGCCGCCCGGGCGAGCGCCTCTCGCGCCTCGCGCGGCAGGCCCGAGGCCGCGTCGCCCCAGGCCTCGGCGAGGCCGGCGCCGGAGTCGAGCCGCTCGCGGATGCGGCGCAGCGCGGCGATCGCCTCGTCGGTCGCGCCGCCGCTCATGCCGCCTCGGCCTCCACCCGCGAGCCCGCGAAGTCGGCTACCGCCTCCGCCGTCGTGTAGCGCGGCCGGTAGCCGACCTCCTCGACGAGGCGGGTCACGTCGACCGCCCGCCCGTGCTGGAGCAGGCGCCGCAGGTCGTGGGAGAACGGCGGAAGCCCCAGGCGGCGGGCGGCGCCGGTCGCGGCCGCGAACGCCGGATGCGGGATCGGTACGACCGGCCTGCCTGCCATGCGGATCATGCGCGTCAGGCCGATCGTGCCCTCGGCAGCCACGTTGACCGCGCCGCGCACGGGGCGCGCCACCGCGGCGACGAGCGCGTCGAGCGCGTCCTCGACGTGGATCAGCTGGATGCGGGGATCGAAGCCCATGTAGGTCGGCACGGCGCGCAGCGAGAGATAGCGCGCGATCTGCGTCCGCAGGCCGCGACCGATGGCCGGCTGGTAGCGGAGCATCGTGCATGTGACCTCGGGGTGGCGGTTGGCGAACGTCTCGAAATAGTTCTCGATCTCCCCGACGTCGCGCTGGAAGCGCGTGCGCAGGGGGTAGAGGTTCGCCATCTCCTCGGTGAAGAACTGGGGCGCGGCGGGCTCGGCGCCGTAGATGCCCGCCGAGCCGCGGATCACGATCGCCTCGAGCGACGGGGTCTTCTCGCACGCCGCGAGCAGTTGCAGCGTGCCGATCACGTTGATGTCGTGCGCCTGTGGGCCCGGCAGGCGCTCGATGCGGTTGTGGACGAGCGTGTCGGGCGCGACCCGCGGCAGGAGCCGGGTGACCACCGGGCTGCGGATGTCGGCCTCGATGAACTCGGTGCGCTCCAGGCGCACGCGCGGCGGGCGCGTGTCGATGCCCGCGACGTGCTCGATGGCAGCGTCCTGCTCGAGCCGCCGGGCGAGTTCGGTCCCCAGGTGGCTCGCGATACCGGTGATGACGACCCGGCGTCCCGCCATCTTCAGGCGGGGCGCTTGCCCGTCTGGCGCGCCGGCCGCTTCGGCAGCCGCTTCTCGATCGCGTCGAGGCGCTTCGACAGGGCGGCCACCTCGTCCCGCAGCGAGCGCACCTCCTCGTGGCTCGCCGGGCGGCGCTCGTCGAGCGCCTTCATCAGCTCGTCGATCGCCTCCTGCGCGCGCCCGCGCGTCTCCTGGGCCGACCGGACGACCTCGTCCACGGAGCCGACCGTGGCCTGCACGGTGCGCTGGACGGCGTCGCGGACGGCGTCCGGCACGTTCTGGGGCGTGCTCTTCCGCTTCGCCATGGCCGGGCGGAGTCTCCCATATCGTGACGCGGGTGCCGGGGTCGATCCACCTCAAGCCGCAGACCGACCTGGCCGAGCGCGTACTCCTCCCGGGCGATCCCCACCGGGCGCTCGCCGTGGCCCAGGCGCTGCTCGAGCGGCCGCTGATGTTCAACCACCACCGCGGGCTCTGGGGCTACACGGGGACCGCCGCCGACGGGGAGCCGCTGACGGTCCAGGCGACCGGGATGGGCGGGCCGAGCGCGGCGATCGTGGTCACGGAGCTTGCGGCGCTCGGCGCCCGGCGCGTCGTGCGGATCGGGACCTGCGGGGCGCTCGACCCCGGCCTCGCGCTCGGCGAGCTGATCGCGGTGGACGCGGCGATCCCGGCCGACGGGACGAGCCGGGCGCTCGGCGCGGGCGAGCGGGTGGCGGCCTACCCCGCCATCACGGCCTCGATCGAGGCCGACCGCCGCGGCACGGTCGTGACGACCGACCTCTTCTACGACGGGCGCGACGGCATCGAGGACGCCTGGCGGGACGCAGGAGCGATCGCGGTGGAGATGGAGGCGGCGACCGTACTGCGACTCGGCGAGCGTCTCGGCCTCGCGGCCGGGTGCGTGCTGCTCGTGACCGACCTGCTCGGCCCCCCGCGCGAGCGGATGCCCGCCGTCGGCATCGAGGCCGCCGCCGAGCGGCTCGGCCGGGCCGGGCTCGCCGCGCTCAGTCCGTGACGGTCAGGCGCTCCTGCGCGCGCGGCGGAGGATCCGCGCCGGGCGCGACGGCCTGCCGCAGGGCGGTGAGGTCCTGGGCGATCTCCTCGATCCTCTTCGCGAGGTCGCCCGAGCCGCTCGCGGCGGGCGCGACTGCGCCGATCCGCTCCTCGATCCGGTCGAGCGCGTCCTCGATCGCCTCGAGGCGCTGGGAGACCGACCGGATGCGGCGGGTGATGCGCTCGATGTCGGCGGCCGACGGGATGTTGAGCGCCCCCATCGCGGCCTCCTGCGCCTGGACGGCCTTCTCGCGGGCCTCGAACGCCCGGGTGAGCGCGCCGTTCACGACCGGGTTGGAGACGAGTTCCTCGGCGAGGCGGCCCAGCGCCTCCTCGCCCTGCCGCGAGAGGCGCTCCTTCAGGTTCTCCGGTTCGCCGGTCATCGGGCAGGGACTGTACAGGACGGGTCCATGGCTGCCGCCGATTCGACGGCGCCGTCAAGGCCGTTCACCGGCTCTCTCGACCTCCAGTTGAGGGTTAGGGTAGCAGTTGGCGCGCGCGCGCGAGCATGCGCATCGCGGCATCCCGGCCCTCGCGCCGCCCCCCCGCCGGCTCGCCTCGGCCGCAACGGATCGCCCACGCGCAAGCGGAACGGCATGAACGCCGTTGAAAAGGGGTAATCGACCCTCGGCAGAACGGTTCCCTGTTGCGCCCGCCCGACCCACCAAGTAGCGTTCGCCCGGCCGCGAGCCCATCTGGTAGCTTGCGCGCGTTCACGGGCCGCTCGTTTTCGGGTCCTGGGGGAGAGAAGCGGTAAACGGGGAATGAGAAAGCGGCTCGCCTACACCATCGTTCTTGCTGCGGCGCTCGGCGCGCTGCTCGCGGCCGTTACGCTGCCCGCGACCGCTGAGCCGCGCCAGGTGCAGGTCACGCTCGCGGACGGCTCGAAGATCACCGTCACCGTCGACGTCCCGCCCGGCACGCCGCTCGAGGACATCCAGATCCCCGTCCCGCCGCTCCCCGGCCAGGGCCAGCCCGGCGGCGGCGGCGATCAGGGCGGCGATCAGGGCGGCGGCTCCGACCGCCCGTCCGGCGGCGGCTCCGACAAGCCCTCGAGCCGCAAGGGCGACGAGCAGGAGAGGAACGCCGACAACCGCGAGGCCGAGGTCGACCCGCTCGCCGGCGATCCCCTCGCCGAGGGTGGACCTGAGGTCGAGACTCGCAAGCGCCGGCGCCGCACCGCGCTGCGCAACTCCGACGGCTCCCCCACGCGTGGCAACCCCGGCTTCTTCGAGGCGTTCGCCGGCCCGACCTTCGTCACGGGCGTCCCGAACTTCGTGATCCGGAAGTTCCGGGTGCCGCCGTTCTTGTTGCCGATCTACCAGGCCGCGGGGATCCAGTACGGGGTGCGCTGGGAGCACCTCGCCGCGATCAACGAGATCGAGACCGACTACGGCCGCAACCTCAACGTCTCCTCCGCCGGGGCGGTCGGCTGGATGCAGTTCCTCCCCTCCACCTGGCGCGCCTACGGCGTCGACGCCAACAAGGACGGGCGCAAGGACCCCTACAACCCCGTCGACGCGATCTTCGCCGCCGCCCGCTACCTCAAGGCCGCCGGCTACGAGAAGGACATCGACAGAGCGATCTTCGCCTACAACCACGCCGACTGGTACGTCGACTCCGTCAACCTCCGCGCCAAGCTCATCGCCGGCGT
>DATMJO010000013.1:0-9635 GCA_035553855.1 Thermoleophilaceae bacterium | reverse complement strand
GCGATCGCTTCCTGCGCGCGGCAGCGGGTGTCGAGGCCCCAGCCGACGATCTCGCGGGTGCGGCAGTCGATGATCGCGTTGAGGTAGACCCAGCCGTGCTCGGCGACCCAGATCGAGGTCATGTCGAGATGCCAGAGCTGGGCGGGGCGCTCCACCCGGAAGAACCCCGGCCGCCTCCTTCGCGACTCCGACCGGCGGCGCTGGATCAGCTTGCGCTCGCGCATCACCCTGAGCACCCGCTTGCGGTTGACCGGCCGGCCGAGCTTGCGCACGACCCACGCCGTGACGAGTCGGTAGCCGTCGGTCGGGTTGTCCTCGGCCACCTCGACGATCGCCGCCTCGACCTCGCAGGTCAGCGGCGCCGACCGCCGCGCCGCTGCCGGCGCCTTGGTCGGAATTCGGTAGATCGCCTGGCGGCTGATCTGGAGGATGCGCGCCACGACCGCCGGACGGTGCCCGCCGGCGACCAACTCACGGGCGCAGGCGACGCGCTTGGTCACTCCCACGTCCGGAACCCGTTTCCCAGGATCTCGAGCTCATAGGTCTTGCGGCCCAGCGCCCGCTCGAGCTCGCCGATCTTGCGCCGCAGCTCGCGCTCGCCCTGGCGCTCGTCCTTGCCCGCGAGCGCGGCGTGGCCGCCCTCGAGCAGCTTCTCGCGCCACGTGTAGTAGAGCGTCTCCGCGATCTCGTGCTCGCGGCAGACCTCCTTGATCGAGACCTCGCCGCGCAACCCGGCGAGCACGATCTCGGCCTTCTGCTTGGCCGTGAACTTCCGGTACTTCCTCTGCTCTGCCACTCGATCTCCATTCGGTCGAGCGGCCGATGCTCAGGCGCCCGCCGGACGGACTCGTCGGGCCTACGACCCTCCTCGCCCATCCGGCGAACCCAAGCCCCTAACCTGTCAACGCGCTACCGGGGAGCGGACCAGTAGCGACCGAGCGGTTCCGCTCAAGTGCTGCCGCTCGCATGTCGGCGCCGGGGGAAAATTAGGGGTCTCCTGACGTTTCCGTGGGTCATGTCAGGTGGGGTAGTGGTGGTTGGAGGTCGGCGAGGCTGAGCATCGCGAGGGCGATGAGGGCTGGCGGGGAGTGGAACCCGAAGGCGCGGCGGGTGATGAGGCGGATCTGGGTGTTGATGGCCTCGACGCGGGCGTTCGAGAGGCCGTGCTCGATCGCGGCGAGGATGCCGGCGCGCTGGTCGCTGATCGTCCGCGCGAGCTTCACGAACGGCTTGAGCCGGCAGCGCCTGGCCCAGGCGAGCCAGCGGTCCAGTAGCGCGATCGCCGCCTTCGCGGGCAGCCGGTAGATCTGGCGGAGTTGCTCCTTGAGCAGGTAGGCGCGGAACAGCGGGCGGTTTGTCTGCTCGATGTCTGAGAGCTTCGCCCGCTGGCGGGCGCTCAGGTTCTCCGGGTTCTTCCAGAGCGCGAAGCGGGCCCCCTTGAGGTCGCGGGCGAGTTCGGTCTGGCCGGCGCGGCGGGCCTCGTTCCAGACCTCGCGGCGGACCGCGTCGAGCGCGTCGGTCGCGAGCGCCACCACGTGGAACGGGTCGACGCAGCGGACGGCGTTCGGGCAGCGCTCGGCGACCGGCCCTGAGATCCAGGCGGCCATGTCGCACGACACCAATTCGACCTGTTTGCAGCGCTCTTCGCCGAGATCGTCGAGGAAGCGCTCGACCGTCTCGCGGTCGCGGCCTGCGGCTGCCCACACCAGCCGGTCCGTGTCGTGGCAGACGACCACGGTCAGGTAGCGCTGGCCCTTGCGGTGCGAGATCTCGTCGATCCCGATCCGACGCAGGCCCGCGAGCAGGTCGAGCTCGCGCCCCGCCTCGGCCGCCACCCGCTCGCAGATCCCCCCGATCGTGCGCCAGGCGACCCGCATCAGCTGAGCCACGGCAGTCTTCGAGCAGTCGACCGCCAGCCAGGCGACCTGGTCCTCGAACGCCCTGGTAAAGCGCGACTTGTGCCGCGCCCAGGGGACCGCGCAGACCACGACGCCATGGTGGCGGCAGCTCACCCGCGGCGCGTCCGCCTCGACGTAGGCGAACATCGTGCCGAGATCGAGCGCCCGCCAGCGCCGTCGGCCCTCACCGAGGTCGAAACCCGGCGAGCGGCGCCCGCACACCCCGCAGCGATCCCGCTCCCGGTCGCGCGGACGCACCGCGACCACTACCTCACCCTGATCGCCGATAGAGACGTCCTCGACCACAGCGCCCCGCAAGCCAAGCAGGCGCGCCCATACCCTTGTTCCGCGCACGTCGTCTTCCGCTCCTTTCGCTTCCGACCGTCAAGAAGCCGGAAACGTAGGCGCGGAGCGGCGTGCGCGCCCGCTCAACCGCTCACTTCACCCACGGAAACAGCAGAAACGCCCCTTTTTCGTGCCCGTAAGCACCTCGAGCGCTTTGCCGAACGCGCCAATACTTTCTGGGTTAACAAGCGGGGATCTGGAGATTCCAGACCCCGTTTTCGGCCCGACTTTCTGGGTTAGCTAACGGCCCCCCGCAAACCCGCATGAATCCTGGGTTTGCGAGGGGGCGACTTTCTGGGTTACCGATTGGGTTGGCCCTGAATGCGGATGAGAGGACTCGAACCTCCACGGGCCTAAGCCCACGGCGACCTGAACGCCGCGCGTCTGCCAATTCCGCCACATCCGCAGGGAACGGGCGTCACTCTAGCGGCCGGGTCGCGCGCGCAAATCGCCGCGCTTCCCGGTCATTGTCCGACCGCGGTGGATTCGACTCGGCCGGCACGGGTAGGCCGAAGGCGATGCGAGAGGAGAGGGACATCACGACGCTCGCCGAGCGCGCGGCGAGGGACGAGGATCCGGAGGAGGCGCTGCGTGCCCTCACCCATCTGCGGGAGGAGCTGGCGCGCCTCGAGGCCGAGCACGTTCGGCGCGCCCTAGGCCGGGGGGCGACCTGGAGCCGCATCGCGGAGGCCCTCGGGGTGTCGAAGCAGGCGGCCCACAAGCGCCACCGCCGCAACCGGGACCCGGCCGCGCCCGAGAAGGTCAAGATCAGCCAGGACGCCCGGCGCGCGATCGCCCACGGTCGCGCGGAGGCGATCGCCGCGAAGGCGCCGAGGATCGGCTCCGATCATCTGCTGCTCGGCGTGCTCGCCATGGGGGGCTCGCGCGCCAGCCGGGCGCTCGAGGGTCTCGGTGCCGACGCCGAGACCCTCAGGGGCCTGATAGCCAGGGGCGAGGGCGACCCGGGCCCCCATCTGAGCCTCGCGCCCGAGGCGCGCAAGGCGCTCGAGCGCTCGCTCCAGGCGGCGGCGTCGAGCGGCCGCCACGGGATCGACACCGACCGGCTGGTCGTCGCGCTGATCGAGGATCCGCGCGGGCCGGCCGCCCACGCACTGGAGGCAGTGGGCCTCAGCCCGCAGGCCGTCCGCAGCCTGCTCGCCTAGACGCCCGCCGCCTCGGCGAGATCGCCGAGCGCCCGCTCGATCGACTCGGCCGCCGACGCCACGTCCGACACGGTCCCGGCGTCGGCCAGCAGCCCGAAGTTCACGCTCCCGTCGTAGGACAGCACCCCGATCGAGAGGCCCTGGTTGCGCGGGTTGAGCGGCACCGCGGGAAACGTCTCGCGGAGCGGGACGCCATCGAGGTAGAAGGTCTGCTGAGGTCCCGGGACATTCGAGACGACGAGGTTGAAGAGTCGCGGCGCACCGAGCGCCCGGGCCGTGAGGGCCGAGACGGCCGGCGGCGCGAGGCCCGCCGCGCCCACGATCAGCGCGCCCGTCCGCACCTCGGCCGAGTCCTTCAGGTCCCTGGTCACCGCCGAGACGGCCGCGAGGCGCTCGAGCGGCTCCCCGCGCATCGGCAGGTCGACGAACACCGTCGAGATGCGGTTGCCGAGCTCGCCCTCGTGCTCGTCACCCCGGACCGAGACCGGCACCAGCGCCACCGTCCTGTCCGGCACGTCCGGCGCCAGGAACTCGGACAGCATCAGCGCCACCGCCGTGAGGATGACGTCGTTCACGGTCGCGCCCGCCGCCTCGCGGATCGCCTTGACCGTCGCCAGCTCGCCACGCGCGAGCGCGAAGGCCCGCTCCGCGCCGATCCCCCGGTTGAGCCGCGTGTCGGGAGCCTGCGGGCGCGCGCGCGCGAGGTCGCGCATCAGCCCGACCGCGTCCCTGGCCTGCTTCGCCGCGCGCCTCGGGTCGAGCGCGTCGCGCCCCTTCGAGAGCGCACCGCCGGCGAGCCGCCGCGGCACGTCGAGCTGGGCCGTCATCAGCCGCCGAAGCTCTGCGCGTCCCGGCGGCTCGAGCTCCGGGGAGCGCCTGAGCAGCGGCTCGATCAGCTCGGTGGCCCCGTCCGGCCCCAGGTCGGGCATCAGCGCCCGGAGCTCGCGCACCCAGGCGAGGCGGCGCTCCTCGGGCTCCCCCTCCGGGGGCGGCAGCTCGAGCTTCTCCGGGGTGGGGTCGAGGATGATGGTGCCGACGCCGATCGCCGCGATCCCGTCGACCAGCGCGTGGTGCATGCGGGCGAGCACCGCGGTCACGCCGCGGCTCGGCGAATCGATGACGAGCAGCTCCCAGAGCGGTCGGTCGCGGGGGAGGCGAACCGACATCGCCTCGCCGACGACCCGGCAGAGCGCGGCGTCGTCTCCGGGCTCCGGCCAGCGGACGGCGCGGAGGTGGTCGGCCGCGCGAAAACCGGGGTGGTCCTCCCAGACGGGATGCGAGAGGCCGAGCGGCGCGCTCGCCATGAGACGCATCCGGTAGTGCGGGATGAGGTGGATGCGCTCGTCGATCCGCTCGGCGATGCTCGCCGCGGTCACGCGGCCGCCGAACACGAGCACGCCGCCGACGTGCATGTGGACCGGCCCCTGCTCGGCCTGGATCGCCGACAGGTCGGCCGGCGACAGCGCGAGCGGGCGGGTCAGTCGTGCTTCCCGCGCTGCGGCGGCGTGCCGAACACGTGGTCCCACCAGGGGGCGCTCACGCCGAAGCCGGCCGTGTCGTCCTGGAAGTGGTGCCGCATGTGCAACTCGCGCAGGCGCTTGCCGAGCCGGGTGCGCGGCTTGTGGTGGTGCACGTGGTAGTGCGTCATGTCGTAGGCGAGGTAGCCGGCGAGGAAGCCGCCGCCGAACACGTACGACGCGGGCGTGCCGAGCGTGGCCTCGAACGCCACGTAGAAGATCAGCGCCAGCGGGACGCTCACCGACGGCGGCATCACCAGTCGCATCGGGTCGTTCGGGTGATCGTGGTGGACGCCGTGGATGATCCAATGAAGCCGCGCGCCCAGGCCCTCCTCGGGCTCGAAGTGGAACACGACGCGGTGGAGCCAGTACTCCGTGAGCGTCCAGAAGACGTAGCCGCCCAGGGAATAGGCGAGCGCCTCGCCCGCGACCATGCGATCGAAGCCCGCCAGGAGCAGGGCCCCGATGGCGGGGAGGAAGATCACGACGGGCACCGCCGGATGCACGCGCGAGAGCCGGTCAAGCAGATCCGACTCGAACATCCGGGGCGATGCCCGCAGAACGTCGCCGCGGCGCATTTCCACGGCTCGATCCTACCGCGAGCGGCGGCTGCGGTTTAGGCTCGCGCCATGCCGAAGACGATGCTCGTTCTCGGCGCCCGCAACCTCGGCGCCGCGATCGCACAGCACTTCGCCGCAGAGGGCTGGAGCGTCGCGGCCGGGGCTCGCAGCGCGGAGACGATCACGGCGCTGTCGGAGCGCATCCCGTCGGCGCTCGGGGTGATCCTCGACGCGACGCGCCCCGAAGAGGTCGGCCGCGCGTGCGACGAGACGCGGGCCCGCTTCGGCACGCTCGACCTCTGCGTCAACGCGGTCTCGCCCGGGATGCGCTCGCAGGGCTCCTTCGGCGGCGGCCTCCTGGCAGAGGCATCGAGCGAGGACTTCGAGCATTACGCCGTGCAGGTGCTCCGCCAGTCGTTCGCGTTCTGGAGCGCGTGCTCGCGCACGGTCGCTGAGGGCGGCACACTCGTACAGATAACGGGCGGCTCGGCGCGCCGCGCGATGCCGGGGAAGGGCCCCTGGGCCGCGGGGGCCTTCGCCACCCGTGCGATGAGCCAGGCGGCGGCGCTCGAGATGCGCGAGGTCGGGGTCCACGCCGCGCTGCTCGTCGTGGACGCCACCATCGCGAGCCCGAAAACCGAGGCCTACACGCGCGAGGTCCCGGCGGACGGCCTGGCGTCCCAGGAGGACGTCGCCCGCGCCGTGGCCTACCTCGAGGCCCAGGATCCCGGCGCCTGGACCCACGAGTTGCAGATCACGCCGCGGGCCGACAACTGGAGCCCCTAGCGACTAGAACAGGGACACGACGCCGACGAGGCACGGGGCGAAGACGAGCGCCGGCAGGAAGTTGCCCACCCCGACGTCGCGCAGGCCGAGCAGCTTCAGCGCGATCCCGATGATGAGGATCCCGCCCGCGCTCTGGAGCGCCGCGAGCGCCTCGGTCCCCTCGCCGAGCACCGAGTCGAACGGGGAGGCCCCGAGTGATATCGCGCCCTGCACCACAAGCACCGTGCCGGCGGCGAGGCCGACGCCCCAGCCGAGCGTCGAGGCGAACGCGATCGAGGCGAATCCGTCGAGCAGCGACTTGGTGACGAGCGTGTCGTAGTCGCCGGTGAGGCCGTCCTGGATCGAGCCGACGACGGTGAGCGGACCCACGCAGAAGAGCAGCGACGCCGTCACGAACCCCTCCGATACGCGGGACGGCCCCTCGCCCGCGACCCGCTCCTGGATCGCATCGCCGAGTTGCCTCAGGCGGCGCTCGATCCCGATCGCCTCGCCCGCGATACCGCCGAGCAGGATGGCGCCCATCACGATCAGCGGGCTCGTGTCGCTCCAGGCGAGCGCATTGTCCACGCCCAGCACGAGCGTGACGAGTCCGAGGCCCGCGAGCACGCGCTCCTGGATGCCGCCGGGGAGGCGGCTCCCGACGGCGACGCCGATGGCCGTCCCGGCCAGCACGGCCGCGCTGTTCACGAGTGTGCCGGTCACCCCAGCGGGACGACCCAGCCGGCGATCGCCACGAAGTGGAGGGCCGCCGCGATGACGACGAGCGCGTGGAAGACCTCGTGGAAGCCGAACACGCGCGGCCACGGATCGGGGCGCCTGAGGGCGTAGATGACGGCGCCGGCCGTGTACGCGGCGCCGCCGGCGGCGAGCAGCGCGAGCGGCATTGCGGGCAGGCGGTCGATCAGCTGGGGGAGCGCGGCCAGCGCCGCCCATCCGAGGCCGAGGTAGGTGGCGGCGACGAGGCCGCGGGGCGCGCCGATCCAGGCGAGGCTGAAGATCACTCCCGCGAGCGCGCCCGCCCAGACGCCGATCAGGACGCCGGTCTTCGTTCCGCCGTCGAGGATCAGGAGCGTGATCGGCGTGTAGCTCGCCGCGATGAACACGAAGATCGTGGAGTGGTCGACGCGGCGCAGCAGCGGGCGCCAGCGCTCGTTCCAGCGCCAGCGGTGGTAGAGGCCGCTGCCCGCGAACAAGAGGCACAGGCCCATGCCGTAGATCGCCGCCGACACGCGCGCGGTGGTCCCCGAGGCGATGACGACGAGCACGATTGCCGCAGCCAGCGCGAACCAGAAGGTCCAGGCGTGGACGACGCCGCGCATCAGCGGGCGCAGTTCGGGCGGGACGTCGGCGCTCGTCACCATCGGCCTCCGCGAAGTGTGCCACCACCGCCGCGTAGCGCACCTGTCCCAGGTGGTGGTCGCACTGCCACCGGAGGGCAGGACGGGTGGGGTCAGCCGGCGTGGCTCAGAACGGCAGCTTGCCGCGCGCCCGCCGGCCCATGCCCGAGCTCTTGTTCGTCGCCTTGCGCGACTTGGAGAAGGGCTTCTGGAACAGGCGCCCGAGGAAGCCGGGCGCCGACCCGCCGGCGCGCTGACCGGCGCCCAGGCCCTTGTCGACCGCGCGCTGCGGGCCATGCGACAACCGCGGCACGAGAAACGCCAGCACCAGCAGGACTACGCAGATTGTGGCTACGGCTCCGATCAGCACGGCGAGTCTCCCCTCGGTTGGTCCGGGCCATGTGCCCGGAACGGGATCGCCTCAATCGCCCCGTGGGCGCACGCGCCCGTTGCGTGATCGATGTCCTGGCGGTACGCGGAAGCGCCGGGGTATGGTCGGCGCGTGGACGATCTGCAGCTGGTGCGGGAGTTCGCCGCGGCCTGGAACGAGCGCGACCCGGTCCGGGTCGCGAAGCTCGTCGCGCCCGACGTGTTCTTCGACCGGATGAGGCATCCAACGAGGGGAGCCGAGGCGCTGCTCGAGGCGATGGGACGACAGTCCTACGGCGTCGGCATCTTCGTGTTCCCGCACCGGGCGCACGGCGGGGACGGCCGCTACGCGGTTGTCGCCCGATCCGAGTGGCGCTACGCCGAGTCCGGCGAGGCCGCCGAGGTCAAGGACGACGCGGGGGCGGTCTTCGAGATCGCGGACGGGGTGATCACCCGCTTCGGCCCGCGGCCGTCGCTGGAGGCTGCGCTGGCCGACCTGGGCATCGGTCCGGACGCGCCGGCGGTGGACCTTTAGGGACGGCCTGCCCGGCCCGAGCGCCCAGAGAACGACGAAACCCCGCTCGTGGAGCGGGGCTTCCGAGTACCGCCACGGGGATTCGAAGTGCGCCCGTGGTCGCGTGCTAGTGCGGTTTGCGCTTACTGGTGCGGAAACCGTTACCGCCCAAAACCGCTAACGACCGCATCGGCCGAGGATCATTGGCCCGCATTTTGGCCCACGGCCCGCGTCAGGTAAGCGTCGAGCAAGCCCGCCGCCTCGGACTCGTTACCGGGCATCAGGTGGCCGTAGCGGTCGAAGGTGATCGACACGCTGGCATGGCCCATATAGGTCGAGAGCGCCTTCGCGTTGCAGCCCGCAGCGATCATCAGAGACGCGAACGTGTGTCGCGCCTCGTGAAGTCCGATGGGGGAGAGCTTGCCCGCCTTCCACGCCTTGAGCGCGCGGCGGCGCACCGTGGACGGCGTGAACGGCAGCGTGGTCGTGGTGCCGAAAAGCAACTCGTCACCGCTGCGCCCGGTGCGTAGCTTGTGTGCGGCCAGGTGCTTACGGAGCTCGGCCGCGATGGGCACCGTGCGGCGTGCCGCCCGACTCTTGCCCTCTATCTCGCCGTCCTCGTCATCCCACCCGCGCCGAACCCGGATGACGCCCGCCGGCAGGTCGGCCTCGCCTGCATGTAACGCCCGCAACTCACCACGCCTCAGACCTGCGTAGAGCGCGGTCGCCCACAGCGCGCGGTCTTCCTCAAGAAGTGCCGCCAGGAGGGAGACGGCCTCAGCGGGTGACGCGATCCGCTCGCGGCGTTCCTCGTCTTTCGGCACGTCGATGCCCGTCGTCGGGTTCGTCGTGACTTCCTCGCGCTTGAGCGCGCGACGGTAGATGACTTGCAGCGGGTTGAGCGTGTTGGCGATGGTCGAGCCCGAGAGTCCGTCCGCGAGCAACACATCTACCAAGTCTTGAACGTCACGACGGCGCACGTCGGACAGTCGCCGGTCGCCTAGTTCCGGGTCGATCCGAAGTCTCAAGCAGCGTTCGTAGCCGCGGATGGCCGAGGGCTTGTACGGCTGGCCCTTGCGGTTACGGATCGTGCCGTCGCGCATCCCCGCCACGAGCGCGGCGCCGGCCTCGCGCACGGTTGTCTCC
>DATMJO010000012.1:0-3824 GCA_035553855.1 Thermoleophilaceae bacterium | reverse complement strand
GATCACGATGCGGCGCATTCGGGAGAGAGCGTAGCCATGCGGCGGGCGCGGATCGCCTCGCCAGCAACTCCGGCGGCCTTCGGGCGTTCTATCGGCGTGGCCACGCGAATCGTCGTCGTGCTCCTGGCCGTCGCGGCGGTCGCTCCCGCCTCGGCCGGCGCCGCGGCAGGCACGCCCTTCTTCCCCACCCCGTGTGGCTTCAGCCACCGGGCCCCCGACGATCCGATCGTCGCCCCGGGACGGCCGGGGGCGTCGCACTCCCACGACTTCCTCGGGAACCACTCGACGGACGCCTTCTCCACCGAGGCAAGCCTTGGGGCCGCGGGCACGGCGTGCCGCCGCCCACAGGACCGTGCCGCCTACTGGATGCCGACGCTTTACTCCCACGGCTACGCCATCGCGCCCGTGAGGAGCCAGATCTACTACCAGGCGAGCGGGATCCGCGACGTCGCCTCGATCCGCCCCTTCCCGCCCGGCTTCAAGGTGATCGCGGGCAACGCCGCCTCGCAGGGCGCGCAGCCTCTGTCGGTCGTCAACTGGCGCTGCGAGGGCGACGCGGTGGCCCCGCAGGCGGCGCCGCCTCCCTCGTGTCCCGGGGACTCGCGCCTGCGGCTCCAGATCCGTTTCCCCCAGTGCTGGGACGGGCAGCGCACCGACAGCCCCGACCACTTCTCCCACACCGCCTACGCGAGCCGTGGCGCGTGCCCCGCGTCGCACCCGGTGGCCGTCCCCAGGATCACGCTGAACGTGATCTACCCCCTGAACCGCGGCGACGGGATCATGCTCGCGTCCGGCCCCGCCTACACCGCGCACGCGGACTTCTTCAACGCCTGGGACCAGGCGGAGCTGGAGCGCCTCGTCTCCCTGTGCATCCATGGCCGCCGTGGGGGCACCGCCGACTGCGCCGCCGGGGCGTCCGGGCCGTCCCCGCTCGCGCCGCTCGAGACGGGCGCGCCGGCGGTCGTCCACGGAGCGACCGTGCTGATCCACGGGAGGGCGGGAAGCCGAGCGGGCGCGCCGGTGCGGATCGAGGCGGAGCGCAGGGGCGCATGGTCGGCCGTCGCCGAGGTGCTCACGGTCGCCGGTGGGCGTTTCAGCTTCTCGTTCCCGGGACGGGCAAGCGGCCGCTACCGAGCGGTCGGCCCCGAGGGCCGCCCCACCCCGCCGCTCCGCATCACCGTGCGGCCGCGGATGGCGCTGGCCGCGCGCCCCCGGCGGGGAGCGATATCGCTGAGCGCTCGGTCCCGGCCGATGAAGCGGCTGATCGTGGTCCGGATCGAGCGCCTCTCGGGCGCGCGCTCCCGCACCTTCAGGCGTCTGGTGCTCCGCGCCGAGCGGGGTCGCGCCCGGACCGTCGTCCGCGTGCCCCGCGGCCGCTACCGCGTCCGGGCGCTCACCTTCGGCGACTCCCGCCACGCCGCGGGCCGAAGCGCCGCCCGCGACCTCAGCGTCCCCTGACCCGGTTGCGGAGGGTTTTACCGGCCATAGCCGGTAAAAGGCTCCGCAGGTCGCTCGGGGTGGGTCAGCGGCCGGTCGCGAGGCCGCCGGTGGCCACGCCCGCCCCGCCGTCCACCCGCAGGACGGCGCCCGTGATGTAGGCGGCGGCGGGTGAGAGGAGGAAGCGCACCGTGCCAGCGACCTCCGCCGGCTCGCCCACACGCCCGAGCGCGGTCTGCGCCGCGAGCGAGTCCAGCATCGGCTTCGGGAGGGCACTCACCTTCGGCGTCGCGATCATCCCCGGCATGACGACGTTGCAGCGGATCCCGCGCCCGCCCCATTCACCCGCGAGCGTGCGCGCCATTCCGACGAGCCCCGCCTTCGCGGCCGCGTAGGCCACCTGACCCGGCAGGCCGCTCTCGGCGGCGACCGAGGAGATCACGACGACCCGGCCGTCCCCGGACTCGGCGAGCGCCGGATGGGCCGCCTGGACCACGTTGAAGGCGCCGGAGAGGTTCGTCTCGATGTCCCCCCGCCAGTCCTCCTCGGAGAAGCGCTCCGAGCGGTGGATCGTGTCGACCACGCCCGCGTTCGCGACCACCGCGTCGAGGCCGCCCAGGTCCCGGACGGCCGCCTCGACGCCGCGGCGCACGGCCGCGCGGTCGCGCACGTCGAAGTCGCCGACGTCGCGCCCCGCCAGCGCGCATCCGCTCGCGCCGAGCGCCTCGAGCAGCGCCTGCCCGATGCCGCCGGCGGCGCCGGTGACGAGCACCCGCGTCCCCGGTGCCGGCTCAGTCGCGAGCGGGGCCGTCGCCCTTCTCCTTGCCGTAGCGCGACCAGAAGCGCTCGGGGATGTCGGCGGGGTCCTTGTACCAGTACCAGGTGCACGGATCGTGGTCGAAGTTCTCGGGCGCGTCGCTCGGATAGACGGGCCATCCGAGCCACTCGATCGAGAGGATCTCGTTCATGAAGGCGCAGTGCGTGCAGTAGATGGGGAAGTTCCTGCGCCCGTACGTCCAGGGGTAGGCGCCCTCGACGAGGGCATGCCCGTCGGGCCCCTCGTAGCGACCCATCCGCCACAGCCGCTGGCCGGACCCGCACGGGTTCATGCGGAAGGTGAACTTCTCGTCGTCCTCCTCGATCGTGAACGCGCCGGGCGCCGGCCCCGTGCCGCTCGCGGAGTGCGCCCGCCAGGTTGCCGCGAGCGCCTCGACGATGAAGCGGCGGTCGGCGTCGCCGATCGCCTCGACGTTGCGGCGCCAGCCGCGCTCCATCGTGAAGCGGTGCATGTCCTCGAGGGAGTCCTCGCCCAGGCGCTCGCGGATGTAGGTGTAGAGCGCGGCGACGGAGTCCACGAGCAGGTCGTGCATGAAGCGCCACTCGTGCTTCATCTCCTCGCAGAGCCGGCGGGCGGCGTCCGTGTCGCCGCGGTCGATCGCCTCGATCGCGCGGTCCATGGTCGGCCGGGACATCTCGGCCAGCCGCTCCGGCTCGAACCAGCGCTCGCTCACAGCACCGCCACGCTCACGTAGTAGGCCGTCACCGCGGTGAACAGCACCGCGTCCAGGCGGTCCAGGACGCCGCCGTGCGCCCCGAAGAACCCGCCGGTGTCCTTCACCCCGAGGTCGCGCTTGATCGCCGACTCGAAGAGGTCGCCGATGGGCGCGGCGACGGCGACGCAGATGCCGACGATCAGGGCGTCCGTGCCGGAGAACCAGTCCTGGTAGGAGACCGCGAACAGCCAGAACGCGAAGGTCCCGCCGATCACGCCCGCGACCAGGCCCTCGAGCGTCTTGTTCGGCGAGATCCGCGGCGCCAGCGGCGTGCGCCCGTAGGTCCGGCCCCCGAAGTAGGCGGCGGTGTCGCCGATGAAGGTCCCGATCAGCACGTCCAGGACGAGCCCGCCGCCGTGCGGCAGCTCGCGCAGCAGCACCGCGTGGGCGAGCGCCACGCCGATCCAGACGATTCCGAGCATGGTCGCCGCCATCGCCCAGGAGGCGTGCTCGCGTTGCGGGCGCATCATGGTGAGCACGAACACCACCGGCACGGACGCCGAGAGGACGAGCAGCACCTGGTACTGGTCGCCGTAGAGCGCCGCCAGCAGCAGCCCCGCCAGCGCGAGGAAGCCGGCGAGCTTCGCCGGGCGCACCCGCTCGGTCATCGTGTACAGCTCGTGCATGGCGAGCACGCCCAGCGCGAGCACGCCCAGCGCGAACACGAGGCCGCCCTGCGAGACGATCACGACGGCGTAGCCGATGGCGGCGCGGCGGGGAGCAGCGTCCGGCAGGCGCGCGGAGCGGGCGGGCCGGCGCAACCGGCGCTCGGACACGGCCGCGCGCCTGCCGGACGCCGCTCCCCGCCGCGCCGCCATCGGCCTCAGCGGGCCC
>DATMJO010000011.1:0-2113 GCA_035553855.1 Thermoleophilaceae bacterium | reverse complement strand
CAGGAACCGAAGTCGCAGCGCCGGTGGCGAATCGGACCCGCCCACTCGCGGGCCTGCGCGTGCTCGAGGCCAGCGGGTTCCTCGCGGGCCCGTTCGCCGCGATGACGCTTGCCGACCTGGGCGCCGATGTCATCAAGGTCGAGCCACCGGACGGTGATCCGGCGCGCACGATCGGCGAGAGGATGACCGAGGATCTATCGCCGACCTTCGTGGGGGGCAATCGGGGCAAGCGGAGCGTGGCGCTCGACCTCAGGTCCCCGGAGGGCCGCGCGCTCGTGCGGCGCCTGGCCACCCGCTCCGACGTGGTGATCCACAACCAGCAGGTCGGAGTCGCCGAACGGCTGGGGCTCGCGCGAGCCGCGCTCGCGGACGAGAATCCGGGCGTCATCGTCGGCCGCATCGCCGCGTTCGGGCCCGACGGCCCGTACGCGGACCGTCCCGCCCTCGATCCCGTCGTGCAGGCGATGTCGGGGATGATGAGCCTGACCGGCCCGCCGGGGGGCGAACCGGTGCGGACGGCGGCGCCGGTCGTCGACATCGGCGCCGGGCTGTCGGCCGCGACCGCCGTCCTGGCGGCCCTTCACGCCCGCGGCCGTACCGGCGTGGGCGCGGACATCACGATCTCCCTGTTCGAGACCGGGCTCATGTTCAACTCCCCGTTCTTCCCGCTTCGCTCCTGGCTGGGCGAAGAGCTCAGGCGGCGGGGGAACATGAGCCACGCGATCCTCTCCGACCAGTTCGCGGCGGCGGACGGCTTCCTCACTCTTGCGGTGTGGGACGAGGCGCGCTGGACGCGGCTGTGTGAGCTGCTCGGGCTCGACGCGCTCCGAGACCGGCCCGAGTGCGCCGACAACCGCTCCCGGGTCCGCCACTACGAGCACCTGCGACCCGCGCTGGCCGACGCGATCGCGGGCCGTCGGGTCGCAGAGCTGCGGGCCGCACTCCAGGAGGCCGGTATTCCGTGCGGGATCACCTACGGCCTCGGCGCGGTGGCAGCAGATGAGCACGTCCGCGCCACCGGGGCGCTGTACGCGGAGCGGCGACTCGTCGACCGCGAGCTGCTCATGGTGGCCGGGCCGATCCGGATCGACGGCGAACGGCCGCCGAGCACGGCGCCCGCCCCGCGGCTCGGGGAACACACCCGCGCGGTTCTCACGGAGCTGCTCACCGAGCCGGTGCAGCACCTCGACGAGCTCGAGGCCGCCGGAGTGATAATCGACCGCGGCGCGACGGTGGGAGGGCCCGCGTGAGCGGACTGCGGCCCGGAAGCGCGGTGGCGCACGCCCACGGGACGAAACCGGCGCACCACGGCGAGTGCGCGCCGGCGAGGTCGAGCTCGCGCCGTGAGGAGCCGGAGGAGACGACGGCGCGCCGGGACCCTGAATGCTGCTGTTCGACGATCCCCCGTGGGATGAGGCCTTCGCCTCCTGGTCGGGGTCGCTCGGGGTGTTCTGCCGGTGACTCCTTCGCGGCGGCTCGCGCCGACGGTTGGTAACGTCCGTTAACCGACGTCCATCGCAGAGAGGAGAGGCTGTGGCAGACCGAGTCGCGATCGTCACCGGTGGAGCCAGGGGGATCGGCCGGGCGATCGCGGTAGCGCTCGCGCGCGACGGCCGCAGCGTTGCGATTGGCGACCTGCTCGAGGACGAGGCGCGCGCTGCCGCGGACGAGATCGCGGCCGGCAACGGGCGCGCCGTGGCGCTTCCGCTCGACGTCACGGACGCCGCCTCGGTCGCGAACGCGGTGGAGCGGGTCGAGCGCGAGGTCGGCCCAGTCGACATCCTCGTCAATAACGCCGGCTGGGATGAGATGAGGCGGTTCGTCGACACCGACGAGGCGTTCTGGGACCGGGTGATCGAGATCAACTACAAGGGCTGCCTGCGGATGACGCGGGCCGTCCTCCCGGGGATGGCCGAGCGCGGCTTCGGCAGGATCGTGAGCATCGGCTCCGACGCCGGCCGCGTCGGCTCCTCGCAGGAGGCCGTCTACTCCGGCGCCAAGGGGGCCGTGATCGCGTTCATGAAGACGATCGCCCGCGAGTCCGCGCGCCGCAGCGTGACCGCCAACACCGTCTGCCCGGGACCCACGGACACCCCGCTCGTGAGGCAGATGG
>DATMJO010000010.1:0-11013 GCA_035553855.1 Thermoleophilaceae bacterium | reverse complement strand
GTTCACGGTGTGGTGCTGGGAGCCGTCCGGGTCGGCGTAGACCCATCCGACGAAGTTCTTCGGCTCGGACCCGACGCTGCCCACCACGCGCGCGCCCCGGCCGGTGAGGGTGAACTCGCAGTGGTCGGGACGCTCCCGGATGTCGGTCGAGCGCAGGCGCTCGGGGCCGCCCAGCGGGATGCGCTCACCGTCGAGCGAAAGTACGCCGTTCGCGATCCACGGCAGCGTCACCGGCCCCAGCCGCACCCGTCCGATCGCCACGTCGAGCCACGCGGCCGGGTGGCCGTCGAAGCCGGCTCCGTGCAGCCATATCCAGCGCTCCGCGTGCTCCGATCCCCAGTTGTGCCCGACCATCCCGGGCCAGCCGTCGAGCGAGATCTCTCGCCCCGCCGCCCGCACCGTCCCGCGGAAGCGTGCCGCCGGATAGGGCGAGAGCAACTTCGTCCGCGGCACGGGCGCCTTGTACATCCAGCCGCGTGGCAGGTGGAACAGGGGCTTCTCCGGCGCGTCGAAGGCGAGCTCCCACGAGGCTTCGAGCGCGCTCCCCTCGACCTCACCCGGGCTGAAGCGGCTCGCGCCGACGTGGATCAGACTGTCGCCGCCGGTGCCCACCTCGTCGAGCGTCTCCTTGTAGGCCACCGGGCCGTCCGCAGAGTCGTCGAAGAGGGTGAACCAGATTGAGCCCCTGGGCGAATGGCGGGGGCGCTTGTGTACCGTGTACCGGATCCACACTCCGAGCGCCTCCGTCGGGTGGCAGGCCTTGAGGTAGAAGCTCTCGTAGTGCCCCTCGCCCTCCGCGATGCCGGGGAAACGCGCGCTGGTCACCGAGGCGGCCACGGACGGAAGCCTATCCGGGCGTCTGCTATGAAGTCCGGGTGGCCGCAGGCGGCAAGGTCCTCCTCATCACGGGCGCGAGCAGCGGCATCGGCGCCGAGACGGCCCGCAGCGCGGCCGCCGCCGGCTGGCGCGTGGCGCTCGGCGCCCGCAGCGAGGACAAGCTCGAGGCTCTCGTTGCGGAGATCGGCGCGGAGAGGGCGCTCGCCTTCCGCTGCGACGTCACCGAGTGGGTCGACCAGCAGGCGCTCGTCGCCGCGACGCTCGAGCGCTTCGGCGCGCTCGACGCGGTCTTCGCGAACGCCGGCTTCGGCGCGAGCCGCGGCTTTCTCGAGGAGTCGCCGGAGCACTGGCGCTCGATGGTCCTCACGAACATCCTGGGCGTGGCCCTCACCGTCCGCGCCGCCCTCCCCCACTTCCGCGAGCGCGGCGCCGGTCACTTCGTGATCACGAGCTCGGTCGTGGGCCGCCGCTCGGCCCCCGGCTCGCTCTACTCGGCCTCGAAGTTCGCGGTGACCGGCATCGGCGAGTCGCTGCGGCTCGAGCTCGCCGATACCCCGATGCGCGTCACCCTGATCGAGCCGGGCGCCGTCGACACGCCGTTCTTCGACAACGGCATGCCCGGCGCGCTGGTCGCCGGGGACGTCGCCCGCTGCGTGATGTTCGCGCTGGAGCAGCCCCCGCACATGGATGTCAACGAGATCCTGTTGCGGCCCGTGAAGCAGCCGCTGTAGCGCGTACCGTCCAGCCCATGGAGCGCTGCATCGCTCACGTGGACATGGACGCCTTCTACGTCTCGGTCGAGCTCAGGCGCCGGCCCGAGCTGCGCGGGCTGCCGGTCGTCGTCGCGGGCAGCGGCCCGCGTGCCGTCGTCACCACCGCGAGCTACGAGGCGCGGCGCTTCGGCGTCTTCTCCGCCACGCCGGCCGAGCGCGCGCGCCGGCTCTGTCCCGAGGCCGTCTTCATCACTCCCGACTTCGAGCAGTACCGCGCGAGCTCCCGAGAGGTGATGGCGGTGCTCCATTCGCACGTGGAGCAGGTGGAGGTCGTGGGCCTCGACGAGGCGTACCTCGATCTCACCGGGATCGACCGGCCCCGCTCCGCCGCCCGCCGCGTGAAGGAGGAGGTGCGCCGGCGCACGGGCCTCGTCTGCTCGATCGGCATCGGCCCGAGCAAGCTGGTGGCGAAGGTGGCCTCGGACGCCGGCAAGCCGGACGGGTTCCTTGCGCTCACGCAGGCCGAAGCCCGCGCGCGCTTCGCGACGGCCCCGCCGGCGATCGTTCCCGGGGTGGGCCCCAGGACGGCCGAGCGCCTCGCCGCACAGGGGATCACGACGCTCGGAGGGCTCGCCGAGGCGGCGGAGTCCGACCTCGTCGCCTGGTTCGGCGCCCGGCTCGGCCCGCACCTTCGCGCGCTCGCCCGCTTCCAGGACGAGCGGCCGCTCGTGACCGAGCGCGTCGCCAAGTCGGAGTCACGGGAGACGACCTTCGACCGCGACCTCCACGGCCTCGCGGCTCTCCTGCCGGTTCTGGAGCGGCTGACCGGCCAGCTCTGCGACGCGCTCGGGCGCGAGGGCCGGCGCGGCCGGACGATCGGGATAAAGGTGCGCCTCGACGACTTCTCGACGCACACCCGCGCGCGCACGCTCGATGCGCCGGTGAACGACACGGCGACGGTGCTCGCCACCGCCCGCGACCTGCTCGAGGCATTCGGCCCGGAGCGCCCGGTCCGGCTCCTCGGCGTGCGGGTGGCCGGTCTCGACGAGCCGCTCGAGGAGCCGGCGCCCGCGGACCAGCTCACCCTCGAGCTGTGATCGGCCGGACGCTCAGGCGGCGGGCACCGGCACCGACGGAGTGCGGGAGGCGAGGACGGCGGTCATCGCGAGGTGCAGCGCGCCGGCGTAGGGCACCGGCCCCTCCTCAGGCGGGGGCCCGCGCGAGATGAGCCCGGCGATCGCGACGAACACCTCCTCGTGATCGGTGCCGGCGGGCACCTGGCACGCGAGCCGCGCCAGGTCGAGCGTCTCTGTCGGGTCCGACCCGGCGAAGATGCGCGACACCGCCCCGAGCGCCGCGGCGTGGACGCGGTCGAGCAGCGGGCCCGGCACGCGCTCGGGCGGCCCCGGGGCGGGCCCAAGGTCCGCGGGCGGCTCCCCCGCGAGGAGCCGCTCCGCCTGGCCGCCCGCGACGGAGCCGATCTGATCCGCGGTCAGTCCCACCTCGAGCGCGGGCCGCAGCGCGAGCAGCGCTCCGAAGAGCGGCGTGCCGTACGGCATGTCGCTTCCGTAGAGGATCTGTCCGGGCGGCACGAGCGAGTACAGGGCCACGAGGTCCGTCGCGTTCCACCAGCTCGTGTCGAACAGCAGGTTGGGATGAGACGGCGCCTCCCGCCAGATCCACGCGAGGTCGCAGATCCCCGCGTGGGCGAGGATCAGCGGCATCTCGGGGTGCCGCTCGCAGATCTCGAGCGCGTGCCGGCCGAGGGCGGGGATGCCGCGGCCCGCGTGTACGAGCACCGGCACGCCGCGCTCGGCGGCCAGGGCGAACACCGGCCGCAGCGCGGGGTCCCCGAGCTCGAACGACTCGGCGCGCGGATGGAGCTTGATACCACGCGCGCCGGCATCGAGGCAGCGCTCGGCCTCCGGGAGCGCTCCGGCGCGCGGGTCGACCCGGCAGAACGGGATCAGGCGCCCGCCGGATGCCTCGGCCTCGCGCAGCACGCGGTCGTTCGCCGCGGGATAGCCCGCGGGCTCGTGCATGGTGAAGACGACCGCCCGCGCGCCGCCGGCGCGCTCGAGCGAGGCGAGCAGCTCCTCGGCGCTGCAGCTGAATCCGTCCGGGTCGTCCGCCCCGGTGTGCGTGTGCACGTCGAGCAGCCGGAGCCCGGGGAACGAGCCGGTGAGAAGGTCGAACCAGGGCTTGAGGTCGTCGTCCGAGCGCACCGGGCGCGTAATCTACGCACCACGGTTTCGGTACAAGGGAGCGAGAGATGGCGGAAGACCGGCTGACAGGGCTCGACGCGTCGTTCCTCCACCTGGAGGACAAGGCCGCGCACATGCACGTGGCCTCCGTGATGCTGTTCGACGGCGAGGCGCCCGCATACGACGACTTCGTGGAGGGCCTCGAGTCCCGCCTGCACCTCGTGCCGCGCTACCGGCAGCGCCTCGCGTTCGTCCCCTGGGGACAGGGACGCCCGCGCTGGGTCGACGATCCCAGCTTCAACCTGCGCTACCACGTGCGCCACACGGCGCTGCCCGAGCCCGGCGGAGAGGACCAGCTTCGCGCGCTGGCCGGCCGCGTCTTCGCGCAGCAGCTCGATCGCGACAAGCCGCTCTGGGAGATCTGGCTCGTCGAGGGTGTCGAGGGCAACCGCTTCGCGCTCCTCGCCAAGACCCACCACGCGCTCGTCGACGGCGTCTCCGGGGTCGACATCGTGACGGTCCTCTTCGACACGAAGCCCGAGCCGGACGCGCCGCCCGCCACGGCCGAGCGCTGGCTGCCCCGCCCCCTGCCGTCGAGCGCGCAGCTGCTCGCGGAGGCGCTCGTCGAGCGCGCGACGGCCCCCGGCGAGGTGGTCCGTTCCGCGCGGGCGCTGCTGCGCGCCCCGCGGCAGATCGCGCGCAGCGCGGTCGATTCCCTGGTCGCGGTCGGCGCGCTCGCGCGCGTCGGTCTCGCGCCGGCCCCGGACACCCCGTACAACCGCCCGATCGGACCGCACCGGCGGTTCACCTGGGTGCGCGCGTCGCTGGACGACGTGAAGGCGATCAAGGCCTCGCTGGGCGGGACCGTCAACGACGTGATGCTCGCCACGGTGGCGGGCGCGCTCCGCCGCCACATGCTGCGCCGCGGGGTGAAGCTGGAGGACACGGTGCTGCGCGCGATGGTGCCGGTCAGCGTCCGCTCGGAGGGCGAGCGCGGCGCTCTGGGCAACCGGGTCGCCGCGATGATGGCGCCGCTTCCGGTCGGCGTCCCCGGCGCGGACGAGCGCTTCGCCGCCGTCGCCGAGGCCATGACGGGCCTCAAGGAGAGCGGCCAGGCGGTCGGGGCGCAGGTGCTGACACAGCTGTCGGGGTTCGCTCCCCCCACGGTGATGAGCCAGGCGGCGCGCCTGTCGTCGCGCCAGCGCTTCTTCAACCTGGTCGTGACGAACGTGCCGGGGCCGCAATTCCCGCTCTACCTCATGGGACACGAGCTGCGCGAGGCGTTCCCGATGGTCCCGCTCGCGCAGAACCAGGGCCTCGGCATCGCGATCATGAGCTACAACGGCCGCATCAACTTCGGCCTGGTCGGCGACTTCGACGTGGTCCCCGACCTCGACGAGCTCGCGCATGACGTCCGCGACGAGCTGTCGGCGCTCGCGGACGTGGCGGGCGTGCGGCTTGCCGAGCCGGAGGTGCTGCCCCCCCTCCCGTCCGAACCCGCGCAGCGGGTCACCACCTAGGTGCGCGAGCGCGTCAGGACGAAGGCTCGCGAGCTCGGCCTCGACGTCCATGTGCGGACGCTCGAGGCCCCCACGCGCACGGTCGACGAGGCGGCGGTGGCGGTCGGATGCGAGGCCGCGAGAATCGCGAAGTCGATCGTGTTCGTGGCCGACGGCGAGCCGGTCCTCTGCGTGGCGTCGGGAGCGCACCGGATCGACCTCGACCGCCTGTGCGACGTCCTCGACTGCGCCGAGGCGCGTCCCGCGACGCCCGACGAGGTCCGGGCCGCGACCGGGTTTCCGGTCGGCGGGGTGGCACCGTTCGGCCACGACCTGCCGGTCGTGATGGACGAGACCCTGCTCGGCCACGAGAGCGTCTGGGCCGCCGGTGGTGACGGCAACTCGCTGTTCGAGGTCGACCCCCGCGCGCTCGCGGACTGCACCGGCGCTCGCGTGGCGTCGGTCGCGGGGTGAGCCGCGGCCGCGTCTGCGGAGCCTTCTACCGGCCCCAGGCGGCAAAAGGCTCCGCAGAATGGAGGTCGTCCGTCAGCGGTCCGTGACGGGCGTTTCACGTCCCCCAGCAGCGGGAATGCGAACTTCAGATGGAGCAGACATCGCAAACATTGAAGCTGCGCTCCCATCCTTCCGAGCTGCGGCTCATGCGGGCCTTCGTGGGCCGCTGGGCCGAGCGCACGGGCCTCGGCCGCGAGCAGTGCTACGAGGCGTGCCTCGTGGCCACCGAGGCGGTCACCAACGCCATCCGGCACTCCGGCGGCGACGAGGAGATCACGGTTTGCTGCCGCCGTGCGGACGGCGAGCTGTTGATCTCGGTCCAGGATCGCGGGACGTTCCGTTCCGGGCCCGTCGCCACCACCCTGGTGATCGAGGACCCGGGCCCCGAGGATCTCGGCGGCCGCGGGCTCTTCCTGATCCAGGAGCTGACCCGGGGCTTCGAGATCGAGAAGGGCGAGCAGGGCGAGCAGGGCACCAGGCTCTCGATGCGCATGGGCGTCGAAGGCGGCCTGGCCGCGGCGGCCTGACGCCGGGAAAAGCGCCGCACGACGCCATAATCGTCGTATGACCATGCGCTTCGAGCCCCTGCGTGTCGCGCTGGCGCAGATGAACGCCACCGTCGGCGACATCGACGGAAACGCCGCGCGCATCGGCGACTTCTGCGCACGGGCGCGCGCGGAGGGCGCGAGCCTGGTCGTCTTCCCGGAGCTGGCCCTCACCGGCTACCCCCCTGAGGACCTGCTGCTGAAGACGCACTTCCTCGACTCGGCCGGGGCGGCGCTCGAGCGGCTGGCGCTGGAGATCGAAGGCATCACCGCCATCATCGGATTCCCGGAGCGCCGGGAGGACGTCTACAACGCGGCGGCCGTCGTGTCGGGCGGGGAGGTGCGCGCGGTCTACCGCAAGATGTACCTGCCGAACTACGGTGTCTTCGACGAGCAGCGCTACTTCCAGGCGGGCCTGGAGCCCGCGCTCGTCGAGGTCAACGGGGCCGCGCTCGGGCTGAGCGTGTGCGAGGACATCTGGGAGCCCGGCCCGCCGGCCACCAGCGAGGCGCTCGCGGGCGCCCAGGTGATCGTCAACCTCTCCGCTTCCCCCTACCACGCGGGCAAGGGCGCCGAGCGCGAACGAATGCTCGTCCAGCGCGCGCGCGACACGGTCTCGATCGTTCTGTTCGCGAACATGGTCGGCGGCCAGGACGAGCTCGTCTTCGACGGGCACAGCGTCGCGATCGATCAGGACGGGCGGATCGTGGCCCGCGCCCCGCAGTTCGCCGAGGATCTGGCGGTCTGCACGCTCGACCTCGGCGCGGTCGCCCAGCAACGCCTGCAGGACCCGCGCCACCGCGCCGCGGTGCTGCGGATGCGGGAGGCCTCATCGCCGCCGGTGCCGGTGCTCGCCCGCATCCGGCTCGAGCAGGACGCCGGCGAGGCCGAGCGCGCCCCGAGCGGATCTGCGGCCGGCGGCTCGCCGGAGCTCGACCTGGGCGGCTCCGTGGCCGAGCTGATGGGCCCGGAGGAGGAGGTCTACACCGCCCTCGTCACGGGGGTGCGGGACTACGTCGGCAAGAACGGCTTCGAGCAAGCGGTGGTGGCGCTGTCCGGCGGGATCGATTCGGCGCTCGTCGCCCTCGTCGCCGCCGACGCGCTCGGCCCGGACCGGGTCACCTGCGTCGGGATGCCGTCGCGCTACTCCTCCGAGGGCACGCAGTCGGATGCCCGGGCCATCGCCGAGCGGCTCGGCACGGGCTGGATCGAGATCCCGATCGAGGGTCTCATGGGCGCCTACGAGGAGGCGCTCGAGGCGGCGCTCGCCGGCACCGAGCCCGACATCACGGAGGAGAACCTCCAGGCGCGGATCCGCGGGAACATCGTCATGGCGCTGTCGAACAAGTTCGGCTGGCTGGTGCTCACGACCGGCAACAAGTCCGAGATGTCGGTGGGCTACGCCACGCTGTACGGCGACATGGCCGGCGGCTTCGCGGTCCTGAAGGACGTCTTCAAGGGCTGGGTCTACCGCCTCGTCCGCTGGCGCAACGCGCAGGACGGCGGCGGGGCGATCCCCGAGTCCGTGCTCGACCGGCCGCCCTCGGCCGAGTTGCGCGACGACCAGCGCGACGACGAGTCGCTGCCGCCCTACGACGTGCTGGACCGGATCCTGGAGGGCTACGTCGAGCGCGACCTCGACGCCCGCGAGCTGGTGCGCCACGGGCTCCCGGAGGACGACGTGGCGCGCGTCACGCGCCTCGTGGACCTGGCCGAGTACAAGCGCCGTCAGGCGCCGCCGGGCATCCGCATCTCGACCAAGGCGTTCGGGCGCGACCGGCGGCTGCCGATCACGAGCCGCTACCGGGGAGGGGCCTGACGGCCATCGTCACCCGCGAGAGGGCGCACAGCCTGCCCTCGTCGTCGGTGAACTCCACTTCCCACAGCCAGGTCGTGCGCCCGCGGTGGCGGCGGTGCGCCTCCGCATGGACGGTCCCCTCGGTCACCGGGCGCAGGAAGCTCGTGTGGTTGGAGAGGCCCATCGCGGTCATCCCGTCGGGATAGACCGCCTTGAAGGTCGTGCTGGACGCGAGCGACTCCGCGAGGGCCGCGTACACGCCCCCGTGCACCAGGCCGAGGGGTTGGCGGACCGCGTTGGACACGGCCACGCGTGCCGTTGCGCGCTCCTCCGACTGCTCCAGGATCTCGAAGCCGAGCGTGCCATCGAGCGTCTCGGAAAGGGGGAGCGGGGCCTTCTGCATCCGCGGCAGGTTACATTTCCGCCTCTCATGGCCACCTTCGACAAGCTCGCGGCCGACCAGCGGGCAATCATCGAGCTCGTTCTCCAGCGCGGGCAGTCCTACGACGACCTGTCCGACATGCTCGGGATGCCCACCGCCCGCGTGCGCGGCCTGGCGCGGGACGCGCTGGCCGAACTGGCGCCCGCGACGGCGCGCCGGGTGGACGAGGACTGGCGCGGGCAGGTCGCCGACTATCTGCTCCTCCAGCAGTCGGGGCCCGAGGCGACCGCCACCCGCGGGCACCTCCGCCGCTCCGAGGCCGCCCGTGCCTGGGCGCTCTCACTGCTCGACTCGCTCGACGAGTTGTACGGCTCGGACGACCGCCCGGAGATCCCCGAGGCGGACCCCGAGGACGACGACCGCGAGCGCACCCGCGTGCGGGAGCGCGCCCGCCCCACCACGCGGCCCGCGTCGCGGCCATCCTCGCGCGAGCGCTCGAAGCCGCGCCCCGCGCGGGATGAGAGCCGCCCGCTCGGCGGGGACGCGGGCGCCGCGGTCCGCAGGCGCCGCATCGCCGCGGGCGCGGGCGTCGCCGCGCTGCTCCTCTTCGCGATCCTGATCTTCCCCATCGGCGTGCTCACCGGCGACGACGACGAGGGCGACGGCGACGGCGCGAACACCACGCAGACCGGCGAGACGCCCGTGCCCGTCGGCAACCCGATCCCGCTGCGGGCGCTCCGCAACGAGCGCGGCGAGGGCGTCGCCGTGGTCGCGCAGCGCGGCAACGAGCGGGTCCTCATCGTCACCGCCGCCGGGCTCTCGCCCACCGAGGCGAGCGAGAACCGCGAGAACCCGGGCACCGCGTACGAGGTGTGGCTCTACAACTCGAAGGGCGAGGCGCAGTCCGTCGGCGCGCAGGTCACCGACGAGCAGGGCAACTACCAGGGCGCCGGGCCCCTTCCGGACAACTTCGACGAGTTCCGCTTCATCGACGTCTCACGCGAGCGGATCGACGACAACGCCGAGCACTCCGGCGACTCGGTCCTGCGCGGACGGGTCGCCGATCTCACCGCCGCTGCCCCGCAGGAGCAGGGCGGCGGCACCGGCACGCAGCCGGCGCCCTAGCGCCCGCGTCAGCCGCGCCCGCGCGGCAGCAGCTTGCCCGGGTTCATGATCCCGGCCGGGTCGAGTCGTTCCTTGGCGGCCGCCAGCACCTCGAGGCCGAGCGTCCCGACCTCTCCCTCCATCCAGGGAGCGTGATCGGCCCCCACGGCGTGGTGGTGGGTGATCGTGCCGCCCGCCTCGATGATCGCGTCCGAGGCGGCGCGCTTCGCCGCGCCCCACTGGTCGAGGGTGGCGTCACCGGTCTCCCGCCGCGCGATCGCGGTGAAGTAGAGCGAGGCGCCGGAGCCGTAGAGATGCGACACGTGGCACATCACGATCGGCGGCGTGCCGCGGCTCGCCAGCGCCGCGCGCAGGGCGTCACCCACGGCGGCGTAGAGGCCCGGGAGCGCCGTCCAGGTGGCGGCGGTCTCCAGCGTCTCGACCAGCACTCCTCGATCGAGGAGCTCGTCCCGCAGGTACGGGCCCGCGTAGCGGCCGCGCAGCCATGCCTGGCCGGGGCGCTCGCCGAGCGGCAGGCCCCCGTGCGAGCGCGCGACGCGGGCGCTGGCAGAGCGCCGGGCCTCGACCTCCTTCGAGGGCCCCTCCCACCCCAGGATCGCGAGGCAACCGCCCTCATGGCCCCTCAGGCGCAGGTACGCCTTGCCGACGCGCTCCGCCGTGGACCCCGACGAGGCGAGCGACAGCGTGACGCGGGTTTCGTGCTCGTCGGAGAGCCGGGCGACGTCGGGCGCGACATGCCCCTGCTCCATCGCCCGGAACGCCTCGCAGCCCTCCTCGAACGACCGGAACGACCAGCCCTCATAGCGGCGTGCCTCGGGGACGGGCCGCACGGCGAGCGTGGCCTCGGTGATGACCCCGAGGATGCCCTCCGAGCCGACCACGAGCTCCCGCAGCGACGGACCGGCGGCGGAGGCGGGCAGCACGCGTGTCGAGAGCTCGCCGGCGGGGGTGGCGCAGCGCAGCCCGCGGACCAGCTCGTCGATGCGCCCGTAGCCGGTGGACGCCTGCCCCGCCGAGCGGGTCGCCACGAAGCCGCCGATCGTCGCGTACTCGAACGATTGCGGGAAGTGGCCGAGCGTGAGGCCGCGGGCGGCCAGCGCGGCCTCTGCCCGCGGCCCGGTCACGCCCGGGCCGAAGGTGGCGGTCAGCGAGCGGAGGTCCGAGCCGGTGAGGCGGTCCATCCGCGCGAGGTCGAGGGAGATGGCGGCGGCGAACCCCTCCCGCAGCGGCTCGACGCCTCCGACGACGCTCGTCCCGCCGCCATAGGGGGTCACCGCGACCCTGGCGGCGGCGCATGCGTCCAGCACCGCCGCGACCTCGTCGTGATCCTGCGGGTAGACGACGGCGTCGGGCGCCGACGACGCATCGCCCGAGCGGAGCCGGATCAGATCCGAGTA
>DATMJO010000009.1:0-24595 GCA_035553855.1 Thermoleophilaceae bacterium | reverse complement strand
GGCGCGGACGGCTCCGCGTTGGCGGGCGCGGCCGGAGCGGCGGTCGCGGGTGCAGGGCTGGCGGCGGCGGCCGAGATGCAGCAGCGCGGCGAGCGGCGCCCGCAGGCCTAGATCCCCATGTGGGGCTTCTCGGGACGGCGGCTGCCGTTGCCCGAGATCTCGTGCTCCTCGGCGGCGCCTTCCTCGATGCGGGCGGCGGTGACCGGGTCCGGCTTGTCCTCTTGCGCGACGCTCGCTCGCACGACCGCCAGGACGGCGACGGTCCCGGCGAGGTGGACGGCCAGCGCGACGGGGAGGATCCACCACTCCGAGACGGCCGCCACGCCCGCGAAGACCGCGACCACGACGGCGGTCGCGATGGTGAAGATCAGGAGTGCGCGGGGCGATCCCATGCCTGATCCGTGCCCTTGGGGCCTGCGCGATAACCCGTGAGCGTCAGAACCCGACCATCACGCTCACGCGGCCCCGGCGCCATGCCGAAATCGGCCTTGCTCGGGCGAGCAAAGGGGTGCCCAGGTCGGATGGCGCGGCGGCCCGCAGGGCCGCCCCGCCCTCCCGCCGCCTACTCGACGGTGAGTGTGCCCTCCATGCCGCCCTGGCGATGACCCGGCACCGAGCAGTAGAACGCGTACTCGCCGGGCTCCAGATCGGCCGTGACGGTGGACTTCTCGCCCTCGCCGACGATCTCGCCCTTCTCGTCCACGCCACCCCCGTCGATCGCAACGTTGTGCGGCACGGGCGACGGGTTGTCCATCACGATCTCGACGGGTCCCGCGCTCGCCTCGAGGTCGTTCACCGTGTAGGCGAACGAGCCGCCCGGGTCGGCGCTGATCTCGAGCGCCTGCCCGTCCGCCGGCTCCTCGGTAGCTTCCGGCGCCGCGCCGGCGGGGGTCTCGCCCTCCTCCGCGTCCGCCGGGGCCTGCGCGCCGCCCTCACCCGCGGCCTCCTCGGCGGCCTCGGTGGCGTGTGCCTCGCCGCCGGGCTCCTCCTCCTCGCTCGCCGCGGTCAGGATCGCCGCGGCGATGGCGGCCGCCACGAGCACGACCGAGATGCCGTTGACGGCGCGCTCACCGGTCTTGCTGCCGGGGAAGTCCTTGCTCATGATCCCGAGCGCCGTGACGATCAGCGCCCAGGCCGCCAGCACGCCGCCGAGGATGTAGAAGGGGGCCATCGCGCGGGAAACCTACTCGACGGCGAGGAGGTCCACCACGAAGACGAGCGTCTCGTTCGGCCCGATGACCGGCGGCGAGCCGGCCTCGCCGTAGGCGAGGTCCGGCGGGATGACGAGCATGCGGCGACCGCCGACCTTCATGCCGGCGACGCCCTCGTCCCAGCCGGGGATCACGTCGCCCTGGCCGAGCGTGAACGGGAATGGCTGGCCGCGGTCCCAGGAGGCGTCGAACTGCTCGCCGCTGGAGAAGGACACGCCGACGTAATGGACGGTGACGTTGTCGCCGGACTTGGCCGTCGCGCCGTCGCCCTTCTCGATGTCGGTGATCTCGAGCTTCGCGGGCGGGTCCCCCTTGGGGACCTCGACCTCGGGCTTGGAGCCCTCGTCGCCCGACTCGGCGGGCGCCGGGTCCTCCGCGGGAGGAGCCGTCTCCGCGGGAGCAGTCTCCTGCGGCGTGGTCGCCGCGCTCTCGTCGTCGTCGCCGCCGCAACCGGAGGCGGCGAGCGCGAGGGCCAGCGCGGACACGAGCGCGGCGGCGCGGACGGAGGTCGGGCGGAGCCTCATGCGAAGCGGCAGACTACCGGCGGTCGCCGCGCTTCGGCCCCACTACCACGCGGACGACGCCGCTCGTCCCCGGCAGGTGGTCCGCGTCGGCCGGCATCCGCACGCGGTACTCGGCGGTCTCACGCGGCTTGATCCGCTTCGAGAAGCGGGAGGCCGGCCCGCGCATCGCGGTCCGGGTGATGTCGCGCCACTTGCCCTCGCCCACCCGCCGCTGGATGATCACGGTCCCGCCGGGGTGCGCCGGGGTCGCGGCGCCCGTGAGCGTGAACGTGCGGCCCTCGCGGACGCGGCTGGCGCTCGCCTCGGCGGTCGCCTTCAGGCGCACGCGCACGATCGGCTCGGAGCTGACCACCGCCGGGTCCGCGGTTCGGACGCGGTAGCGCACGTTCGCCTCGGGCCGGCGGGTGAAGAAGTAGTAGCCCTCCTGGTCGGTCGATCCCGTCGCGACCGGCGTCCACACGTCGTGCGGGTAGGGGGCCTCCTCGAGCGTCACCTGGCGGTCCGCGTAGGGCTCGGTGTCGGCGTCGGGACTCGGCTGATGGCGGAACTGGCCCGACAGGTAGGCCTTCTCGCCGTAATCGAGCGTGCGGAAGATCGCGAGCACGCGGACGCGGTCCATGATGAACGGCGTGCTCTGGGCGATCTCCACGAGGCCCCCGTCGTAGCGGGAGGAGCGCGGGCTCGCGAGGCCGTGGCGGGCGCCGTTGGCGATCGCGCGCTTGTAGGAGCGGGCGGTCAGGTTGAAGGCGGGCTTGCGGTTGCCGAGCTCGTCGATCAGGCCCTTCTTGTTGTACGGGGGGCTCGGCTTGCGGTTGTAGCCGTCCCAGCCCGGCCTGACCTTGAAGTCCTGGAGGATCCAGGCGATGGCGCCGTTCAGGTAGGGCTTCGAGTCGTAGGTCGCGAGGTGGTCGCGCATGAAGTCCGTCTGGAAGTCGAAGGTGCCCTTCTCCTCGCGCGGCCCGTTGCGGTTGGCCTCGGCGCCGAACTCGGTCACGAACAGGGCAGCGTTCGGGTAGTACTGGTGCAGCTGGTCGAGATAGGGGCCGAGCACCTCGCGGTTCAGCACGCTCCCGACCGGGCCGGGGTACCAGCCGAAGTAGGCGTTGGTGCCGATCGCCTCGAAGCCGCGGTAGGCGCGGACCAGCCGCTGCGAGGGGTAGCCGGCGATGTCGATCGCGCTCAGCCGGCTCGGGTCGAGGCGGTCGATCAGCTTGCGGGCGTCGAAGAGGTAGCGCTCCTGGCTGGCCCGCACATTGCGCGAGAGCTCGTTCGCGACGCTGTAGGCGATGACGCTCGGGTGGTTGCGGTCGCGCCGGATCATCGCCTCGAGGTAGGCGAGACCCTTCGCCCTCACCGACGGCGTGATCAGCTCCTCGCGGATCCGGTAGAACGGGACCTGGTCCCAGATCACGACGCCGGCGCGGTCCGCCAGCTCGTAGAACTGCGGGTGGAGCGGATAGTGGGCGCGGGTGATGTTGCCGTTGAGCCGGCGCAGGCGCTTGAAGAGGCGCTCGCGGGCGCCCTTGGTGAGCGCTGCCCCGACGAGGGGATGGTCCTCGTGGATCGAGGCGCCGCGGAAGATCACGCGCTTGCCGTTGATCTTGACCCGGCCGAGCGAGTCCACCTCGACGCGGCGAATGCCCACGT
Organism: Thermoleophilaceae bacterium; assembly: GCA_035553855.1. Classification (GTDB taxonomy): domain Bacteria; phylum Actinomycetota; class Thermoleophilia; order Solirubrobacterales; family Thermoleophilaceae; genus JBBDYQ01. Next base: position 21,213 of record DATMJO010000009.1, on the reverse strand, counting down.
TGCCCGTCCACGCCGACAAGGTCCGGCGGCCGGAGATCAGCCGCGCCGAATAGGCCTGAAGGCGCGGCCTGCGCGGCGACCACAGGCGCGGCTTCGGGATGCGCACGCGGGTGCTGATCACCCGCGACCGGTTCGACGGGACCCGGATCGACATGGTGCGCACCGTGCGGCCCGCGATGCGAGCGACGAGGCGGACCTTGCGCGCCCCGCCCGGGTCGTTGCGGACCAGGGCGTTGAAGCGCACGGTGGCGGCGCACGACGCGCAGGGAAGCTGCGGGTCGACGTGCAGCTCCTCGAGGTCGACGTCGCTGTAGCGGCGCAGATAGACCTCGCGGATCAGGCCGCCGTAGTTCCACCAGCCGCCGCCGGGGAGGCCGGTCACGACCGACTCGCGCAGCGGCGGGAGGTCTCCCTCGCCGCGGCGGCTGTCGACGCGCACCACGAGGCGGTTGACGCCGTCGCGATCGAGCAGGCGAGCGGGCACCTCGAACGGGATGTAGCCGCCCTCGTGGGTGCCGACCTGGGTGCCGTTCAAAAAGACCGTGGCGCGATAGTTGACGGCCTCGAAGCGGACCTTGAAATCGCCGCGGCGGATCGAGCGCGGCAGCGTGAAGTCACGGCGGTACCAGCCGATCGAGCCGCGCTGGGAGTCCGGCGAGTCATCGCCGGCGTTGAAGGCGCTCGGGACCTTGATGCGCGACCAGGAATCGGTGACGGACTCGTTCTGCCAGCCCGCTCTGAGGCCGGCGTCCTCCGGATCGGCCCTGAACAGCCAGGTGCCGCCGAGCAGGTAGCGCTCGGAATGCCCGTCGGTGTACTCGACCTTGTTCGAGGGCGCCTCGGCCGCGCCGGCGGATGGCGCCGCGGCGGCGAGGACGAGCAGGGCTGTGGCAAATGTCTTTCGCATCGAATCCGGGGAGAGAGGGTTCCGGCCGGGCCGGACGCCCCGGATTCAGACAGCCGAGGAACCCGAAGGTTGCGGTGCCGGCGCCGAGATCGCGCCGGCGGGCGCCGCGCCCTGGAGCTCGGCGGTGAGCGTCTCCAGGTCCTTGCCATGGGGCTCCACGGCCACGAGCCAGAAGGAGAGGCCGATTATCAGGGAGGCCCCCGCGAGGAAGAAGAAGCCGCTGCTGAGCGACTCGATCGTCGTGGCCGCCTCGTCGGCGGCCCCGGAGGTCCCGACCAGGATGGCGAGCACGAGCGGCCCTACGATCCGCCCGAACCCGTTCACCGCCTGGGCCGCGCCCATGCCCTGTGCGCGCAGATGGGTCGGGAAGACCTCGCTCGTGTACGGCACGAGGTTCGCGTAGCCGCCATCCGAGAAGAACGCGGCCACGACGAGCCCGAGCACGAACAGGCTCCCGGCGGCCGCCCCCGAGTCTCCCGCGATCCCCGTGAGGATGAGGACGGGGATCGCGCCGAAGCCCATCAGCATCCCCGCGCGCCGGCGCCCGATCCGGGCGGGCGCGAGCGAGAAGAACAGGCGGCCCGCGAAGGAGCCGAGCGTCACGGCCACGAACAGCAGAGCCGCGGTGCCGGTCGACACGTCCAGGACCTCCTTCACGAAGGTCGGGCCCCAGAGGACGATGCCGCCGGCCACGCAGGCGGCGCCGAACCAGCCGAGCACGCTGCCCCAGAAGCTGCGCGGGTAGGACAGCAGTTCGCGGAAGCCGCCGTTGCCGCGAACCGTCGGCGGCGGGACATCCTCAGGAACCGCCTCCACGTCCAGCGAGACGATGTCGGCGATGACCGCGCGCGCCTCGTCCACCCTTCCCTGGTCCGCGAGCCAGCGTGCCGACTCCGGCACCCGCTTGGCGACGTAGAAGGCGAGGAACACGGGGATCACGCCGATCGCGAAGAGCGGTCGCCAGCCGACGATCGGGATGAAGATCCCGCTCACGACCGCCGCGAGCAGGATCGCGATCGGGATCATCGCCGTGGTGATGAGGCCTACGAGCACCGACCTCAGGCGGGTGGGCGTGTACTCGAGAAGCAGGGGCACGGCCACCGCGGCGACGCCGCCCACCCCCATCCCGACGATGAAGCGCATGAAGGAGAGGAACCACCAGCCGTCCTCCGGCGCGAGCGCCATCAGGCCCGTCCCGATGCTGAAGACGCAGATGCCTACGATCAGCGGGCGTTTGCGCCCGATGCGGTCGCCGAGCTTGCCCCAGATGATGCTGCCGATGATCGCCCCGAGCCCCGCGGACAGCAGGATCCAGGTCTCCTGCGCGCGCGTCAGGCCCCACTCGTCGGAGACCTCCGGAACGACGAACGCGATCAGGTAGAAGTCGAAGAACTCGAGGGTGGCGCCGAGCATCACCGAGGCGGCGAGCTCCTTGTAACGCCAGCCGATCTCGGACGCGTCGATCGCGTCGAAGAGAACGGCTTTCCTCTGGCCATTCGAGCTCTCCACGGTGGTCCTCTCCCGGCGCGGGCAGCTTATCCGCGGGCAGCGGGCGGCGCGGCAGGGGTTTGGGCTGCCCGCGGCCTGAGGGCCGTCCGGCCCTGGTGGGCTGATCTACTGCCCGAATGCGCGACTTCCAGCTACCCGGACGCTCCCCGGCCGTCGCCTCCGGCGGGATGGCGGCGACGTCGCACCCGCTCGCCACGCTCGCCGCCGTGGATGTCCTGCGGCGCGGCGGGAACGCGGCCGATGCCGCGATCGCCGCCGTGGCCGTCCTGTGCGTGGTCGAGCCCCAGTCCACGGGCATCGGCGGCGACTGCTTCTGGATGTACGCACCGCCCGGCGCGGTGCGGCCGTTTGCCTACAACGGCGCGGGCCGCGCCCCCGCCGCCATTCCCGCGCTCGAGGAGATCGGCACCGGATCGCCCCACTCCGTGACCGTTCCCGGCGCCGTGGACGCCTGGGCGCGGCTCGCCGCCGACCACGGGACGATGGAGCTGGGCGCGCTGCTCGCGGATGCGATCCGCCACGCGGACGAGGGCTTCGCCGTGCAGGCGGCGGTCGCCGCCGACTGGGCGCTCGCGAGCTCGACGCTCGCAGCCGACCCCGATGCCGCCGCCGCCTATCTGGACTCGGGAGGCGGCGCCCCGGCTGCGGGCGACGTCGTCCGCTTCCCGCGCCTCGCGGCCACGCTCCGCGCCATCGCCGCCGGCGGCCGCGACGTCTTCTACCAGGGCGAGGTGGCAGCCGATATCGCAGCGAAGCTGCAGGCGCTCGGCGGCGCGATGACCCAGGACGACCTGGCGGCTCATCGCGGCGAGCCGGTCGAGCCGATCTCGATCGAATACCGCGGCGCGACGGTCTTCGAGTGCCCACCCCCGGGCCAGGGCGTGATCGCGCTGGAGTTGCTCGCCGTCCTCGCGGGCTTCGACCTGGCGGGCATCGAGCCCGACTCGGCGATTCGGCTGCACCTCGAATGCGAGGCGGGGCGGCTCTGCTTCGCCGACCGTGACGCCGTGCTCTGCGACGGGGATGTGCCCGTCGATGTGTTGCTCTCGGACACCCACGCCTCGGCGCTGCGCGCGCGCATCGACCTGAACGCGGCGATGGCGGAGGCCCTGCCCGTGATCGCGGGCGGGCACCGCGACACCGTGTATCTCGCGACAGCCGATGCGGGCGGCGGCACGTGCAGCCTCATCAACTCGCTCTTCCACCCGTTCGGGAGCGGCATCCTCGCGCCGGGATCGGGTGTCCTGCTCCAGAACCGCGGCTCCGGCTTCGCGACCGCCGAGGGACACCCGAACCGGGTCGCCCCGGGCAAGCGCCCGCTCCACACGATCATCCCGGGCATGGCGCTCGAGCCCGAGGGCTCGATGCTGGCCTTCGGCGTGATGGGCGGCGACTACCAGCCGTTCGGGCACGCCCACTTCCTGGGCAACCTGCGCGATCACGGCCTCGACCTCCAGCAGGCGCTCGACCTGCCCCGCGTCTTCCACACGCACGGCGTCCTGCTCGCGGAGACCAGCCTGCCGGAGGACACGATCCGGGGCCTCGAGGCGCGCGGGCATCAGGTGCTGCCCGCGGGCGGCGGCCTCGGCGGCGGCCAGGCGGTGCGCGTGGATCGCGGGAGCGGCGTGCTCACCGGCGCGAGCGACCACCGCAAGGACGGCTTCGCCGCCGGGCCGTAGCGGGTCAGGCTTCGGCTGGCGGCCACGGTTGGGCGCTCACCCGCTGGCTTCAGGGCAAGGGCGTCGACCAGCGCAACGCCGAGCGGGTGGACGCGCTCGAGCTCGTCATGTCGAACCTGCTCCGCCTGTATCCGCGCGAGGCGGCGGAGCGCTGGCTCTTCGGCCTCAACCCGCGCGGCGGCGGCAGGCCGCTCGCGCGCGACGCTCCGCCTCGACGGACGGGCGGCGCTCGTCGACCTCGGCGACCCGTCGGTTTGCTCGGGCGGAAGGGCCTGCGCCCGTCGCGGTAGCCACCCGCGAGCGGGGGATCACGCAGCCGCAGGCGGCCGCGATCTTCCGGGGGCGGCGCTCGGCTGCGGGCCTGTGCTCGGCCTCCGGGTCTGACCCCCTACTTCCCCGCCTTCTCCCCCTTCGCGAGCTCGCGCTTCAGTACCTTGCCCGTGGCGTTGCGCGGCAGCTCGTCGAGGAACTCGACGTCGCGCGGGACCTTGTAGCGGGCGAGGTTCTTCTTCACGTACGCCCGGACCTCGTCGTCGGAGAGCGACGCGCCCTCGCGGAGGACCACGAAGGCCTTCAGGCGCTGTCCGAACTCCTTGTCCTCCACTCCGATGACGGCGACCTCGTTCACGGCCTCGTGGCGCGAGAGCAGGTCCTCCACCTCGCGGGGGAAGACGTTCTCGCCGCCCGAGACGATCATCTCGTCGTCGCGTCCCGAGACGAACAGACGACCCGCCTCGTCGAGGTGGCCCACGTCGCCGGTGGACATGAGGCCGCCCACGACCTCCTTGTTCCCACCACCGGTGTAGCCCTCGAACAGCATCTCGTTCGCGACGAAGATCCGCCCGGTCTCGCCCTGCGGAAGCGGATTGCCCGCCTCGTCGAGGATCCGCAGGACCGTCCCGTGCGGAGGCTTGCCCGCGGTTCCCGGCGCGGAGCGTAGGTCCTGCGGGGTCGCGATCGACGCCCAGGCGACCTCGGTCGAGCCGTAGAGGTTGTAGACCACGTCGCCGAACTCGTCCATGACCTTCAGCGCCAGCTCGCCCGGGAGTGCGGAGCCCGACAGCGGGATCGCCGTCAGCGAGCTCACGTCGTACTTGCGCCGTGTGTCGTCGGGCAGCTCCATGATCCGCTGCGCCATCACGGGCACCATCGGCGCGGACGTCGGCCTGTGCTCGGCGATCGTGCGGAGCGTGTCCTCGGGATCGAAGCGGCGCCGCAGCACGAGCGTCGAGGACAGGAGCAGGCCCAGCGTGAAGTGCGCGAAGCCCCAGGAATGGAACATCGGAGCGACGATGAACCAGGTCTCGCGCGCCCGCAGCGGGATCGTGCCGAGGATGGAGACGGCGGGCTCGAGCGAGGCGACGGGAGCGCGGTTCGCGCCCTTCGGCGTCCCGGTCGTCCCGGAGGTCAGGATGATCGTGCGACCCGGCTTGTCCGGGGCCTTCGGCTCCGAGAAGTCGCCCGCCGCGACGATCTCCTCGAGCGTGGGGTCGTTGCGGTCAGCGGCCATGTCCTCCTCCGCCCAGGCGATGAAGCGCTTGCGGCGCTTCGAGGCGTCCGCCAGCAGGTCCGAGAACTCCTCGTCGTAGATCAGCGCGGTCGGCTTCTCGCGCTTCGTGACGTCGGTGAGCTGCGGGCCGGCGAAGGCGGTGTTGAGGAACAGGCAGTGCGCGCCGAGCTTCGAGCAGGCGACGGTCGCCTCGACGAACCAGCGATGGTTGCGGCACATGATCCCGACGTTGTCGCCCTGCTTCACGCCGGCGTCGGCGAGGGCGTTGGCGATCGCGTTCGTCCGGCGGTGGACGTCGGAGAAGGTGAGCGTCCCGAGCTCGTCGACGATCGCGATGGTGTCCGGATAGCGCGCGGCGTTTGCCGCGTATCCGCCCGCAGGCGTCCGCTCCCAGTGGCTCACGGCCATGAGCGCGCGGACCATCCGGTCGGGCCGCACCGGCTTGACGACGCCGGCGCCCGCCAGCACGCGCACGGCGTGCAGCTTGTTCTCGATCAGTCCGCGCAGGCCCGGGCCCGGGGAGTCGCTCATCGTGTCTCCTTCCATCAACCGCTTCAGGTTCTCGAGGGTCTTGGTGAGGTGGCCGCGCACGATCGGCGCCGAGACGCGATCGGACAGGGTGCCGAGCAGTCCACCGGGCGCCTGGTAGGCGAGCCGGAGGGTGACCTCGGTCTTGCCGGGCTCGCGCTCGCGGAGCCGCCAGCGCCCGCGCTGGTCGAGGCCGGTGATCGAGGTCCATGCCATGTCCTCGTTCTCGAGCCACTCGACCACCTCGATCAGCGAGCCGACCTCGGCCGCGCGTACCTGCATGCGCATCGTGTAGCGGGCGCCGAGGCCGCGCTCCTGCTCGCCGGCGACGTCCCAGCGGGTGATCCCGCTGTAGTAGCTCGTCGCGACGGAGGGGTCGGTGACGACCTCCCAGATCGCCTCGGCGGGCGCCTCGATGGTCGTGCCGGCCTCGACGCGCATCAGCCGATCACCGGCAGCCGCCGCTCGGCGGCGAGCGCGTCGAGCGTGTCCTGCATCCGCCAGATGATGTCGTCGTAGACCTCGGACAGGTCGGGGTCGCGGCCATAGGTCTCGACGAGATCGATCGGCGGCAGCACCTGGATCGTGATCTTCGCGGGCAGCGGGATGTGGCCGAGCATGTCGCCCACGTTGATCCCCCACGGAAGGGCGAGCGAGATCGGCAGCACCTTCAGGCGAAAGGTCCTGTCGAGCCGAAGGAGGCGCGCGAGGCGCTCGCCGCGCGTGAGGAAGAAGGCCGTCTCCTGCCCGCCGATCGACACGACCGGCACGATCGGCACCCCCTTCTCGAGCGCCAGGCGGATGAAGCCCTTGCGCCCGTCGAAGTCGACCTTGTTGCGCTCGAAGGACGAGCGGTGCACCTCGTAGTCGCCGCCCGGGTAGACGAGCAGCGCGGCGCCCGAGTCGAGCGCCTTCTGGGCGTTCTGCGGGTTGGCCGCCACCGTGCCGTACTTGCGCAGCATCCCGAGCCCGGGCATGGCGAGGACGAGGTTGTGCGCGAGCTGGAAGAAGCGGCGCTCGACCCCGAAGTAGGTGGTGAACGCGAGCGTGAACACCGTGGTGTCGGGGGTCAGGTTGCCGCCCGAGTGGTTCCCCACGAGCAGCACGGGCCCGTCGGCCGGCACGTGGTGCAGGCCCCGCACGTCCGCGCGGAAGTAGTAGGAGGCGAGCATCCAGAGCCCCGGCAGCGACTCGCGGATGTAGTCGGGGTCGCGCTCGTCGAGGTCGGCCCGCGGGATGCGGGATTGGAGCGCCCCGGCGACCGCAGAGCCGGCCTTCGAGACGATGCCGAGCGGATCGAGCGCCCCGACGACCGCGCCCAGCGCGGGCCGGCTCGGGCCGCGGCTCTCGGCCGGGGTGGGAGCGCCCCCGTTGCGGGATCCTGCGCCGGACTTCCCGGACGCGACGCCCCGTGTGCCCTGCTCGGCCATCAGTCGCTCAATCCTCGCAGCATGATCACCGGCGCAGCATCGCCGCTCATGCGGGCTGGGGCTCGGGACGGAGCGGCGGCCAGGCCGACGGCGGCCCCTCCGGTCGCTCGATCCGGTGGGGCTCCCCCGCGGGCAGTCCCGCGAGCAGCGCGCTCACCTCCGGGGCGCGCAGCTGCTCGGCGACGCTTCGCACCGCCGTCTCCACCACCGCGTGCCGGTTGCGCGAGGACATCGGGTTCGGGCCCATCATGTCGATGTCCTCGAGCGTGGGCTGGATCACCACGAGAGGGCAGCTGAGCTTTTTGGCCTCGTGGCCGAGGCGGCGCCCGCTCGTCTCGCGCATCGCCCAGCCGATACGACGCACGGGCGTGGTGAGCGGCGGGGGCTCGGCTCGCGTCGAGAGCGGGTTGAGGCAGATCACGAGGTCGAGGTCCTGATCGCGCAGCAGGTCGAGGTTGGACGGCGAGCAGACACCGCCGTCCACATACCGTCGCCCGGCGATCGTGACCGGCCGGTAGAAGCCCGGGATCGCGCAGGACGCCGCGACCGCCGGGGCCAGGTCCGTAGCGGGTGCGCCGTCGCGGCCGAAGACCATGCGCCGCCCGCTCTCGAAGTCCGTGGCGACCACCCAGAGGCCGTCGTGCGGGCCCCAGCCCTCCGGCACGACGCGGCGGACCGTCTCCTCCAGCGGCTCGGTCGAGATCATCCCGGCGGGGAGCCAGCCGACGGCGAGCGCGGCCGGTGGGTGCCTGCGCGGGCTCGCGAGCGTGCTCATGATCAACCTGAGCGAGCCGGGCCCGACCCGGGGCCAGCCGCGGGCGGGCCTGAACACGGCTCCCGCGGAGCGGTCGGCCTCCCCCGCGGGCCGGCCCTCGGCATCGGTCAGACCCTCGAACGTCTCGCCGGCCGAATGGGCGACCATGAACCAGGGCGGGACGCCCGCCGCGCAGAGCGAGCCGATCATCGCCCCCGCCGAGGTGCCGACGACATGGTCCGCGCTCCCGGGATCCCAGCCGGTCTCGGACGCGAGCGCGTGGAGGCCGCCCGTGAGCCACGCGCCCCCCATCACGCCACCCGCACCGAGGACGAGGCCCACTCGCATGGGGAAGTTCTATCGCTCCCTGCGCGGTATCACGGCATGGAGGCGCTTACCCATAGCGGCGCGCGAGGAACCGAATGCCGCGCACAGGCGAGCGAAGTCCCGGTCGCGCTCGTACTCGGCCCGCAGCAGGGCGGCCGGCATCAGCAGCGCGGCGGCGAACGCGTCGGCCTCCGACTCCGGCAGCGGGCGCTCCTGGCGCGGCTCGCCCTCCTTCTCCGGATCGACCGCGGGCGTGCGGCAGAAGACCGCCTCGTTGCGGGCTTCGCTGTGGAGGATCCAGTGGCCGAGCTCGTGGCCCACGGTGAAGCGCCACCGGCCGGGCCACTCGCGCGCCTCGGCGGCGTTCACCCAGATCTCCCCCGCGGCCGGCAGCAGCAGGCCCGAGAGCGTCTGCCCGGGGCCGAGTGCGGGAGCGCCGGGCGCGGCGGACATGTCCTCGACCTCGCGCACGAGCAGGCCGTAGACGCTGTCGGCGAGGTCCTCGACCGGCACCGGAAGGGACTCGCCGTCCCAGATCCAGGCCGGGACTCTCGCGAGCACGTCCTCGGCGCGCCGCTCGATCTCCTCCACGACGAAGGCGATGCTAGCCGCGCAGGCCGAGCGCGCGTGCCAGGCGCTCGACGCACGCATCGGGGCCCGTGGCCGGCCTCCGGGGCGGCGGGAGGGATGAGGCGGGCCTTCCCCCCAGGCGCTCCTCGATCAGGCGGACGAGCTCGGTGTCGCCCATCTCGCGCGCATGCCGCCGAAGTCGGAGGAGGTCTTGCATCTCGCGGGATGGTCGGAGCGAGCGGCCCGGGGCTGACGCGCGTCAGCCGGCACGGAAGAGCTCGTCCACCTCGTCCCAGTCCTCGGGAGCGGCGGCGCGCTCGGGCGCGGGCGAGCCGAAATCGGAGAACGCCGGGTCCGCCGAGGCGGTGCGCGCGAAGACGGCCCCCGAGCCCGCGCCGCCCGGACCGCCCGCAAGCCGCTCGCCCGCCTCGCGGATCGCGCTCGCCGGCCGGCCGAGGATTCCGGCCAGCGCGTCGATCACCCGGTCGGAGACGCCCTCCGCCGGAAGCGTCCCCCGCTCCATCCCGTGGTAGTAGCGGGCCACCTTCGCCTCCTTCGCCGACGCCCCGAGCGCCGTTGCCAGGCGCGCCACCAGCTCGCTCCGCCTCACCTTCGCCTCGTTGCGCCAGCGCGGCAGCAGCGCCGGCCAGGACTCGGGCTCGCCGGCCAGCGCCTGCTCGACCCGGGCTGCGAGCGCGGCCGCCGGCGAGGTCGCGAACGACGCGGGATCCCAGGCACGCCGCGGCGCACGCGCGAGGTAGGCGTCGATCAGCGCCTCGAGCTCGAGGCGGTCGATTCCCTCCACGCGCCCCAGGAAGTCGGCGGGGTCGGGGTCCGATCCGGCCCGGTGGGCCTTCACGTACTCGTCCATGAGGCGGTCGACGTCGGCCATCAGAGGGTCAGGGGGAAGTATCCCCGCCGGACAGGATCTCCCGCAGCCGCTTGCGGAAGCGGCTCGCGATCTGGTGGACGTTGTTCTCAGAGAGGCCCGTCGCCTCGGCGACCTCCGCGGCCGGGAAACCGTCGAGCACGAAGCGCTCGACGGCGTCGCGGTGGGTGTCGCTCAGCTCGCCGAGCGCCTGCTCCAGCGCCATCCGCACCTCGACCGCGCCGGTCTCGTCGGCGACCGCGCCGGCGCTCCCCCAGAAGGCGTCCTCGCCCTCGTGCTCCTCGGGGAGCGCGACCGTCGGCTTGCGGGAGCGCAGCTCGTCGGCGACCCGGCGGTCGACGATGCGGTTCAGCCAGTTCACGAACTGGCCCATGGACTCGCCGTGGAAGGCCGAGGTGATCGCGCTCACGATCGCGTTCCCCGCGACATCCTCGGCCACGTGCGGCGGGAGCTTCCGGCTCGCGCGCCGGAGCACGTTGGGCCAGTGGCCGAAGACGAGCATCTCGAGCCCGAGCCCCGCCGCGACGGAAAGCCCCGCGTCGCGTGCGTCGCGGATGTAGGCGATGAGCTCGTCGTCTGAGAGGCGCTGGAGCTCGTGCTCGGGAAGTTCACGGAAGTCGGCCAAGGTCGGTCTTGTTCTCTCGTTGAGTCGCAGCGGCGTCCCGCCGCCTGACAGGAGCCCATCGACGTTACAGCTTGTGTCGGACGGCACTAATTCGCGGAGCGGTTAGATTTCCGCCATGGCCGGGGGCACGGGTGTCGCGCGCGTAGAGCTCTTCCACTTCTCCGCGCCCCTGCCCGCGACGTTCCGCCCGAGCTGGATCCCCGGCTTCCCGCAGAACGAGAACCGCGCCACGCTCCTCCGGGTCCTCACCGAGGACGGCGTCGAGGGCTGGAGCGCCGGGCCGGCGATCGGCCGCGAGCGCCGCGGGCTGGGTGATCTGCTCGGCCCCTACCTGGTCGGCGAGGACGCCACCGACATCGCGATGGTCCAGCAGCGCCTGCGCGAGATGTCCTACCTCGGCTGGCGCAACTGGTGGATCGAGCCCGCCTTCTGGGACATCAAGGGCAAGCTCGAGGGCGAGCCCGTCTGGCGGATGCTCGGCGGCGAGCCCCGCGATGGCGGGACGGTCGACGTCTACGCCTCGACGGGCGAGGTGCGCTCACCGGAGTACAGGGTCCGCGAGATCGAGCAGCGCCACGCAGAGGGCTTCGGGGCAATCAAGATCCGCGTCCATGAGGACGAGGCCGCCGACGAGGCCCAGGTCCGCGCCGCCGGCGAGGCCTGCCGCGAGCGCGGGATGCTGCTCGGCGTCGACGCCAACCAGGCCTGGCGGGTGGCGGCGATCGCCGATGCGCCGCTCTGGGACCTCGAGCGGGCGAAGCGCTTCGCCGACGTCTGCGCCGAGGTGGGCGTCGCCTGGATCGAGGAGCCGCTGCCGATGGACGACTGGGAGGCCCAGGCGGCGCTCACCGAGTACTCGAGCGTGCAGATCGCGGGCGGCGAGCTGCACACGGGCGCATACCCGGAGCTGGCGATGATGGTCGAGCGCCGCTGTTACGACGTCTTCCAGCCGGACGCGATCTTCACCGGCGGCATCGACCAGACGGCGCGCCTGGCGCGGCTCTGCCGCAAGCACGGCCTCACCTACACGCCGCACACCTGGACGAACGGCGTCGGCTTCGCGGTCAACCTCCAGCTGTACGCGGCGTTCGGCGGCGCGAAGCCGCTCGAGTTCCCCTATGACCCCCCGGGCTGGCTCCCGGAGGGGCGCGACGCGATGCTCGCCGAGCCGTTCACGCACGAGCGCGGGCGGCTGCGGGTCCCGGACGGGCCGGGGCTCGGCTTCGAGATCTCGAAGCAGGCTCTGCGCCGTTTCGCCAAGCGGTTCTTCGTGATGGACCGCAAGCGGCTCGCCGTGTTCGCGCTGCGCGACCGCGGGCTCAATGCCGCGCGGGAGATGAACGAGACCAAGAGCGCCCGGCTCGCGGCGGAGCGAGCCGCAGCCACGCCGTCGGGCGACCGCGCGCAGGAGCCGTCCCGGCCGTGCTGACCGTCTACGAGAAGCCCACCTGCACCACCTGCCGCAACCTGGCCACGCTGCTCGCCGAGCGGGGGATCGACTTCGAGCGGGTGGACTACCACGTCGATCCGCTGCCGGAGGCCAAGATCCGCGAGCTGTTGCGCAAGGCGGGCATCGGCCCGCGCGAGGCGCTGCGGATGCGGGAGGACGGCGCCACCGAGCTTGCCGAGAGCGATATCTCCGACGACGACCTGATCCGGCTGATGGCCGAGCGGCCGGCGCTGCTCCAGCGGCCGATCGTCGAGCGCGGCGACCGCGCGGTTCTGGCGCGCCCCGTCGAGCGCGTGCTCGAAGTGCTCTAGCGCCGCGTCTGGGACATCTGCTTGGCCACGATGCGGTCGAGCAGCGTGTGCGGCAGCAGGCGGTAGAGCGCCCACAGGATCTTCGCCTCGCGCCCGATCAGGTAGCGCGGCTTCGGGTTGCGGGCCGTGAGCACCCGCTCGATCAGGCGGGCGACGTCCTCCGGCGGCATCCCCGCGGCGTTCTGACGGTCCGGGATGACCTCGGCCGCGCGCATGGCGCCGGCGTACAGCTCCCGGGCCTCCGGGCTGAGCCTGTCGCGCAGGCGGGCCGCCTCCTCCTTGCCCTTGCCCCAGATCGGCGTCGTGACGGCGCCCGGCTCGACGATGACGACCTTGATGTCCCACCGGCGAAGCTCCTGGCGCAGCGAGCCCGCGACGTTCGCCAGCGCGGCCTTCGATGCCTGGTAGGGCGCCACGAACGGCAGCGGCACGCGCCCGCCGATCGAGCCCGTGAAGACGATCCGCCCGCCGGCCTTCCGGAGCGCGGGGATCAGCGGCTGTGTCACCGCCACCTGGGCGACCAGATTGACCTCGAACTGGCGCCGCAGGTCGTCGAGGTCCACGAACTCGAGCGGGCCCGAGACGACGTAGCCCGCGTTGTTGACCAGCGCCCCAAGGCCCCCGTCGCCCGTCTCGGCGACGGCGGCGACCGCCGCCTCGATCCGGGCCGGGTCGGTGACGTCCAGGATCAGGGGACGCAGGCGCGCGGAGCCCGCGGCGCCGAGCGCCTCGGCGTCGGCCTGCTTGCGAACGCCTGCAAGCACGGTCCAGCCGAGCGAGTCGAGGTGGAGAGCGGTCGCGCGGCCGATGCCGGTGGACGCGCCCGTGACGAGCGCCGTTCCCTGGGCCATGGGCTGCAGCCTACCGGCGCGGAGGCCGCGGCTCACGAGGTCGAATCGCTGCGGGGATCCTCGTACACCTCCTTGTCCCAGGGCGGGGAGATGCCCGGGTCGAGCCGCCGGTAGGCGGAGCGATCCACCGACTCCACGGGAAAGAGCCTCATCCCGGCGGAGGAGGTGGTGCGCTCCCGCAGGTCCACTCCCGGATACGCGGGCCCGATCAGCTCGCGGTGCACGTCGGCGCCCGGGTCCTTGCCGATCCGCACGTGGAAGCCGGGCCGCGGGCGGTCGCGCATCGGCACGTGCCCCGCGTGGCTCCCCCGCGAGACCCGCGACCAGCCGGTGAACGGCACCCAGCGGTTCCGGCACTGGAGGTGTTTGCAGCCCTGGTAGCCGTGATGGGAGGAGGCACGGACCCAGGCCCGCCCCGAACGGTCGATCCTGACCTGCACCGATTCCCAGTCGTCGCGATGGGAGCCGGGGGCACCGCCGCCCGCCCGCTGGACGAGCCCCGTCCGGTTCGCGAGCCCGGCGAGGTTCGCCGCGGTCGTGACGGAGTCGGGGTAGTAGAGCCAGTACTGGATGAACGTCTCCCCGCCGTCGCGCACGACGTGGGTGAACGCGGTGGCGCGGGTGCCGTCCCGCGAGCGGTGGGCGTCCAGGTCGCGGCGGTCCGGCGCGTCCGAGCAGCGGTGCGAGCGACACTCGCGGAAGTCGACGGGCAGCGTGTACGTGCCCGGCTCGTAGACGAGGCCGGGCGCGTAGCGCCGGACGAGGCGCGCGTCGCCCGCGCCGTAGGCGGCCCGGAGCGCGCCGTCCTCGGATCCGCACGAGCGCGCCGCGCAGACGAGTCGGTGGGCGAGCCAGGACCCGAACGAGCGCCCGTCCACGACCGGCGCGATCGCGACGGCGGCCCCGAGCGCCAGGGCGACGACGAGCACCGCGCCCACCCACTCGACGCTCGCCTGGCCGGCCTCGGATCGCATGCGGCCCAGCCTGCGCGGTGCCGGGTGACGGCGGCGGCACAAGCGTGAAGTCGCTCTCGCGACTCCGCGAAGAAGCCGTCGCGTACCATCCCGCGCCGCGTGAACTTCGAGCTGACAGACGAGCAGCGCGCGATCCAGCGCCTCGTGCGCGACTTCGCCGACCAGGAGGTCCGGCCGATCGCCGAGGAGATCGACCGCGAGAAGCGCTTCCCCTACGAGGTCGTCGCCAAGCTCGGCGAGCTCGGCCTGATGGGCATCCCCTACCCGGAGGAGTACGGGGGCGGCGGCGCCGACTACATGTCGTATGTCCTCGCGATCGAGGAGCTGGCGCGGGTGGACTCCTCAGTCGGGATCACGGTCGCCGCGCACACCTCGCTCGGGACCTATCCGATCTACTCATTCGGCTCCGACGAGCAGAAGGAGGAGTACCTCCCCGACCTGTGCGCCGGCAAGAGGCTGTGGGCGTTCGGGCTCACCGAGCCCGAGGCGGGATCCGATGCGGGTAACACGCGCACGACGGCGACGCTCGAGGACGGCCACTGGGTGATCGACGGCGCGAAGCAGTTCATCACCAACGCCGGGACCGACATCACCGGCGGCGTCACGATCACCGCCCGCACGGGCGACAACGAGATCTCGAACATCATCGTGGCGCAGGCCACGCCGGGCTATTCCGTGGAGGCGCCCTACCGCAAGATGGGCTGGAATGCGTCGGACACGCGACCGCTCGCGTTCGACGGCGCCCGCGTCCCCGAGGGAAACCTGCTCGGCCCGCGCGGCAACGGCTTCCGCCAGTTCCTCGACACCCTCGACGGCGGCCGGATCGGCGTCGCGGCGATGGGTCTCGGCCTCGCCCAGGGCGCCTTCGACGAGGCGCTCGCCTACGCGAAGGAGCGGCGCGCGTTCGGCCAGCCGATCTCCAAGTTCCAGGCGATCCAGATGAAGCTCGCCGACCTCTCGACGGAGATCGAGGCCACGCGCCTGCTCGTCTACCGGGCGGCGATCCTCAAGCAGGAGGGCCGGCCGTACTCGCTCGAGGGCGGGCAGGCGAAGCTCAAGTCGGGCCGCGTCGCCGTGCGGGCCGCCGAGGAGGCGGTCCAGATCCACGGCGGCTACGGCTACATCGAGGAGTACCCCGTCTGCCGCATGTACCGCGACGCCAAGATCCTCACGATCGGCGAGGGCACCGACGAGGTGCAGCAGATGGTCATCGCCCGCCACCTCGGCGCGTAGCCTCCCCGCCATGCTCCGCCGGACCTCGGTCCTGTGGGTCCTCGCCTTCGCGGCCTACGCGTCGACGCTCGGACTCGACGCCTTCGGCGCCTCCGACTACGGCGGTGACGAGCCCCACTACCTGCTCACCGCCAAGTCGATCACCGAGGACCGCGACGTCGACGTCCTCGACGACTACCGCGAGCGGGGCTACGACGAGTTCTACCCGTTCGACCTCGACCCGCACGGGCAGCTCACCGACGGGCGCCTCCACGAGCCCCATGGCGCCGGCTTCCCGCTGCTGATCGCCCCCGCCTTCGCTCTGGGCGGCGCGAAGGGCGTGGAGGTGTTCCTCGCCGCGCTCGGCGCGCTCGCGGTGGTGGCGGGGTACGCGCTCGCGCTGCGCGTCGTCCCGGACCCGTGGGCGTTCGGCGCCGCGCTGGCGGTCGGGCTCTCCCCTCCGTTCCTCGCGTTCGGAAGCGCCGTCTACCCGGAGCTGGTCGCCGGCGGCACACTGGCGGGCGCCGCGCTGCTCGCGCTGCGGCTGGCGGAGCACCCGAGCCGGCGGGAGACCGCGGCGTGCTTCGCGCTCCTGGGCGCGCTTCCGTGGTTAGGGACCAAGTACGTGCCGGGCGGGCTCGTCGTCGCGGCGTTCGCGGTCCACGAGCTCCGCGCACGCCGCCGCGGGCTGCTCGCGTTCGGCGGCGTCGAGCTGGCCGGGATCAGCGTCGCCTTCTATGTCGGAGTCAACAACGCGCTCTACGGCGGGCCGACGCCCTACTCCGCCGACGTGCCCGGCCAGACGGCCACCGACGCCGCCTTCCCCGACGGCTACCTCGACCGCGCCTACCGGCTCGTGGCGCTCTGGATCGACCGCGAGTACGGGCTGCTGCGCTGGGCTCCCATCCTCGCGCTCGCGTTCGCGGGAGGCTGGCTGCTCTGGCGCTCGCGCCGGGACCGGCTGTCGGCCGCGCTCCCATCCCATCGCCGCGCGGAGGCGGCCGCCCTCCACTGCGCCGGCGTGCTCCTGGCCCAGGCGGGCGTGGCGGCGTTCCTGGCCCCCACGATGTTCGGCTTCTGGTTCCCGGGCCGGCACCTGCTCGCCGGGCTCCTGCTCGCGATCCCGCTCGTCGCGTGGGGCCTTCGCCACGTCGCCCGCACGGGCGCGCTGCTGGCGCTCGTGGGCGTCGCGTCATCGGTCTGGCTGTGGCTCGACGTGCGCCTCCGCGAGGGCGGGTTGGTGGGTCCCCTGCCGGACGCCCCCCTCGGGCCGCTGGTCGACCTGCTGCCGCTCTACGACGGATCGGCCGGGCCGCTCGCGCTGGCGGCGGCCATCGGCGTCGTGCTCGCAGGGCTCGTGGCCCTGGAGGCGCGGCGGGCCCGCATGCTCCTCTGAGCGGCCCGCTCCCGGCGCGCGACGCGCCATTCCGCCGCGACGGCCGGGACGACCCGGCGCAGGTACTCGCCGTGGCGTACGAAGGAGCGGCCGGCGGCACGACGGCGGTAGGAGATCGGGACCTCGACGGGGTCGATGCCGGCGCCCCAGAGCGAGAGCGTGAGCACCTGGGCGTAGTTGTAGTCGTGGCGGATCCGCGCGGCGGCGAGCGCCTCCGGGCCGAAGGCGCGATAGCCCGTCTGGGTGTCCGTCAGCACCGTCCGCATGAGCGTCCCCATCAGCGCGCTGGCGAGGCGGTTCGAGAGCGCCCGGTGACCGGCCATCCCGCGCCGGTCGCCGAGGAAGCGCGAGCCCGTCACGTACTGCGCGCGCCCGCGTGCAATGGGGTCGAGCAACAACTCGGCCTCGGCCGCGTCGTACTCGCCGTCGCCGTCGAGGTACAGCGCGGCGTCGTAGCCCTCGTCGCGCGCCACGGCGAGCCCCGCGCGCACGGCGGCCCCGAGACCCAGGGAGCGCTCGTGGCGGAGCACGCGCGCTCCCCTTGCGCGGGCGATCGCGCCCGTCGTGTCGCTCGAACCGTCGTCCACGACGAGCACGTCGATCTCCATGCCGCACGCTTCGCCCGGCAGGCGCTCCAGCACCCCTCCGAGCGAGGCCGCCTCGTTGCGCGCGGGGATCACCGCCAGGCAGCGGCCGGGCGCGGGCACCCGCATGCGCGGGTCGAGCTCCGGTACGAGCGGCCGGCCGCGGGCGGAGGCCGGGGGCTCGACGCCCAGCAGGGCGCTCACGGTGGCCGCCAGCTCGAGCACCGAGCGCGGCTCGTCCGAGACTGCGCCCGGAACGGCGCCCCGGCCGTGGACGACGAAGGGCACCGGCGTCTCGCCCCAGTCCATGTGCCCGTGGCCGCCGATCCCGCGGCCCTGCCCGTGGTCGGCCATCAGGATCACCGTGGCGTCGTCGAGCTTCCCGCGCTCGCCGAGGAACGCGAGGAACTCGCCGATCCGGCGGTCGGTCTCCTCGAGCTGGTCCAGGTACTCCGGGTTGCGCGTGCCACGCACGTGCCCGAGCTGGTCGGCCGCCAGCAATTGCAGGACGAGCAGGTCGGGGTCGTCGCGCTCGACCACCTCGCGCGCGGCGGCGGCGAGCGAGTGGTCGATCCGCCCCGTCGGCTGGACGGAGGTGACCGAGCGGACGTGCTCCTCGCCGAACGGGTCGAGCAGGTGGGCGATCCCCACGAGCCGTCCGGTCCGGCCGTGCCGGTCGAGCACGTCGAACACCGACTCGCAGCGCACCCCCAGGCGCGGGGCGAAGTTGGAGCGCATGCCGTGCTCGTCCGGAGGGGCGCCCGTGAGCATCGACGAGAAGCAGACGACGGTGCGGGCGGGATAGGCGGTGTCTACCGCCAGGTACTCGCTGCCCTCGCGGGCGAGGTGATCCATCACGGGCGTGCGTGCCTGCCAGAGCCGGGAGCGGTTGCAGCCGTCGACGACGATCACGTACACCCGCCGTGCAGGTGAAATAGCGGTCCCTGGCACCTTTGTTGCGGGTGAAATAATGGTCCCTGGCACCGTTTTTTCATCGGGGTAGCGCGGGAGGGTCGCGGCAAAGCGCCGCCACGCGAGCGCCCCCAGCGCGGCGGCGATCAGCCCCGCGCCGGCGATCCGTCCCGCCGAGCCCGTACCCGGCTCCTCGGCCAGCAGCACGCCCGCGGACAGCGTCAGCACGAACTTCGGGATCTGCTCCAGGGCGTTGCCGCTCGTCGGGTCGGAGTTCGTCGCCACGAGCCGCCAGAAGCGGGCGAAGTTCGTCCACGGCGCCCCAGTACGGAGCCGGTAGTAGAGCGTGCCCCAGAAGAGCACCGTGAAGAACGCGTAGCCCGCGAGTGCGCCGACGATGAGGCCGGGCGCGCGCCACGGCTCCACCAGCGGCGCCGCCGCGAGCGCCGCGATCCAGAGGAGCGCGCGTCCCCGCAGCGGGAACGAGAAGCGCGACAGGACCAGGGACAGCGCGCCCGCGCCCACCAGCGCGAGGAGCAGCGGCCCGCCAGGGGCCAGCCCGGCGGGAACGGCGGCGGCGAGCACCATCGCCGGGTAGACGATCGAGAACGGCCGGCCCTCGTTGAAGACGTTCCAGGCGCGCGCCGCCCACACCTCGGCGACGCCCGCCGCGCGCACTACGGGGTCGGCGAGGTCTCCGGCGGGGCTTCTTCGACCGTCGCCGGCTCCTCGACCGTCGAGGGCGCGGTCCCGGTGGTGCCCGTCGTTCCCGTCGTTCCCGTCGTTCCCGTCGTTCCCGTCGTCCCGCCCTCGACCTCCACCCCGCCCTTGCGCTCCTCGTCGCCGCAGGCGGCGAGCCCGGCGGCGAGAGACGCACCGAGGATCACGGCGGCGAGCGGGGCTGCGAGGCGGCGGCGCATGCGCGTTAGGGTACCCTAAGTCGCGTTCTCGAGGAGCTTCGTGGCAGCCGAGGCGGGATCGAGGCGGCGCGCCACCACCTCGTCGAGCAGCTCCTGGACGGCCGGATCCTCCCGGACCGACTCCTCGAGCCTGCGCCGCAGCCGGACGGTGGCGAGCGCGAGCACCTCGTTCATGAGGTTTCGCCGTCGCCGCTCGTGCAGCGTCCCCTCCGCCTCGATGTGGTCCCGGTGCTCGGCGATCTTCTCCGCCAGCAGGGCGACGCCCTCGCCACGTGAGGCCTCGGTCCGCAGGACGGGGACCTGCCATCCCTCGTGGCCTCCGAGAGCCAGCACCCCCTTGATCTCGCGGATCATCGTCTCGGTCAGCGGGTGGTCGGACTTGTTGACCACGATCACGTCCGGGATCTCCATGACGCCCGCCTTCAGCGCCTGGATCGAGTCCCCCGAGCCGGGCATGAGCGCCAGGACGACCGTGTCGGCGTGGTCGATGATGTCCACCTCGGCCTGCCCGACTCCGACCGTCTCGAGGTAGACGTCGTCCTTGCCGCTCGCGTCCATCAAGAGCGCCGCCTGGAGGGTGGCCTCCGACAGGCCGCCCAGGGAGCCGCGGCTCGCCATCGAGCGGATGAACACGCCCGGGTCGAGGAAGTGGTCGGCCAGGCGGATGCGGTCCCCTAGCAGGGCGCCCTTCGTGAACGGCGAGGAGGGGTCGATCGAGAGGACGGCCACGTCGCGGTCCCGCTCGCGGGCGTGCTTGACGAGCGCGCCGATCAGTGTGGACTTCCCCACGCCGGGCGGGCCGGTGAAGCCGACGACGGAGGCGTTGCCCGTGCGGGGGAACACCTCGCGCACGAGCGCCCAGCCGGCCGGGTCGTCGTCCTCGACCAGCGAGATCGCCCGCGCGAGGGCGCGCTTCTCCCCCGCGAGCAGCCGCTCGGCGAGGTCTGGGGTGGCGCGTCCGGAGGGAGCCATCGGGCGGGGAACCCTACCGCCGTATGATCCGGCGCCCGATGGACCTCGCGGAGGCGACAGGCGAGCAGCGGGAGGGAGCTCCGGAGGGCGCCGTTCGGCGGCCGCCGCCCCCGCTCCACGGCGGCCCGCTCACGCTGCTGCGCTTCATGCGCGCCCACCGGATGCTCAACCCCAAGTACGGGCGGCTCTTGTTGCGCCTCCTGCGGCGGCGCTTCCTCACCCCCTATGGCCGGCGGATCCGCCTCGACGGGCTGGCCTTCATCGGGCCGCGCGTCGTCATCCAGATCGGGCGCGGCGGGCGCTTCGAGCTCGGCCGCTGGGCCTGGCTCGGCCACGGCACGAAGATCCGCTGCCACGAGGGCGTCGTGTCGATCGGCGCCAAGACGGTCATGGGCCAGGAGTGCACGATCTCGGCCTACCAGCGTGTCGAGATCGGGCGCGAGTGCGTGATCGCCGACCGCTGCATGTTCATCGACTTCGACCACGGCATGGTCGAGGCGGACCGGCCGATCCGCCTCCAAGGGATCTACAAGCGCGACGTGCGCGTGGGGAACAACGTCTGGATCGGTTACGGCGCCTGCATCCTGCGCGGCGTGACGGTGGGCGACAACGCCGTCGTCGGCACGAACTCGGTGGTCACGAAGGACGTACCGGCCAACGCGGTAGTGGGCGGGGTCCCCGCCCGCGTGATCCGCATGCGCGACGAGCCGAAGCGGATGCGCTTCGAGTAGCCCGGCACCGGTGAAACAGTGCCTGGCACTGTTTCACCGAAACAGTGCCTGGCACTGTTTCACCGTCAGATCTGGGGCGGCGAGGGGCTCGGCGGCAGCGGTCCGGGGTCCGGGGCCGGCGCCGGCGGTCCGGGCTCCGGGCCGGGCGGGCCCGGCGGGCCCGGCCCGGGGC
>DATMJO010000008.1:0-20246 GCA_035553855.1 Thermoleophilaceae bacterium | reverse complement strand
CGCCTCGACGTCGGTGACGCGGAAGCGCACCGTGCCGCCGCTGCCGACCTCGGCGTCACCGGTGCCGATGACCGGCTGGAAGCGCTCCACGTTGAGGCGCTCCGGATCGGCCTCGGCGGCCCAGTGGTCCCGCAGGGCGTCGATCATGTCCCGGGGGCCCGACAGGAAGGTGTCGCGCTCGCGCCAGTCGGGGCAGAGGTCGTCGAGGTCGCCCGGCTCGAGCCGCTTCACCTCGGAGGTCAGGTGCTCGTGCAGGCGGTAGCCGTCGTACTCGCGGTCCATGCGGCGCAGGTAGTCGCCGAAGATCACCTGGTCGGCCGTCCGCGCGCCGTGGATGTGGAAGACGTCGTCGAGTGCCCCGCGGCGCTCGAGCTCGCGCAGCATGCTCCAGATCGGCGTCACGCCGCTGCCGGCGCTGATGAAGAGCGCGCGCTGCGGCAGCGGGTCGGGGAGCCGGAACTCGCCCTCCACATGCCCGAGGTAGACCATCGTGCCCGGCCTGGCCTGGCGCGTGAACCACGGCGACATGCGGCCCTCGGGCACGTGCTTGACGGTGACGGAGACGAGGCCCTCCGGGTGGTCGGGGTCGGAGGTGAGGGAGTAGGCGCGCCAGTGGCGCACACCGTTCAGCTCGGCGCCGATGCGCAGGTACTGGCCGGGGCGGTGCCCGGGCCACGGGAAGCTCGGCCGGACGACCACGGTGGCCGCGTCCTCGGTCTCCGGCTTGATCCGCACCACGGTGCCCGTCAGCTCCCGCGCGGACCAGGCCGGGTTGAGCAGGCCGAGGTAGTCGTCCGGGACGAGCGGCGTCGTCATCGCGCGCGCGAGCCTCATGGCCCGGCGGCGGAGCTCGGACGTGCGGGGGGTTGCGGCGCGCTCTACCACGACGGGCGAGTGTACACACAGTAGAACCTAAGGTCAACAAGAGCGGTGTTGTATTCTGTTCACAAGATGACGGCCGAGAGCACGCGGCGGTTGCCGAGAAGGGAGCGTGAGCGCGCGATCGTGGAGGCGACCCGCGCCCTGTTCGACGCGCGCGGCGCGCAGGACGCGCCGATGGACGACATCGCGCAGGCGGTCGGCGTCACGAAGACCCTGCTCTACCGCTACTTCGAGTCGAAGGAGGACCTGGTGTTCCGCACCACGGTGCTCTACCTCGAGGACCTCGAGGCTGCGCTCGCCGAGGGCGACGATCCCGCCGCCCCGCCGCCCGAGCGCCTCGCCGGGCTCGCCGAGCGCTTCGCGGACTTCTGCCTCCGCTACCCGGCCTTTCTCGACTGCGCCTTCGGGCTGATGCGCCGCCCCGCCGGCGAGCTCCGCGAGGTCGTGAGCGACGTCGTCTGGTTCCGCCTCGGGCAGGCGATGGCTGCGCCGCTCGGGAGGCTGGTGCGGCTGCTCGAGGACGGGGTCGAGACGGGCGACTTCGCCGTCGAGGACCCGCTGCTGACGGCCAACGTGCTCTACGCCCAGGTGATCGGGGGGCTCCATCTGGCGCGCATCGGGATCGGGATCGGCAGCCGGCCCGACGGGTCTCCGGCGGTCGCCGCGCTTGAGCCGGCACGCGTGCGGCGCCAGACGATCGACACGCTGCTCGCGGCCGTCAGGCGCTGACGCGCACGAAGCGCCCCGGAGGGGGCGCGGGCACGAGCCCGGGGTGGACCAGGTGGGCGAGCAGCTCGACCCCGTCGACGAGCCTCGGCCCAGGGCGTGAGAAATAGGACGAGGCGTCGACGGCGTAGACCGCGTCCGCCCCGAGGGCGGCCACGCGCTCGATGTGCGCGCGCGTCTCACGCTCGGCCTCGGCGGTCCCGTAACCGCACGGCATCGAGACGACGACGTCGGGGCGCGCCGCGCCGAGCTCGTCCCAGGTCGCGGTCCGCGAGCGCTCGCCGGGCGACGAGCAGGGGTCCGAGCCGCCCGCGAGGGCGATCATCTCGGGGACCCAGTGCCCGCCGGTGAAGGGCGGGTCGAGCCACTCGAGCGCCAGCACCCGCGGGCGCCCGGCGCCGTCCACCGCCTCCCGCAGCGCGTCGAGGCGCCGCTCCGCACGGGCGACGAGCGCCGCGCCGCGCTCGGGGACGCCGGCCGCCTCCGCCAGCCGCCGGGCGTCGGAGAGCACGTCCCCGAGCGTCGAGGGGTCGAGCGAGAGCACGGGAGGGGAGCCGGGCAGGCTGCGCGCGACCGACACGACGTCGTCGTAGGAGACGGCGCAGACCTCGCAGACGTCCTGGGTCACGACCAGGTCCGGCTCGAGCTCTGAGAGCCGGTCCGCGTCGAGCTCGTAGAGGGCCTCGCCGCGCCCGGTTCGCTCGCGCACCGCGGCGTCGATCTCCGCGGCGGACAGCCCCGGCGGGATGACGCTGCGGGTCAGATGGGGCAGCGCGGCCGCCCGTGCGGGATGATCACACTCGTGCGTGACCGCGACGACGTGGTCGCCGAGGCCGAGAGCGAAGAGAAGCTCGGTCGAAGAGGGAACCAGCGAGGCGATTCTCATAGGAGGAGAAGCATGGCGGCTCTGAGCGACGAGGAGATCGAGGCCCGGCTGTCAGGCCTGGGCGGCTGGGAGCGCGCGGGCGGGGCGCTGTCCCGCGAGTTCGAGTTCGCGAACTTCGTCGGATCGGTCGAGTTCATCAACCGGATCACGCCGGTCGCCGAGGAGCTGAACCATCACCCCGATCTCGAGATCTCCTGGAACAAGGTGCTCGTGAAGCTGTCGACCCACTCGGAGGGCGGCATCACCGAGGCCGACTTCGACCTTGCGACGCGGATCGACGGCCTGGCCTGAGCGCGGGCGCGCCGCCTGCGCGGCGCTGCTCGTCGCCTCCATCGCCGCGCTGCTGGCCGCCGCGCCCTCCGACGCGCGCAAGGTGCGCGTCTTCGCCATGGGGCCGAAGCTCCACATCTCGTGGCTCGAGAGCCGCGAGAGCTTCCGCGCGAAGCTGTTCGCGGTGATGGACGCCCGCGAGCGCGGGCCCGCGGCGCCGCCGGTCCAGGCGGGCCTCGACGACGCCGCCTCCCACCTGCTCGGGCCGGAGGACCCGGCCCGCCCCGTTGAGACCGCGCGCGACCTCGTGCTCTGGCCGGAGTCGCTCGGGCTGTTCGCGGCCCTGACCGGTGAGCGGGCGCGCGCCGCGCGCGAGTCCGGCAGCCTCGAGGGGGCAATCGGGTCGCTGATCGCCGCCTACGGACCTCAGAACGCCTACTACGCCGAGCGCTTCCCCGGCCTCACGGGCCGCACCCCGCAGACCCGCCTGCTCGCGCTCTCGCTGACCGACACCTTCGGCCGCGCGGTGCTGGAGCCGGCGGCGGAGATGGCGGACCGCTACGACGTCTATCTCCACATGGGCGTCGATCTCGTGCAGGACTGGCGCATCGTGTGCGAGGACAAGGAGAGCTTCCAGCCCCTCCCGGGCGGGGTGGGCTGCGACCTGGAGGACCCGCAGAGGGTGGAGACGCTGCGCGATCCGCTCGAGCCAGGGCGCACCTACGCCTACGAGGCGACCGGCGACGACCCCTCGGTCATCGCGCTCGTCTTCGACCCCGACGGCAGGCTGATCTCGAAGCAGGTCAAGACCTACATCACGCCCGTCGAGCTGGGCCCGGCCGAGGACTCGCTCGGGCTCGACCTGGTCCCGGGTCACGTCTCCGACGGCCTCGGCGCCGTCGAGACGCCAGTCGGCACGCTCGGCTTCGTCACGAGCAAGGACGCCTGGATGCCGGACGTCGTGACGAAGCTGGACCAGCGCCACGTGGACCTGCTCGTGCAGCCCGAGCTGTTCGTGGGCAACTACATCCAGACGACCGGCACCTGGAACCCGGACCTGCTGCTCGCCTCGGGCTACGACGACATGCTCCGGCACCCGTCGTTCGAGGCGATGGTGCTGCCCGAGCTCACCGGCGGCATCTTCAGCTTCTACGCCGATCACCAGCAGCACATCGCGATCAAGCCGCGCACCGGCCGCGAGGGTCTCGGCTACCTCGTCGGGCAGCCGCCCCATCGCGGACTCGTGCAGGTGGCGCCCTGGGTCGTGGACGACCCGGTCCGCCCGGACGAGCCCTTCGACGAGCGCCGCCGCAGGCTCGGCCTCGCGGGCGAGGACCTCAAGCCGGGCTCCGGCAAGCGCTGCGAGGACCCGAGCCGCCCCGGGCCGTGCGAGGACGGGCACGTCGAGAGCGTGCTCTGGCGCGACATCGAGGTCGCCAGGGCGCCTCGCCGCCGCCCCTTCCGGGGCCGCCGGGCACGCACCCGCTTCAGCCCCGCCCGCGCCGTGAGCCCGTCGCGATACCCGCAGCGCAACATCGAGACGGCCCGCCGGGGCCGCCGCATCCTGCTCGCCTTCGAGGAGCGCAGAGCGGGGCGCGACCAGGTGTTCCTCGTGCGCTCGGAGGACGGCGGCCGGACGTGGTCCCGGCGCGTCCGGCCCACGGGCCGCCCGCCCGGGTCGACCGACGAGTGGTGGCCGAGCGTCGCGCTCGGCCAGGAGGGTCGCGCCACCGTCACCTGGATGGACCGCTCGAGCGGCCGCGAGCGCGTCTGGTTCTCCCAGTCGGCGGACGGGGGCAGGACCTTCGGGCCGCCCGCGGCGATCGACCCGGACGCGCCGCCCCAGCCGGCCCAGTGGGCTCCCTCTGCGGCCTATGGGCCCGGCGACACGGTCCACGTGGCCTGGGTCGACGAGCGCGCTACGCGCGCCGACGACGGCCTGGCGCAGGCCGGGCTCTTCTACACGCGCATCCGGTCAGGCGCTCCGGAGCCGGCGCGGCGCCTCGACACCGGCAGCCCGGCGCCGCTCGCGCGCAAGCTCGACAACTCGTGGGCGCCGAGCGTCTCGACCCGTGGGGACCACGTGCTCGTGGCCTGGCTCGACTTCCTGAACTACGACTGGGACGTCTTCTCACGCCTGTCCACCGACGGCGGCGAGACGTTCGCCGAGCAGGAGACGGTGAACGACACCCCGCCGGCGGACGAGGCGATCAACGACTCGCCGCAGGCGCTGATCGGCGCGAGCGGTCCGCTCGTCGCCTGGACCGACTGGCGCAAGGACGACGAGACGCAGACCCGCCCGCACACCGACTACGACATCCGTGTCGCGGTCCCCGGAAGCGGGACGAGCGTGAGGGCCGACAACCACGGCGAGCGGC
Organism: Thermoleophilaceae bacterium; assembly: GCA_035553855.1. GTDB lineage: Bacteria > Actinomycetota > Thermoleophilia > Solirubrobacterales > Thermoleophilaceae > JBBDYQ01. The sequence continues at coordinate 15,104 of DATMJO010000008.1, read as the reverse complement.
AGGCCGCCGCCTTCTCGCCGGCGCTGTGCCGCGGGCGGGGCGACGATCTGCTCGTCGCGTTCCAGGACGCGGGCCGGGGCGTCAACACCGTGCGCGTGGCGACCCTGGCCGGGGGATCGCGGCGCGGGCCGGCCCGCCTCGCCGACGACGCGCCGCGCAGGGGCGGGAACGCCTGGCGGCCACGGCTCGCCTGCTGGGGCCGCGCCGTGACCGCCGCCTGGGAGGACGAGCGCGACGGCCCGGCCCAGGTCTACGCGGCGCGCTCGCTCACATCGAGGCTCGGGCGATGAGCGCGGCCGATCCGCACGCGGCCCTGCGCGCCGAGCTGTCACGGCGCGGCTTCATCGTGAGGGCGGGCGCGCTCGGCGCGGGCGCCCTGATCGTCTCGGCCCTGCCGGTCGCCGACCGCATCCTCGCCGCCGCGGATCCCGCGCACGCCGCCGTCAGCGAGCCCGACGGGACGCTCCAGGCCTTCGCCGACACGATCCTGCCCGGGAGGCGGGTCGAGCGCACGGACACCGGCGGCGAGATCCACCCGAAGGCGATCGCGGGCGCCGACCCCGAGCCGGGCGCCGTCGAGGCCGACAGCCTGAGGCTCTACCACGACGACCTGCTCGGCTTCGACGCGCTCGCGCCGGCGTTCCTGGCCGACCTCGGCGGGCGCGCGCTCGCCCGGGGCGGGGCCTTCCTCGACCTCGGCTTCGAGGATCGCGTCGCGGTCGTGCTCGGGGGCCTCGACTTCGGCAACGCCGACCGTGTCGTCTGGGAGGCCGCGGCGGCGATCCCGTTCGTGGCCTTCTGCGCCGCGGGGTCGATCCCGGAGGCGACGAGCGAGACCGCCTCGGGCTACCGCGTCATGGGCTTCCCGGGCACGGCGCCGCGCGGCTACCAGCGGAGCTTCTCCTACCGGCGGCGCCTGAACCGCGGTGTCACGCGCAGGGGAAACCTGCCCTGATGGCCGAGCGCTTCGACGTCTGCATCGTGGGCTCCGGATTCGGCGGGGCGGTGACGGCCTGGCGGCTCGCCGAGCTGTACCTGGCGGCGGGGGTGGACCCGGCGAACATCCTGGTCCTGGAGCGCGGGCGCCGCTTCAAGCACACCGACTTCCGCCAGTCGTGGGACGTGCAGCACCTGGCGCGCGTCTACAACCTGATCCAGTCCACCAGGGGGACCGGCGCCCAGATGGTCGTCGGAAACGGCGTGGGCGGAAGCTCGAACCTCTACCTCGCGGCGTCGCTGCGCTCGCCGGGCGACACCTTCGAGCGCCGGGACAGGCATCCCGACGACGGGCCCGACCGGCGCATGTGGCCGGAGGCGATCTCGCGCCGCTCGCTCGACCCCTTCTACGCGCGAGCGGAGCGCGCGCTCCGCGTGCGCCAGCCCGGCTGGAACGAGGTCTCGCGCGCCGGCGGGCTCTGGGCCGCCACGCTGCGCGCCGCGGGGCACAGCTGCGATCGCGTGCCGGTGGCGATCGACTTCGGTCGCTGCGTGGACGCCAACTGGTGCGCAACCGGCTGCGTCTTCGGCGGCAAGAACACCGTCAACACGAACTACCTCGGCGCCGCCGAGCGGGCCGGGGTCAGGGTGCGCGACAGCCGCCAGGCCGAGTCGGTCAGGCGGGCCGAGGCCAACGCCTCCGGCTACCGCTACGTCGTCAGCGCATCGGTCATCGACAACTACGGCGAGAAGCCGACGCGCCAGCCCACCGGCGTGACCGAGGAGATCGAGTGCAAGGTCCTCGTCCTCGCCGCGGGAGCCATGGGGACGCCGCCGCTCCTGATGCGCTCGCGCGACGCGCTGCCGTCGCTGTCCGCCCAGGTCGGCCGCCATCTCGGGATCAACGGCGACCACATCACGGCCGTCGAGTTCGATCCCGGCAAGATCCGCGAGCTCCTGCGCCTGCCGGGCTACGGGGCCTTCTTCAAGGGCAAGCCCATCACCACGATGACCTACGACTTCTGGCGCGGGCGAGGCGACCGCTCCTTCGACGGGCGCCGCTTCACGCTCCAGGAGATCATGATCGGGACGCTGTCCAACTTCCTCTACGACGACGGCCGCGAGCCCGAGGGCGAGCCGTCGTTCTGGGGCGTGCAGAAGAAGCAGGCGCTGTCGCAGTGGAAGAACCGCATCGAGGTGCTCGCGATGGTCGAGGACACCCACGACGGCGAGTTCTTCGCCGTCCCGCCGCAGGGTGGCGCCTTCAGGCCGAACGCGGGGCCGGTCACCATCGGCACCTTCGGCTACGAGATGACCGACGCCTCGCTGCGCGTCCGGGCCGAGGCGGACGCCGCCATTCGCTCGGTCGTCGAGCGGCGCGGTCTCGGCCGCTTCCTCGGGAACACCGAGAGCCGCGGCGAGTTCGTCGCGCACCCGCTCGGCGGCTGCCGCATGGCCGACTCGGCGGATCTCGGGGTGGTGGACCACGGCTGCGAGGCCTACGGCAACGAGGGCCTCTTCTGCGTGGACTCCTCCGCGATTCCGACCTCGCTCGGCGTGAACCCCTCGCTCACCATCGCGGCCGTCGCCGAGCGCGCGTCGGCGCTGATGGTCGGGCGCTCCGCCGACCTCGGCCTGCCCGCGGCCCCGGAGGGCTTCCGGGCAGTGGCGCCGCCCGTGCATGTGGGCGAGCGCATCGTGCCCCCGATCGCGAAGCGCCCCCGCAGGCGCCGCCGCGCGCGCCGCTGAGGTGGCGGCCCGCCGCTCTGCTAGTTTTGCGCCGCCGCTGTGAGCGACGACGACTCGTCCCGAAGTAGCGCGCCCTCGCGGGCGCCCCTGGCATGACAGGCCTGCTTGTCGTCGCCCTCCTGTTCCTCGTTCTCGCGAACGGGTTCTTCGTCGCTGCCGAGTTCGCGCTCGTGCGCGCGCGCCGCTCGCGGATGGAGCAGCTCGCCGAGGAGAAGCAGCGGGGGGCGCGGCTCTCGCTCCACCAGATGGACCACATCTCCGAGTACCTGGCCGCATGCCAGCTCGGCATCACGATGGCGTCGATCGGGATCGGCTTCCTGGGCGAGCCGGCGCTCGCGAAGCTGCTGGAGGGCCCGCTCGGCGAAGTGGCGGGCCACGGGGTCGCCGTGGCGCTCGCCATCGTCATCGCGTACATGATCTCCACGGCCCTCCACATCACGGCCGGCGAGCAGGTCCCCAAGATCTTCTCGATCGTCCACGCCGAGGGCGTCGCCCGCCGCTCGGCCCGGCCGCTCGAGCTGTTCACGAAGGTGTTGCGTCCCGCCGTGCGGCTCCTCAACGCGGCCTCGAACGGGATGCTGCGGGCAGTGGGCGTCAACTCGGGCGCCGAGTTCGAGGAGGCCTCGAGCGCCGACGACCTGAAGCTCCTGATCGCGCGCAGCGCCCACGGCGGCGTGCTCGACCCGGGCGAGGCCGTGATGCTCTCAGGCGTCTTCCACCTGCACGAGCAGGAGGCCCGCCAGGTCATGACGCCCCTGCCCGCAGTCGTCACGGTCGACGCCTCCGACACCGTCGAGACTGCGCTCCGGCGCTGCACGGACTCGGGCCACACCCGCCTGGTGGTGACCGAGGAGGGCAACACCGATCGCGTCAAGGGAACCGTCCACAACAACTCCCTGGTGCGCCGGCTCATGAACGACGGCCCGGAGGCGACGATCGGCGACCTGGTGAAGGACGCCGTCATCGTGCCTGAGACGAAGGCTCTGGACGACCTGCTCGCCGACCTGCAGCGCGAGCGCCTGCCGATGGCGATCGTCATCGACGAGTACGGCCGCACCGCTGGGATCGTCACGATCGAGGACATCGTCGAGGAGGTCGTCGGGGAGATCGCCGACGAGACCGACCCCGCCCGCGGAGCTGTGCGCCAGCTCGCCAACGGCGATTGGTACGTGCGCGGGCATGCGCCCATCACGGACCTCGTCGACTACGGCATCGACCTGCCCTCGGACACCGACGCCTACAACTCGGTGGGCGGCTTCGTCTTCTCCGAGCTGGGCCGGCTGCCCAAGCGAGGCGACATGGTGCGCGAGAACGGATACTCGGTGCGCGTCGAGTCGGTGCGCGAGAACCGCGTCGAGGCGGTCCGGATTCGCGACCACGAGCCCGGGCGGCGCGAGCCCCAGGGCGGGCGCGAAGCCATCGTGAAGAACGGCGACGACGGGAGCTCCGTCCGGGACGAGGACTAGCTTCGACGGCGGTTCCACCGCCGCCCCGAGGAGGTCCCGGAGATGTGGACGGTTCGCCTGACCGATGCGCAGCGTGACGCGGTCGCGGCTCTCCTGAGAGCCCAGCCGGAGCTCGGCCCGTCGCTCGAAGGAGCACTCGAGGAGATCGATTACGCGCGCTGGGACGATTTGCCCGACGCGCGCCTGCCGTGGGAGCGCGTGGCCGAGCTGGCCGACGCGCAGGAGATCGGCGAGGCGGACGTCGTCTGGGACCTCTGCGGCGGTCTCGCGCGCACGCTCAGCTCCGCGAAGCGCCAGCAGAAGCCCGCGAAGGCCCGCCGCGCGCCGCAGGCCACGGGCTAGGTGCCCCGCCCAGGGACATTGCGAACGCGGTGAGGTAGGTCCGCGACCTGGCCGCGGTCACCCGAGGCTGCCTGGATCCGAACCGGACAGCGGCGGACGCCGCAGCTCCGGCAGGGCCGCGTCGAGAGACGCGGCGAGATGCGTCCCATTCGGGACGTTCCTGGTGGACATCGATCGCCTCTCTCCTTCGGCCCGCGAGCGCGCCCGCCTGCGGACATCCACGAGGTTAGGCTCATGTCGTGACCGATCAGCGGGAGGCGGGACCGCTACGGGACGACCGCGAGACGGTTACGCGGCATGAAGGCGCCGAGGCGGTAATCGTTCAAGGGCGGTGCCGTCCCTGTTGAGGGCTTGCATTCACGATGCCCGTCGCATAGGTCGCATCGTGGCAGGGGCTCGCGAGTATACGACCAGCACAGTCGGGCGTATCATCACTGTGGCTATCGTCAGTTTCTTCGCAACCCTCGGCGGGTTCATCGGAACGCGAGCAGCGCTCGCCCACTGGTCCGGGTTCGAGCGAAATCACTACTACTGCGAAGGCGAATACGCCGGGACTACAACGGGCGGCGTGATTTGGTGCGGCGGCGATTACGTGTACCACTGGGGCTACAACAGTGCTTGGCACACAGACGGGCGAAACCATAACGGAGAGTACTACTATCCGTCGATCTGCGCCGACGCTCACGGGGCTCGCAGTGGCAAGATCTACTTTGAGGGTTGCTCGTACAGCCACGCCCGCAACTGTTGGGTTGGGTACTATCCCGACTGCCACGACCAAGACGATATTCGGCTGACACTTTGGATGGGCCCGTGGCGAGACAACAAGTACCGCCATCGCTTTAGGGCACACGGGGTTGGCTGATGCGAGGCGTCCGAGACACTGGTGTGCGACGGCTAGCTGGCTTCCCTCATCGAATCGTCGCGTTCTGTGGGGCGTTGGGTGCCGCCTTTGCCGTGGGCGTCTTCTTGTTCGGCTGGGATCGCGACCCGGCCGACGCGACAGGGCCCGTAACCGAAGCGGACGTTGCGGCCCAACTCGCGCCCATGCTCGGCGTGTTTCGTCGCGCCCAGACCACGGACGAGGTCGTCGCAGGTGCCGATGCGGTCGTCCAGCCGGCTCCAAGTCCTGAAGATGGCGAGAATCTACGTCTCCTTCGTCACGCTCGCCCCGGCGGGCGGCTGGTGCAGGTCTGGCCGGCAAGGGAGGCCGTGTGCTTCGCAGTCTCGGGCGGTGCGGGGTGCGCGCCCATTCAGCTGATCAGAGATGCAGGTGCGACGGTTGGCACATACGTGGGGCAGGACACGGCGATCGGGCGGGTTCGAGTCGGGGGCATCGTCATCGACGGAGTGACGAGCGTCACGATCGAACTCATCGACGGATCGACTGTTGCGACGCCGGTGGCAGACAACGGCTTCGTCGTCGATGTTGCGGGAGCCCCGGCCACTCTGCGGTGGTCGACACTAACCGGCGCGAAGTCCATGCCGATTCCCTTCGAGACTGAGATGTTGAGCGACCTCACTCACGGTGAAGCCGTAGATCGTGAGGATTACACGGGACCGCTACCACCGTGTCGGGATATCCGCTGGGTCGAGGAATGCCTGCCCCAGAGCTCCACAGCCGGTCCTGCGGAATCGTCAGCAGAGTCTCCGTGACCGGCTGGTGTCGCGGGTGCGCGTGGTGTGCGCCGGTGAACTCGGATCGTCGCCGATAGGCGGGCGCTGGTTCGTCGGGCGTGGGTTCCCTTGCGTCCGCTGCCCGCTCCCCCACAACGATGAGCCGAGCGCATTCATGCGGGGAGTCGCCGACGGCACATGCCGGCTGCTGGCGCCTTGGCTGTTTGGCCCGCCGCCAAGGACAGGCCATACGGGCTAGCGACCGAAGGTCTCGGCGGCGTCGATCCGCAGCGCTGCGGCCGCTATCAGGCGCGCGCTCGCCTCCACGTCGTCGAGCTGGATCATCTCGACCGGCGAGTGCATGTAGCGGAGCGGGACCGACACGACGGCGGTCGGGACGCCCGCGCGCGAGAGGTGGACGACGTCGGCGTCCGTGCTGGTCCCGCGGCCCGTCGCGTGGAGCGTGTGCGGGATCTCCTCCGCCTCGGCGGCCTCGACCAGCACCTCGAGCAGGCGGGGGTTCACGATCGAGCCGCGGGTGAGCGCCGGGCCCGATCCGAACGGCGCCTTGCCGACCTGCTTGACGTCCACGCCGGGGGCGTCGGAGGCGAAGGTCACGTCCACCACGACCGCCGCGGCCGGGTCGAGCGAGAACGCGCTCGTGCGAGCACCGGCGAAGGTGATCTCCTCCTGCACCGCCCCGATGGCGGCGACATCGCCCGCGGCCCCGCCTGCCTCCGCGACGAGCCGGGCGGCCTCGAGCGCGACGTAGGCGCCGACGCGGTTGTCCAGCGCGCGCGAGACGAGGCGGTCGTTGGGCAGGCCGAAGGGCTCGCCGGTGATGACGGCGGTGTCGCCGATCCGCACGAGCGAGCGCGCCTCGTCGCCGTCGTTCGCGCCGATGTCGATGTGGAGCGAGTCGAGGTCCACGACCTTCTTGCGCTCCTCGTCCTTGAGCAGGTGGATCGGCTTGCGCCCGACCACGCCCGGGACCTTCCCCCCGGCGGCCGCGATCTCCACGCGCTGGCCGACCAGCACCTGCGGGTCCCAGCCGCCGACGCCGCGGAACCAGAGGAAGCCCTCGTCGTCCGCGTGGGTCACGATCAGGCCGATCTCGTCGATGTGCCCGACGATCGCGAGCAGCGGCCCCCCGGCCGTCCCCTTCACCCGCGCGACGACGCTGCCCAGCGTGTCGCTCGTGACCTCGGCGAACGCGCCGCCCGCCTCGCGGAACACGGCCGCGGGGGCGGACTCGTCGCCGGAGGGGCCGGCGGCGGTGAGCAGGTCGCGGAGGAGGGGAGGGATCGTCATCCGGAGGGGTAGTCGTAGAAGCCGCCGCCGGACTTGCGCCCGAGACGGCCCTCGGCGGCGAGCGAGCGTACACCCTTGGGCACCTCGGCCCCGATCGACTCGCCAATCGCGATCGCGACGTCCAGGCCCACGAAGTCGAGCAGCTTGAGGGGTCCCATCGGGTGGCCCGCGCCGAGCCGCATGCAGGAGTCGACGGCGGCGGGCGCGAGTCCCGTCTCCTCGGCGAGCCGGACGGCCGAGAACAGGTAGGGGAAGAGCAGCCGGTTCACCACGAACCCGGGAACGTCCGGGACCTCGACCGCGGTCTTCCCGAGCGTCTCGCAGAGATCGAGCGCCCGTTGCCGCGTCCCGGCGGTGGCCTCCGGGGGGAAGGCGACCTCGACGAGCTCCATCCGCTCGACCGGGTTGAAGACGTGGAGCGCGGCGAAGCGGTCCGGGCGCCCGCTCGCGGCGGCGAGCCCCGCCACCGACAGCGACGAGGTGGTGGTGGCCAAGATCGCCTCCGCCGGCAGCGCCTCGCCGAGGCGCGCCAGCAGGTCGCCCTTCGCGAGCACGTCCTCGACGATCGCCTCGACGACGACTCCGGCGCCGGACAGCTCGCCCAGGTCGGTCGTCACGCGGGCCCTGCCGTCGAGGCCTGAGCGCGCGCGCTCGGCCGATTCGCCCGAGCGGGCCCAGATCACGACCTCGGCGTGCTCCGCCGCGACGGCCGCGAGGCCGCGCGCGATCGCGCCGGTTCCGGCGATCCCGATGTGGGCAGGGGCTTTGGCTGACTCGCCAGTCAATGTGTTCTGTACCCTTCTGGAGAGGCGGCGCGAACCGTCGCGCGACCCCCGAAACCACTTCTCTCTCCGGAGGAATCATGCCGATGCAGAACGGAAACGGCCGCGAGGTCGTCATCGTGGAGGCAGCCAGGACCCCTGTGGGCCGCGGCCATGCCGAGAAGGGCTACTACAAGGACATCCACGCGAGCACGCTGCTCGCGCGCACACACCAGGCGCTGATCGAGCGGGCCGGGATCGATCCCGGCGAGGTCGAGGACGTCATCACGGGCTGCGTCTCCCAGTTCGGCGAGCAGGGCATCAACATCGGCCGCAACGCGTGGCTCGAGGCGGGCTTCCCGATCGAGACGCCGGCGACGACCGTCGACCGCCAGTGCGGCTCGGCCCAGCAGGCGGTCAACTTCGCGGCCGCTCAGATAGCCGGCGGCGTCCTCGACGTGGCGATCGGCTGCGGCGTGGAGCACATGGGCCACGTCGGCTTCGGCGAGGTCATGAAGTCGCAGGGCGAGTTCGGAGCCGCGTTCTCCCCCGGCCTGCTCGAGCGCTACAACCTGGTCCCCCAGGGCCTCTCGGCCGAGATGATCGCCGACAAATGGGAGATCCCGCGCTCCGAGCTCGACGAGCTCGGCGTGCGCTCCCAGCAGCTCGCCGCCCAGGCCACCGACGAGGGCCGCTTCGAGCGGGAGATCATCCCGATGCAGGTCAACGGTGACACCCACGTCACCGACCAGGGGATCCGACCCGGGACCACGCTCGAGGCGCTCGCCGCCCTCAAGCCGGCCTTCAAGGAGGACGGCAAGATCACCGCCGGGAACTCCTCGCAGATCTCAGACGGCGCGGCGGCCGTGCTCCTCATGGAGCGGAAGAAGGCGGAGTCGCTCGGGCTCACCCCGCGTGCCCGCATCGTCGACCAGGTGACGGTCGGCGTCGACCCCGTGATCATGCTGACCGGCCCGATTCCGGCCACGCACAAGATCCTCGAGCGCAACGGGATGAAGATGGACGACATCGACCTCGTCGAGATCAACGAGGCGTTCGCCCCGGTCGTCGCCGCCTGGCAGCGTGAGCTCCAGCCGGACATGGACCGCGTGAACGTCAACGGCGGAGCGATGGCGCTGGGCCACCCGCTCGGCTCCACCGGCGCCCGGCTCATCACGACGCTCCTGCACGAGATGGAGCGCTCCGACAAGTCCGTCGGCCTCGTGACGATGTGCTGCGGCGGCGGCATCGGCACCGGGACGCTCATCGAGCGGGTCTGACCGGCAGTTTCGGCCACTGGGCCACGGGGGTACTGAGTCCCTCGTGGCCCAACAGACCACGAGGCTGCTCGGCGGGCGCTACCGCCTGATCGAGCGCCTCGGAACAGGGGGAATGGCGACGGTCTGGCTGGCCGAGGACGAGCGCCTCGGCCGCCAGGTGGCGCTGAAACGCCTCCATGGCGACAGCCCCGAGGACATGGCGCGCCGCTTCGAGCGGGAGGCCAAGGTCCTCGCGCGCCTGAACCATCAGAACGTCGTTGCGGTCTTCGACACGGTCCCGGACGACGAGGGCATCGTGATCGTGATGGAGCACGTTCCCGGCGAGACGCTCCGGGACGCGCTGAAGCGCGGCCCGCTGCCGCCGCGCGAGGCGCTGTCCGTCGTAGCCGGGGTCGCCGCCGCGCTGGACCACGGCCACCGCCAGGGCGTCGTGCACCGCGACGTGAAGCCCGCCAACGTGCTGCTCCGCCCCGACGGGATCGCCAAGCTCGCCGACTTCGGCATCGCCATCGCCGCCGAGCGCACCCAGATCACGCGCACCGGCACGGTCATGGGCACCGCCTCCTACATGGCGCCCGAGCAGCTCGAGGGCCGCGAGGCGACGCCCGCCTCGGACGTGTACGCGCTCGGCGCGCTCGCCTACGAGTCGCTGACCGGGAGCCGGGCCGTCGGCGGGAAGACGCCGGCCGAGATCGTCCACCGCGTCGCGACACGCCCACCCCCCGACCTCCGCGAGCGCTGGCCGGAAGCGCCCCCGGCGGCCGTGGCGGCGATCAAGCGGGCGATGGCGCGCGATCCGCGCGAACGGCAGGGGTCGGCCGGTGAGCTCGCCGAGGATCTGACGGCGGCGGTCGGCGCAGCCGAGCACACGGCCCCCACCGAGGCGCTCGAAGGCACGGGCCGGACCGCGGTGCTGGGCGCGGCCGCCTCGCCGCCCGGCGGAGCCACACGCCGCGAGTCCGACTCCGGCCGTGGCGGGCGCCCGCTCCTGTGGGTCCCGCTCGTCCTGCTGGTCGGGCTGGTCGCCGTCGCCCTCGCGCTCGCCGCCGGCGGTGACGATGAACCCGAGCGCGCCGAGGCGCCCTCGACGGCCGGGCGTGCGGAGAGCACGCCCGCGCAGGCGGAGCCCGAGCAGGAGCCGGCCTCGCCCGCCGAGGAGCCCGCCGATCCGATCGCCGAGGGACTTCGGCTGCAGGAGGCGGGTTTCGCCGCGATGGGGGCGGGCCGCTACGAGGAGGCAATCGAGGCGAGCCGCCGCTCCACGGAGCTGCTCGAGGGCTCGGGCCGCACCGAGTACGCGTTCGCCCTTTTCAACCTGGGGCGCTCGCTGCGGCTCGCGGGACGCCCGGCCGAGGCCATCCCCGTCCTCGAGCGGCGGCTCGAGATCCCGAACCAGACGGGCGCCGTGAAGGCGGAGCTCAAGCTCGCCGAGCAGGCGGCGGGTGGCGGCAAGCAGAAACGGAACAAGGGCGGCGAGGGGGACGACTGAGCCCCGCCGCTTCGAGGATCATCCTGGTGTGCAGCGCATACGACGCGATGATCTCGGAGCGCCCCCACCGCCCGGCCACGTCGTCGGAGCGCGCGATCGCCCTGCTCCGGCGCCATCGCGGCTCCCAGTGCGACCCGCTCGTGGTGGGCGCCCTGCTCGCGATCCCCTGACTGGGCTTCCGCCGCTCTGGAGGCTTCCGTGACAGAGGGGACGCCCGGCCGGTCCGTGGCCGCGATGGCGTCGGTCACGCGCCTCCTCGCCGCCGCCGGCGCCGCGAGCGCGGAGGAGGTCGAGGAGTCGCTGCTGGAGGAGGCCCGCCGCTTCTTCGGCGTCCCGGTCGCTCGCATCGTGCGCCTCGAGGGCGGCGGAGCCGAGCCGCCGCCCGAAGACCGGGCGCCCGCGCGGTCGCTGCTCGCGCTGCCGCTGCGCGGAGCGGACGGGCTGGACGAGGTGTTGGTGCTCGCCGACGCCGGAGAGCGCGACTTCTCGGCCGCGGACGCCGAGGCGGGGGCCGCGTTCGCCGCCATCGTCGCTTCGAGCCTCGCGCAGCGCCGGCTCGCCGAGAGCCTCGGCGCCCAGGTGGCCCGCCACGAGGCGCTCGCACGCTCCGCGCACGCGCTGAACGAGTCGCTCGACCTGCCCCGGCTGCTCGGCACGATCGTCCGCGAGGCGGCGCAGATCCTCGCGGCCGACGTGGCGGCCGTCTGGCGCGGAAGCGCCCGCGAGGGCGTCGTGGTCGAGGCGGTCCACGGCTTCCCGCCCGAGGTCGTCGGCTACCGCCTCGGGCCCGGCGAGGGGCTCGCGGGCCGAGTGGCCGAGGACGGCCGCCCGCTGCTGCTCAACGACTACGCGCGGGTCGTCCCGCCCGACTCCCCGTTCGTAGGAGTCGAGTGCGTCCTCGGCGTCCCGATGCGCTGGGAGGGCGAGCTGCACGGGGTGCTCGCGGTCGGCTACACGCAGCCGCACGCCGCCGAGGAGCCCCAGCTCGCCCTGCTGGAGACCTTCGCCGAGCTCGCCTCGGTCGCGTGCCGGAACGCGAGCGTGCACGCCGGCGTGGCCCACGCGGCGCGCACCGACGGGCTCACGGGCTGCCTCAACCACGCCGCGCTTCACGAGACGATGGCGCAAGAGATCGCGCGCTGCCGGCGCACCGGCCAGGAGCTCTCGCTCGTGCTCATGGATCTGGACGGCTTCAAGCAGGTCAACGAGCACCATGGGCATCTCGTGGGCGACGAGGTCCTGCGCCGCGTCGGGCACGCGCTGCAGGCGACGCTCAGGCCGTACGACCACGTGGCGCGCTACGGCGGCGACGAGTTCGCGCTCGTCGCGATCGACGCCGGCGAGAGCGAGGCAGGGGAGATCGCCGAGCGGGCCACCGGGCGCATCGCCGCTGCGCTCGACGACTTCGCGGCCGACTGGCCGGCCGGCGCCGGGGGGCGGCGCGCGACCGCCGGCGTCGCCGGATGGCATGAGGGCCTGAGCGCGACCGACCTGGTGGCGGAGGCCGACCGGGCGCTCCTCTACGGCAAGCAGCACGAGCCCGGCGCCACCGTCTGCGCGTCCACGCTTCCCCCCGTCTTCCGCCCCGGGCGGTTCCGCCGGACCACAGAGGTGGCGGCCTCCACGGCATCGGGCCCCGATCCGTGGCCCGCCGCCGCGGGGGACCAGCTCGACCGCCTGCGGCGGCGTACCCGGGGGCTCGCGGTCGCGAACGCCCTAGGCGCGCGGCTCGCCGGCGCGAGCGGGGTCGCCGAGGTCGTCGAGTCCGCGGCCGCCGAGCTCCAGCGCTCGTTCGGCTGGCCGCTCGTCGGCATCGTCCGCCTGCGCGAGGACCACTGGGTCGAGCTCTGCGCGGCCGCCGGCCCGCTCGCGCCGCAGGGCGCCCCGCCCGCCCACGCCCAGCCCGGGGAGTCGGGCCTGATCGGGCGCTGCCTGCGGGAGCGCAGGCCGATCCTCGCCCCGGACGTCGGCGCCGAGCCCGACTACGTGGCCCGCCCGGAGACCCGGGACGTGCGCTCCGAGCTCGTCGTGCCGATCCTCGTGAAGGGCCAGCTGTGGGGCGCTATCAACGCCGAGTCCACGGAGCCGAGCGGATTCGACGAGGACGACGCGCGCCTGCTCCAGGCCGTGGCCGATCACGTCGGCGCGGCGCTCGGCACCGCCCAGCGCATCGCGCGGCTCGAGGGCGAGGCGGACCGACCGCCCGCGGGTGGTTAGGATCCGCGCCGACCGCCGATGAACTTCGACTTCACCGACGACCAGCACGCGATCAAGCGCACCGCGAGAGAGTTCCTCGCCGACCGCTTCAAGGCCGAGCGGCTGCGCGCGCTCGCCGAGGCGGGCGAGTACGACGACGCGGTCTGGTCGGAGATGTCGGAGCTCGGCTGGCCCGGGATCTTCGTGCCGGAGGAGAACGGCGGTCAGGGCCTCGGCGTGGTCGAGCTGATGATCGTCATGGAGGAGCTGGGCTACGCGCTGGCGCCGTCACCGTTCCTCTCGAACGCCGCCGCCGGCCTGGCGCTCCTCCACGCGGGCAGCGACGACCAGCGCTCGCGCTGGCTTCCCGGCATCGCCTCCGGCGAGGCTCGCGGCGCGGCCGGCGTCGTCTCGAACGGATCGGCGCTCGTGCCGGACGCGGAGGGCGCCGAGGTGATCGTCCTGCTCGACCCGAACGGGTCGTCCACCGTCGTGGCCGGGTCCTCGGCCTCCGTCGAGTCCGTCGACTCGATCGACTCGACCCGTCGCTTCGCCCGTGTCCAGGCCGGGGATGGCGAGCCCCTCTCCGACGATCCGGGCTTCGCGCTCGCCGCGGCCGCCGTCGCGATCTCCGCCGAACTGGTGGGCGTCGCGCAGCGGGCGATGGAGATGGCGGTCGAGTACGCCAAGGACCGCAAGCAGTTCGGGCGCCCGATCGGCTCCTACCAGGCGGTCTCCCATCGCTGCGCACAGATGCTCCTCGAGGTGGAGGGCGCGCGCTCGACGACCTACTTCGCCGGCTGGACCGCCGACAACGAGCCCGAGACCCTCCCGCTTGCCGCCTCGATGGCCAAGGCCGCGGCATCGGACGCCGGCTGGAGCGTCACGGCGTCGTCGCTCCAGGTGCACGGCGGGATCGGCTTCACATGGGAGCACGACCTCCACTTCTTCCTGAAGCGCGCAAAGGTGGACGGCCACCTCTTCGGGTCGGCCGCCGAGCACCGCGACCGGGTTGCCGGCCTCGCGGGCCTGGAAGCCGCCGCGCAGCCCGCCTAGCGGGCCCCGCCTCCTAGCCCAGGCCGGAGTCGATGACGAAGCGCCCGCCGCGGCGGACGAGCGTGAAGCGCTCGCCGGTGGTGAGCCGCACGGATGCCTGGTTGCCGCTGACGCGGACCCCGGTGACCGAGACCTCGTCGGGAACGTTCTTGGACAGATCCACCCGCGCGGCGACCTCGACGCAGCGCGCGATGGCCGCGTCGCCCCCGGCGCCGCCCACGAGCTTCTGCGCCTGGCGCGGGCTGAGGAGACCACAGAAGACCTTCTCGTCGTCGTCCTTGACCGCCTGGATCAGAGCCTCGAGCGTGGCGATCGCCTCGATCCGGCGCGGATCCTCCTCCTCGGTGGTCGTCGGCTCGGGCTCCGGCGCCGGGGTGGTCGTCGCGCCCGCGTCGGTCTGGGTCTCCGGCGGGGTCTGCGCGAGGGAGCCGGGCAGCGAGTCGATCTTCCAGTCGTCGCCGTCCTGCTCGAGCTCCCAGTCGCCGTCGACGTCCTCATCGCTGTCGACCTCGGCCTCGGCCTCGTCGCCGTCGACCTGGACGGATGAGATCGTGAAGTCGTTCTCGTCCACGCCGTCGGGCAGCGCGGCCGAGCAGGCGCTCTCGCCCCCGAACACGCTCTCGACGGCGCGGTCGGTGAGGTCGCTGCAGCTCGGGTCCTCGATGAAGCTCGAGAGCGCGGCGCGCACGTCCTCGTCGCCCGAGTCGCTCGAGCCACCGCTCAGGAGCACGATCGCGACCACGACGCCCGCCACGGCGAGGAGGCCGAGCAGCGCGTAGAGAAGGTTGCGGTTGCCGCCGCCGGACTTCGCGGCCGCGGGGGCCGGCGGGCGGCCGAGGCCGGGCGTGGGGCCGCCGAAGGGCGCGCCCGGCGCCGGGGCGGCAGGCGGCGGAGGCGGCGGCGG
>DATMJO010000007.1:0-19119 GCA_035553855.1 Thermoleophilaceae bacterium | reverse complement strand
GCTCGCGATCTTCGAGCGCTTCGGGTCGGACTTCCGCGGCGCGATCGCGCCGCGGAAGTCCGACCCGAAGCGCTCGAAGATCGCGAGCGGGGCGGTCTGGGTGACACCGCGGAAGCTGCCCGCGAACATCAGCGTGGCCCCGAACTCGCCGACGGCCCGCCCCCACGCGAGGGCCGCCCCCGCCGCAAGGGCGGGGGCCACGGCGGGCACGGCGACGCGGGCGAACGTCCGCGCCTCGCCCGCGCCGAGCGTCCGCGAGGCATCGATCAGCGACGGATCGAGGCCCTCGAACGCCGCCTGGGCCTGGCGGACGTAGAACGGGCTCGCCACGAACGCGAGCGCGACGACGACGCCTGCGGTCTCGAACACGAGCGCGACCCCCGCCTCGGCGAGGGCCGGGCCGAGGATGCCCTGCGGGCCGAACGCCGCGAGCAGGCCGATGCCCGCGACCGCCGGCGGCAGGACCAGCGGAAGCTCCACCAGCGTGACCGCGAGCGCACGGCCGCGGAAGCGGCGCGTGGCCAGCAGCCACGCCGCGGGGGTCCCCAGGACCACGATCACCAGCAGGGCGGCGGTGCTGGTCTGGAGGCTGAGCCGAAGGGCGTCCAGCGTCGCGTCCTCGCCCAGGGCGCCCGCGAGATCGGAGGGCGAGCTGTCCAGCAGGATCGAGAGGACCGGCAGGGACAGGAAGGCGAGCGTCGCCGCCAACGCCGCCCCCGCCGCGACCGGGAAGAGCCGCGTGCTCACCGGCGGACCGGCCGAAGCCCCGCTGCGCGCAGCGCGGCATCGCCGTCGGGCCCCGTCAGCGCACGGAGGAAGGCGCGGCCTCGCTCCGTGCCCGGCGCCCCGGCGACTACGGCCGCCGAGTAGCGGACCTCCGGGCGCGCACGGGCGGGGAGGCGGACCGCGCGGAGCGCGCCTCCGGAGGCGCGGACGTCACTGGCGTACACGAAGCCCGCATCGGCGGCGCCCGCCTCCAGCTTGCCCGCGATCGAGGCGGCATCGGGCTCCTCCGAGCGCACCGCCGCCTCGATGTCCCGGGCGAGCGGCCCTCGGAGCCGCCTCAGCGCGCTGCGCGCGTACGCGCCGACGGGAACGCGGCCGGACCCCCAGACGACCGTGACGCCCGGGCCCCTCAGGTCCTCGAGCGACCGGATGGGCGAGCGGGAAGCGACCGCCACGACCAGCTCGTTGGCGGCGAACTCGACCGGGCGCTCCACGAGCCCCTCCGCGTGAAGGGCGGCGGGGAGGTCCGCGCTCGCCGCCGCAAAGAGGTCGGGGCGGGCGCCCCGGCGGATCTGCGCGGCGAGGGCGTCCGAGCCCGCGAAGGAGAAACGGGGCGCGGGATCGCCCGCGCGCGCCGCAAGCGCCTCGAAGGCCGGCTCGAGCGACGAGGCGGCGGCCACCCGCGGACCGGGTTCGCCGCCGCCGCACCCCGCAGCGACCAGCGCGGCCGCGAGGAGCAGGGCGGCCCGCCTCACCCCCGCTCCACCATCACCGACGTGGCCTTGACGGCCGCCGTCGCGGGCACTCCGGGGGCCAGGCCCAGCTCCTCGACGGCGTCACGGGTGACGGCGGCGATCACGCGGTGGGGCCCCGCCTCGATCTCGACCAGCGCCATCACCCCGTCGACCTCCACCGAGACCACCACGCCGGGAAAGCGGTTGCGGGCAGACAGGCCGTCACCCGCGCCCCTGCGCCGCGGCGCCTCCGAGAGCCGTGTGATCTCCGAGCGGGGCACCCGGCGGCGGTTGCGGGCGTCGCGGACGGTGCGGAGGCGCCCTGAGCGGTCCCAGCGCCGCAGCGTGTCGGCGCTCACGCCGAGCGCCCTGGCGGCCTCGCCGATGGTCAGGCCCTCATCCTCCATTGCCTAAGCATTGCATAGGCATCCCAGGAGAAGATGTGGTGGAATCCCCAGCCTGTCCGCGGCAGAGGTCATCGCGCAGCACGAGTCGGCGGGGCGTCGCTTCGACGCCGGCGGCGTGACGAGCTTCGTGCGCGAGGAGGGCGACGGCGAGGCCGTTCTGCTGATGCACGGCGTGCCCGCCTCCTGCTTCCTCTACCGCAAGGTGCTCGCGGAGCTCGCCTCCCGCGGCATGCGCGGGATCGCGTTCGACCTGCCGGGCCTCGGCCTCGCCGACCGGCCGCGGGAGTTCGACTACACCTGGACCGGACTCGGGAGCTTCGCCGCCGCCGCCGTGGAGGCCCTCGACGTGAGCAGCTTCCACCTCGTGGTCCACGATGTGGGCGGCCCCGTCGGCTTCGAGCTTGCGGCGTCGCTGCCCGAGCGGGTGCGCTCGCTCACGGTGCTCAACACGATCGTCGAGGTCGACTCCTTCAGGCGCCCCTGGTCGATGGAACCGTTCGCGCTGCGCGGGATCGGCGAGGTCTACCTCGCGACCCTCACGAAGCCCACCTTCCGCATGCTCATGCGGATGCAGGGCGTCGGCGACATCTCGAAGGTGAGCAAGGACGAGTTGGACGCCTACGTCGACCTGCTGAAGCGCGGGGACGGTGGCCGCGCGTTCCTGCGGATCATGCGGGGCTTCGAGCGCACCGAGCAGAAGCGGGACCTGTATGTGGGCGTGGTGGGCAGCGGCGCCTACCCGGTCCAGGTCGTGTGGGGCGCGGACGACCCCGCGCTCCGGATCGAGACGAAGGGCGAGGAGGCCCGGCGCGCCGCCGGGCTGGCCGAGATCCACGCCCTGCCCGCGAAGCACTTCCTCCAGGAGGACCAGGCGCCCGCGATCGCGGAGCGCATCGCGGCGATCGCCGCGGAGGCCTAGACGCCGGTCTGGCCGCGCACCCAGCTGCGGAGCGTCGCTCCGCCGAGGCGCGCGTACACGCCATACTGGGTCGGCAGGCCGCACGCGAGACCGAACGACACGGCCCCGGCCAGAACCGGAACCCCGCCCGCGTCGGCGACGAGCAGCGGGCCGCCCGAGTCGCCCTGGCAGGCGTCCTTCATGCCGGTCGTCTCACCGGCGCAGACCTGGGTCGCGGGGTGGAATCCGAAGGTGAACTGGTAGCTGAGGGCGCAGTCGGCGTCCGAGATCATGTGGACGTCCACCTCGCGAAGGTCGTTGCTGGACGGGCCCTGCCAGAACTGCGATCCCCAGCCGACGATCTTCGCGGGCTTGCCCGGCGCCCAGGCCGCCGACTCGGAGGCCTCCGGGATGCGGATGGTGGACATCTGCGAGGCGCCGGCGAGGCGGATCAGGGCCACGTCGTAGGGCTGCTTGTCTGGGAGGTAGGAGGGGTGGACCCGGACCTCCGCCGCCTGCCAGGTCTCCCCCGCGGTCGAGGTCAGGCGGTGCCGGCCGAGGACGAGGCGGATGCGCGACGCCGGGACGCGAGCGCCCGCGTTGTGCACGCAGTGGGCCGCGGTCAGCACCCAGTCGCTGCGGATCAGGCTCGCGCCGCAGGAGAAGGAGTAGTTGCCGCTCCCGTTCAGGTCGCGGTAGAGCGCCGCCATGTGCGGCCACGCCTCGGTTGCGGGCCCACCGCCCACGACGCGGTTGCCGCCGACATCGGGGACCTGGGCCACGGCCGCCGGCCCGCCGAAAGCGAGCACGGCGACGAGCACCACGAATGAACGCAAGATCCCCCGCACCGCGGGCAGGCTACTCGCAGAGGCGCTGCGATTGGGCAGCTTTCATACGAATTTCGGATACAGCGTCATGCCGCCATCGACGAACAGCGTGGCGCCCGTGACGTACTCGGCCTCGGGCCCCGCGACCCAGGCGATCGCCTCGGCGATCTCCTCCGGGCGCCCGAGCCTGCCCCAGGGGATCAGCTCCTCGGTCTCGCGGATGGCATCCGGATCCTCGAGCATCTCCTGGTTGATCGGCGTGGCGATGGCTCCCGGCGCAATCTGCGCGACGCGGATGCCGTGCGGCGCGAGTTCGCGCGCAATCGACTGGCTGAAGAGCTTGAGGCCACCCTTGCTCGCCGAATAATGCGAGTAGGCGGGCCAGGGGATCACCTCGTGGACGCTCGTCACGTTCACGATCACACCGCCGGCACCGGCCTCCAGCAGCCCGCGGGCGGTCGCTCGGGCGCAGAGGAACGCGCCCGTGAGGTTGGTGCGCAGGACGCGGTCCCACTCCTCCAGCGTCATGTCGACGAGCGGGTGGCGCCCCTGGACGCCGGCGTTGTTGACGAGCAGGTCGACCGGCCCGCCGAGCGTCTCGTGCGCGCGACGGAACAGATCCTCGACCGCCTGCTCGTCGCCGACGTCGGCCTCGACGGCGACAGCCTGCCCGCCGGCCGCCGCAACCTGGGCCACGACCCCCTCGGCAGGGCTTGGATCCCCGACGTAGTCGGCCACGACGGCGGCGCCCGCCGCCGCCAGCCGCAGCACGGTGGCACGGCCGATGCCGGTGGCTCCGCCGGTCACGAGCGCGCGACGGCCCTCGAGCGACTGTGGTCGCGCTTGCACCTCGGAACCCCTACCCGGGCGACGCCGGGTGCATGCCGCGACTCAGCCGGACGCCGTGGCGCTCGCCAGGCGGCTTCCCGCTATGCCCGGCGCGATCGGCTGGGGCATTCCGATGTGGTTCCCCTGCGCGTAGCGGATCCCGTAGCTCCGGAGGATGCGCAGGCTGGCCGCGCTCTCCACGCCCTCGGCGACGACCTCCTGGCCGAAGGTCTCGGCGATCGTCACGATCGCGCGCACAACGCGCTGGTCGGCCGGGCTCGTGGGCAGGTCGCGCACGAACTCGCTGTCCACCTTCAGCGTCGCCGCAGTGACGTGCTTCAGGTAGGCGAACGAGCCGAAGCCGGTGCCGAAGTCGTCGAGGGCGAGCGGGCAGCCGAGCGCGGCGAGCCTCTCCGCGAACTCGTGCGCCTCCTCGAAGTTCGTCGCCACGGCGGTCTCGGTCAGCTCGAAGACGAGGTTGCCGCCGTCGGATCCCGCCAGCTCCGTGGCCACGAGATCGGTGAAGGCCTCGTCGCCGATGGAATGCGCCGAGACGTTGACGGCCACGGGGGTTCCCGAGCGCGCCAGCCGGGCGCCCTGGCGGGCAACCCAGCGATCGATCTCGGTGATCAGGCCGAAGCGCTCGGCCGCCGGGATGAACAGCGCCGGCGGGATCAGCGTGCCGTCGTCGCGCACCATGCGGACCAGCAGCTCATGCCGCGCGATCGCGCCGGTCTCGAGGTCGAGAATGGGCTGGGCATGGAGGACGAGGCGCTCCGCGGCCAGGGCGTCCCGGATCTGGTGCACCGAGGCGATCGCCTGGTGCGGGGCATCGGAGACCATCCAGCGGTGGCCCCCGGCGTCCTTCGACGCATGCATCGCGAAGTCCGCCGCGACCAGCAGGTCGTCCGGCGCCGCGTGGTCACTGCCGTTCGACAGCGCGATCCCGATGCTGGCGCTGACGCGGCCCAGCCCGTGCCAGACGTGCGAGCGGAGGTCGTCCAGGATCGCCGAGGCCAGCGCCTCGGCCTCCGGGCGACCGGCCCCGGGGACCAGGATGGCGAACTCGTCACCCCCGAGGCGCGCCACGGGAACCCCGAGCGGCGCGCGCTCGCGCATGCGGGCGGCGACGCGGCGGATCAGGACGTCGCCGGCCGCGTGCCCGAAGCAGTCGTTGACGAGCTTCAGGTGGTCGACGTCGAGCAGGAGCAGCGCGACCGGCGGCGGCGCCCCGTCGGTGTTCGTCACCGCGAGGGCCTCCTCCTCGAAGCGGCGCCGGTTCAGGAGGCCCGTGAGCGCGTCGTGATCGGCGTGGTAGCGCAGGCGGCGCTCGGCGGCGAGGCGGTCGGTCACGTCGGTCGCCAGCGCGAGACGCGCCTCCGCGCCCGCGAACGAGACATCCTCGGATGCCACCTCGACGTCGATGAGGGAGCCGTCGGCCTTGCGGTGGCGAGCCGGAACGGGTTGCCCGTTGCCGACGGGGCCGGCAGGCGGCTCCGCCGTGAGGTCGGCGACGGTCATGCGCAGGAACTCATCGCGTGAGTAGCCGTAGTGGGCGACGGCGGAGTCGTTGACGTCCAGCAGCGCGCCGGTCACCTCGTCGTGGATCCACATCGGCAGCGGGTTGCGCCGGAAGACGAGCCGCCAGCGCTCGTGGCTCTGGCGCAGGCCGTCGGTGAGCTGGCGCACGAGCGATCCCGCCACCACCACGGTGGTCATCATCATCGCCCACAGCCCCGCGGCGTCCCCCCAGGTGGCCGAGCTTCCCGCGCCGGCCGCCAACGCCCCGGCGTATCCGACTCCGATCAGCACAGTGAGTGACAGCACCTGGCCGACCGGGAGGAAGTAGTAGAGCCAGAGCGCGGCCCAGACCAGGAAGAGGCCGAAGGCCGCGGGCGCGTCGGAGAAGTAGATGGCCGGCGAGATCAGCAGCGAGATCGTGGCCGCGAGCACCCAGCCCGCCGTCGCGATCCGGATCCGCCGCGTGGTGGCCAGCGCGACGCCGAACACGAAGGCGACGCCGACGCATACGGCGAGCCCGGCGCGGTCCACCTCGGGCCCGTGCGGGAGAAGCATCCAGACGAACGCGAGCGTCGCCCCGGTCAGGTGGAGCACCGCGAGCGCGCGGGCGGCGGTGACGGCGTCGAGCGACGGGTCCCCTCCGGCGGCGACGGCCGGTAGCGGGAACCTCAGGCGGCGCGCGACCGTGTGGGGTCCGATGGGCATTCGGGGTCCGCTTCGCCTATCGGCCGATCGGGCCCCGGACCTTTAGACCCTGCCCGGAAACGCGATAGGCCGCCCGGGGGCGGCCTATCGGGGTGTGGAGCTAGCCGGGCTCGAACCGGCGACCTCCTGCATGCCATGCAGGCGCTCTCCCAGCTGAGCTATAGCCCCAAGCTGATCCAGCACCCTGAGTTTATAGCGGCCCCGCCCGGTGGCGACCGCGGGCCCTCACTCCACGGTCGTGGTGGGCGCTTCTCCCCAGAGCTGTTCGAGCCGGTAGAACGAGCGCGCTTCCGGCGTGAACACGTGGCAGATGCAGTCGAGGTAGTCGAGCAGGATCCAGCGCGAGTCGCGCAGCCCCTCCACCCGGCGCGGGATCAGCCCCTCGCCTCGCTTCAGCTCCTCGTGCACGCCGTCGTGGATCGCCTTGGTCTGCCGCTCGGTGTTGCCCGTGCAGACGACGAGGAAGTCGGTGTAGGAGAGCAGCCCGCGCACGTCGATCACGCGGATGTCGGCCGCCTTCTTGTCGGAGGCGATCGCCGCGATGCGCCCGGCGAGCTCCTCTGCGGTGAGCGTCGCCTCGCCGCTTCCGGCCTGCTGTGACGCGCCCTTGCTCACGCCGTGCCCCTACCCGCTCCGGCGGGGACCGCCGCCCGGTAGAGCGACTGCGCGCCGATGTAGGCGGCGACCTTGTCGGGCACGAGATAGCGGATCGGGCGGCGCTCGCGGGCCCGTGCGCGCACGAGCGTGGAGGAGATCCCGATGCGGGGCATGTCGAAGAACTCGATCTTGTCGCGGGCTCCCGGTAGCTCGCGGACGGCGTCGAGAACGTCCTCTCGCTCTCCCCCCTCCCTCTCCGCGACTCCGATCGCGGCGACGGCCGTCAGCACCCTCTCCGGGTCGTGCCACCCGGGCAGCCGCCGCGCCTGGTCGCCGCCCAGGATCAGCACGAGGTCGTCGCCCGGCGCGCGCTCGGCGAGCGCCGGGAGCGTGTCGGCCATGTAGCCGGGCCGCCCGCCCAGGTCGGCCTCGACGCGGGAGAGCCGGAAGCGCTCGTCGGCCGAGACGGCGTACTCGCACATGGTCAGGCGCTCCTCGATGCCGGGGTCGTCCTCGATCTCGCGGTGCGGGGGCGTGCCTGCCGGCACCCAGACCACGAGCCCGAGGCCGAGGCCCGCGCACGCCTCCTGGGCGCAGACCAGGTGGCCGAGGTGAGGGGGATTGAAGACCCCGCCGAAGACGCCGATCCGCACGGCGGGCTAGGACCGCACCTGTCCGCTGCCGTGCAGCACGTACTTGTAGGTCGTGAGCTCACGCAGCGCGACCGGTCCCCGCGCGTGGAGCTTCTGCGTGGAGTTGCCCATCTCGGCGCCGAGCCCGAACTCGGCCCCGTCGGTGAAGCGCGTCGACGCGTTGACGTACACGCAGGCCGAGTCCACCCTGGCCGTGAACGCATGCGCCGCCTCGTCCGAGCGGGTGACGATCGCCTCCGAGTGGCCGCTTCCGTGGGTGTTCACGTGGTCGATGGCCTCGTCGAGCGAATCGACGACCTTCACCGCCATCACCATCGCGAGGTACTCGGTGGGCCAGTCCTCCTCGCCCGCGTCGCGAAGGCGATCCGCGAGCGGGCCCGCCAGCGCCCGGGTCCGGGCGTCGGCGCGCAACTCGACCCCCTCGTCGAGGAGGGCGCCGAGCACGTCCGGCAGGAATGCGGGGGCGACGTCGGCGTGGACGAGCAGCTTCTCGGCCGAGTTGCAGGTCCCGGGGCGGTTGACCTTGGCGTTCACGGCGATCTCCCGGGCCATCTCGAGATCGGCGTCGGCGTCCACGTACACGTGGCAGTTGCCCGAGGCCGCGTAGATGATCGGGACCGTCGCGACGTCCTTCAGCGCCTTCTTCAGGCCCTCGCCGCCCCGCGGGATGATGAGGTCGACGACCCCCTCCTGCGTGGCGAGCTCGCGCAGCTCGTCGCGGTCGCCGCTCGTGAGGATGGAGAGCGCCTCGCGGGGCAGCCCGGCGGCGGCGACGGCCTCCTGCGCGACGGCGGCGAGCGCGGCGTTGGAGTGGGCGGCGCTGGAGGAGCCGCGAAGCACGACGGCGTTGCCCGACTTGAGTGTGAGCGCGGCGGCGTCGATCGTGACGTTCGGCCGAGCCTCGTAGACGATCGCGACGACGCCGAGCGGAACGCGGACGCGCGTCATCTCGAGGCCCGAGTCGAGCGTTCGGCGCTCGATCACCTCGCCGATCGGGTCGTCGAGCTCCGCGATCCTGCGCACGTCGCGGGCGATCGCCGCGAGGCGGTCCTCGTTCAGGGTGAGGCGGTCGATCAGCGCGTCGCCGAGGCCGGCCTCCTCGCCGGCGCGGACGTCGCGTGCGTTCGCCTCGAGGATCTCGGAAGAGCGGGCGTCGAGCGCGTCGGCGATCCCGCGCAGCGCGGCGTCGCGCGCCTCGCGCGGCGTCGCCGCAAGCTCGCGGGCCGCCAGCTTCGCTGCGGCACAGACGTCGGAGACTGACATCGCGGTCGTGGCCATCCAGCCCCAAGGGTACAGCCCGACTGCGGCGCGCCCGAGCGGATTCGTGGTTCAATCCACGCCGGGGAGGACGCGGTCGGGAGCCGCGTACGAGTATGCGACGCAGGGACTTCATCGCCACAGGAGCGGGCGCGGCGGGCGCGCTGGTGCTGACGCCCGCGTTCCTGCGCGAGGCGCTCGCCGCACCGGCGCGGGCGGGCGCGAGCCCGTACGGGCCGCTCCTCCCCGCCGATGCCAACGGCCTGGCACTGCCCGACGGCTTCAGCGGGAAGCTGATCGCCCGCGGGCAGCGGCCCGTCGGCGGGATGCCCTGGCCGCCCGCGCCGGACGGCCAGGCCATCTACCGCACGAAGGCCGGCGGCTGGATTCTCGTGACCAACTCGGAGTCGCCCGCCGCAACCGGCGGCGGCGCCTCGGCGATCCGCTTCTCGCCCACGGGGGAGATAGAGCGCGCGTACCGGATCCTCAGCGGCACGAACATCAACTGCGCGGGCGGGCCAACCCCCTGGGGGACCTGGCTCTCCTGCGAGGAGCATGAAGGCGGAATGGTGTGGGAGGCCGACCCCGCCGGGGTCCTCCCGAGCCTCCCACGCCCCGCCCTCGGCAACTTCGCCCACGAGGCCGCGTGCGTTGACCGCGAGACCGGCCACGTCTTCCTGACCGAGGACCAGTCGGGCGGGGGCTTCTACCGCTTCACGCCGGACACGCCGGAGGATCTGACCGCGGGCCTGCTGGAGGTCGCCTCCGTCGGCGCGGGCGGCGTGGTGAGCTGGCACGAGGTGCCCGACCCGAACGTGGTCACCGGCCCGGCGATGACGCGGCAGCAGGTCCCCCAGATGACCCGCTTCAACGGAGGGGAGGGCCTCTGGTTCGACGACGGCATCGTGTACTTCACGACGAAGGGCGACAAGAAGGTCTGGGCCTACGACGCCCGCGCGGGGACGATCGAGACGATCTTCGACCGCTCGCTCGCGCTGGACTCCTCCCTCGACGCGGTCGACAACATCACCGTCTCGGCGTCCGGCGACGTGTACGTCTGCGAGGACGGCGGCAACATGGAGATCGGGATCATCACGCCCGGCCCCGACCGCGTCGTCGCGCCGTTCTGCCGCCTCGAGGGCGAGGACCACCAGTCCTCGGAGATGTGCGGCGCGGTCTTCGACCCGTCCGGCACCCGCCTCTACTTCACCTCCCAGCGCGCCTACCCGTACGTCGACGGGACCCCTCTGGCCGACGGGGCGGTCTACGAGGTCACGGGCCCCTTCCGGCTGCCCGCCGGGGGCGTCCCGGAGGAGAAGACCTTCGGGCCGCCGATCGGCGAGCGCGCGCTCGATCTTCCCGCGGACGTGCCGGGGCTCGACGCCGCCTGGTCGCATGGTGCCGCGCGCATCGGCCTCGGCGAGCCTGCCCGGGTACACGTAGCGCTTCGCACGGCGGCGCTCCGCAACGAGCGCAGCGCGCGCTGGCTCGAGCCGCGGCCGGTCCTGACGACGCTCGCCTCCGCGAGCCTGGACCTCCCGCGCGGCTCACACACGGTGCCGCTCGTCCCCGCCGCGCGGGGCATCCCGGCGATCCTCACGGTGCGCGCGGGCCGGCGCGTCGCCGCAGTGCCCGTACAGCTCTAACCCAGGACGAAGAAGTCCCGGTGCACGGCCTCCTCGGTCGCCTGGGGCAGGTGCTCGCGCACCTCCTGCGTCTTCATCCCCTTCACGCGCAGGAGATCCGCCGAGGAGAGGTTCACGATGCCCTTGCCGATCGCGGCGCCGTCCTCCAGGACCTCGACGGCGTCGCCCGCGTCGAAGTCGCCGTCCACAGCCACGATGCCGACCGGCAGCAGGCTCGTGCCCCGCTCGCGGAGAGCGCGCGCGGCGCCCGGGTCGACCGTGAGCCGGCCCCGCGTCGGCTTTGCGTAGCGGAGCCACAGCTTGAAGCTCGAGACCTTCCGCCCTTCCTGGGGTGCGAAGCGCGTGCCGACCGCCTCGCCGGCCAGCGCGAGCGCCAGGGCCTCCCGGCGCGTCCCGTTCGCGATCACGACCGGGATGCCCGCAGCGGTGGCCATCTCGGCCGCCACGACCTTGGAGCGCATGCCGCCCGAGCCGAGCGGCGAGCCGGCCGCCCCGATGTCGTGCTCGCGGAGATCGTCGAAGCGCTCGACGCTCGTGACGAGCTCCGCCGCCGGGTCCACGCGCGGGTCGGCGGTGTAGAGCCCCTCCGTATCGGTCAGGAGCACGAGGCGGTCGGCGCCCAGCAGGATCGCCACCTGGGCTGCCAGGAAGTCGTTGTCGCCGAACGAGATCTCGTCCGTCGTGGTGGTGTCGTTCTCGTTGATGACCGGCACGACCCGCCAGGCGAGGATGCGCTCGAGGGTCTTGCGGGCGTTCAGGTAGTGCGAGCGCGCCGAGACGTCGAAGAACGTGAGGAGCACCTGCGCGGTCTCGATGCCATGGTCGTGCAGGAGCTCGTCGTAGACCTGGTAGAGCTTCCCCTGCCCCACCGCCGATGCCGCCTGCAGCTCGTCCATCGCCCGCGGGCGCGCGGGCAGCTTCATCAGGCCCATGCCGCGCGCGATGGCGCCGGAGGTGACCAGGAGGACGTCATGGCCGTCCCGGTAGGCGCGCGCGACCTCCACGCAGACGTTGCGCAGGATGTCCGCGCGCACCTCGCCGCGCTCGTCCGCGACGATGCTCGACCCAAGCTTGACCACAACGGTTGCCATCGGCGGAAGCCTACGCGCGGCGCCCGCCGCCTCAGCGGAAGGGCGTGCCGGGATCGAGCTCGAACACGATCCCGGCGATCTCGACGTCGTCCCCCGGCTCGAAGCCGGCTGCCTCCAGCGCCTTGATGACGCCCATGTTCCGGAGACGGTCCTCGACGTACCGGAGCGCCTCCTCGTTCTCGGTGTCGTGGCGGCCGATCAGCCGCTCGACGCGGTCGCCCACCACCCGGAACGCCCGGCTGCCCGTCTTCTCCACCGTGAACGCCTCCCCGGCGCCCGGCCTGTAGACGCGGTGCGTCGCGGGCGCGACCCCCTCCGCCTCGGGCTCGGGCTGGTCGACCGGGACCGCGCGCAGGAGCTCGTCGGCGAGGGTGTCGAGGCCCCGGCGCGTCGCGGACGAGGTGAGGTGGACCGGCTCCGCGGAGCGTGAGCGCCACTCGGCGGCGGCCTGCTCGGCCTCCTCGTCGGTGACGAGATCGGCCT
Source organism: Thermoleophilaceae bacterium (assembly GCA_035553855.1). Lineage (GTDB taxonomy): Bacteria > Actinomycetota > Thermoleophilia > Solirubrobacterales > Thermoleophilaceae > JBBDYQ01. The sequence goes on along the minus strand of DATMJO010000007.1, from coordinate 6,746 downwards.
TCGAGAGGCAGAGGATGCGCGGCAGTGCGGCCAGCCCGCCGCCGTGCGCCTCGAGCTCCCGCTCGATCTTCGCGTGGTTCTCCCGCGGGTCCGAGCCGTCGAGCGGGGCGAGGTCGATCACGTGGACCAGCACCCGGGTGCGCTCGACGTGCGCGAGGAACTCGTGGCCGAGCCCCGCCCCCTCGCTCGCGCCCTCGATCAGGCCAGGGATGTCGGCGATGACGAGCTGCCGCTCGCCGCGCTCCAGCGTTCCGAGGACGGGCTCCAGGGTGGTGAACGGGTAGCTCGCGACCTTGGGGTGCGCGCGGGTCAGGACCGACACGAGCGACGACTTGCCCGCGTTCGGCAGGCCGATGAGGCCGACGTCGGCCAGCAGCTTGAGCCGTAGCTCCAGCCAGGCCTCGTCGCCCGCGAGCCCCTTCTCGGAGAAGCGCGGCGCCTGGCGCGTGGGCGTGGCGAAGTGCTTGTTGCCCCTGCCGCCCATCCCGCCGCGCGCGACGACGGCACGCATGCCGGGAGCGACCAGGTCGAAGCGGAGGTCGCCGTCGGCCGACTCGACGACCGTCCCGGGCGGCACCGTGATCTCGAGCGCGCCGGGGCTCTCCCCCGTCCTCAGCGAGCCCCCGCCGTGCCCGCCGCGCTTCGCCTTGAAGTGGGAGCGGCGGCGGAAGGCCTGCAGGTCCCGCATGGAGGGCTCGCAGACGAGGACCACGTCGGCCCCGCGGCCGCCGTCGCCGCCGTCCGGACCGCCCTTCGGCACATGCGCCTCGCGGCGGAACGAGACCGACCCGTCACCGCCGGAGCCGGCTTGGACGAAGATCTTGGCGCGGTCGGTGAACATGCGGTCGATCGTAGGGGGTTCGGGTGGGGGCTCTGCCGGTGAGGCGTGTCCCGCTCGGGCGCTGCAGGCCCGCGGGTCCTGTCTCCGGTGCCGCCCTTCGGACGGATCGGGCTGGACGCCCGACCGCCGAAGGGTCGGCACCGTCGCCACCCGCGGGAGCTACGCCCAGGCGGGACGCCCTCACCGGAGGCGGGAGAAGAAGCGGATGAAAAATTCGTCCCTGGCACCTTTTTTTCACCCGCGGGCCTGCAGCGCCCAGGCTGGACGCCTCTCGCCCGAGGCGGGAGGAAAAGGCGGGATGGGCTACTCGGCCGGGAGGACCGAGATGATGCGGCCGCGGCGACCCTCGCCGAAGTGCACGATGCCCGGGCGCGAGGCGAAGATCGTGTCGTCGCGGCCGATGCCCACGCCCTCGCCGGGCTTGAAGCGGGTCCCGCGCTGGCGCACGATGATCTCGCCGCCGGTGACGGTCTGGCCCGCGAACACCTTCACGCCGAGGCGCTGGGCGTTCGAGTCGCGGCCGTTGCGGCTGGAGCCGAGGCCCTTCTTATGAGCCATCCTCGCCCTCCTCGTCCTTCTTCTTCGCGGCGGGCTTGCGCGAGAGCATCTTGATGTCCTTGATCTCGAGCCTGGTGAGCTCGGAGCGATGGCCCGCCGTGCGCTTGTAGCCGCGCTTCGGCTTGAACTTCACGACGCGGATCTTCTTGCCGCGCTCGTGGCCGGTGACGACGGCCTCGACCTTGACCTTCTCGAGGTCGGCGCCGTCGAAGACCACGTCGTCGGAGCGGTAGAGCAGCGGGGTCAGCGCGACCTTCGCGCCCTCATCCTCGCGCATGCGATCCACGAGAAGGGTGTCCCCCTTCTCGACGCGGTACTGCTTGCCTCCGACTTTGACAATGGCGTACATAGACACACGTCCGGCGCCCACAGGAAGGGCGCCGGACGCGGAAGGATAGCGGCTGTCTAGCGAACCGGGACCGAGACCTGGATGGACTCGAGGTTGATCGCGGCCGCGCCGCGGTAGGCCTCGTAGTTCAGCGAGCTGCTCACGACCTGCAGCACGATCTCGTCACCCTCGTCGAGCTGGTAGGCGACCGCCTCGATCGGGAACGAGAGCGTGTGCTGCGCGCCGTCGGTCGGGATCAGCTTGGGCGTGATCTGGTTGCCGATCACATGGCCGTTCCGCTTGTTCACGAGCTGGAAGAACAGCGGCGCGGCCAGCAGGTTGTCGGCCGCGGTGCCGACGCCCGTCGCGGTGACGGTCACGGTCGGCTCGCCGATCAGCGTGGTCCCGGCGGTCTCGCCCGTGAGCGGGACCTCCAGGCTCGTCCGGCCGGCCGTGGCCGAGGGGCCCATGACCCCGCCGGCCGTCGGCTCGCCGTTGACCGAGACGATCCCGGCGCCCGAGCCGCCGATGGACGAGGTCCCGGGGACCGGGTAGTCGCTCGCGCTCTGCCAGTCGCCCTCGTCGTCGGCGAAGACGAAGCGCGGGCCGGTGTCCACGCCGGCGTCGCCCTTCACGTGCCGGTCGAACCAGGTGACGATCCGCGCGTCGGTGTCGCTCCGCGGCGGCGTGACGAACGGGGAGCAGACCCCGTGCCCGCCGCAGTACCACTGCATCTTGAGCGCGCCGCCCGGATGCTCCGCCGCGAGCGTCTCGAAGTTGTCGATCGCCTGCGACGGCGGGAACAGCGTGTCGGTCGTCGCCTGGATGATGAAGGCGGGGACCTCGACGCCTTCCAGCACCGTGTCGGCGCCGCGGGCCCCGAAGTACTCCCGGACCTCCGGGCTGAAGTCGCCCGTGGCGCCGCCCTCGACGAATGCCCGGTGCAGCATCGGGCTGACGCTGCCCGCGCTCGGACCGGCGGGGTTGTTCGGCGCGAGGCCGAGCGCCGTGCCGGTGCCCGTGCCCGTCCCGTAGAGCAGGAGGTCCCAGCCGAGCTTGACCACGCCGTCGGGGATGAGGCTCTCGAGCAGGTTGTTCCAGGCGATCTCCGGAGCAATCGCGTCCACGCGCGAGTCCGTGGCGGCGGTCATGAACTGGATGCCGCCCGCGTAGGAGCCGCCCGACATGCCGATCAGCGGATCGCCCGGGGCCTCCGTGGCGATCCTGGCGTCGGCGGCGAGGCCGTCGATCATGGCCGAGACGTCCTTCGCCTCGAAGTCGGGTGAGTTGACCTCGGCGTGCCCGCCGGACTGGCCGAAGCCGCGCTGGTCCCAGGTGAGGACCGCGTAGCCCTCGTCCAGGAAGGTCTTGAGCGTCCCGGTGGCGCTCGTCTCGCGAGAGCCGGCCCAGCCGTGGGTGCGCAGGATGACCGGCACCGGGGAGGACGCGGAGGCGCCGTCCGGCAGGAAGAGCTTCGAGACGATCTTCGTCCCGTCGAAGGAGGTCGTGATCCGGTTGTCCTCCTCGATGTAGGCCGACGCCGTCGCCGGCAGCACCGCCATCGATACGAATGCGAGCAGCGCCCGCGCGCAGGTCCCTCTGAGCATCATCTTCTCCCCGTGCCGACGGCCGCCCCTACGGCGGCCGAAGGCGAAAACTTACCGGTGGGAAGAAGCGTTGGGGCCGGACCTGTACGAATCCGGTACCGGCTCAGTCGGCGGTCTGCGCCCGCGAGCGCCCGCGCCCGCCCCTGCGGCCGCGGCGGCGCTTGCGGTCGGCCGTGCCGTTCGCGGAGGCGTCGTCGTCGCCGGAGGGCTCGGCCGGCTCGGCCGCCTCTCCGACGATGGACGCCTGCGCCGCCGAGCGGCCGACCTTGTCGATGTGCACGAGCCGGCGCTCACCCACGAGCCGGTGCGCGCCGGCGACGGAGATGATGTAGCCGTCGAGCTTCGCGACCCCCGCGTCCTCGTCGTACATGTGGGGCTCCTCGATCGTGACGAGCAGCTCCTCGCCCTCGCGGAACGGGAGGGCGCGCTGCTCGACCTCGTCGCAGCTTCCCTCGAGCGTGATCGCGAAGTGGTCGATCGGGAGGGCCTCGGAGCCCTCGAAGTGGAAGTGCCGGCCGACCTCGGCCTCGAGCGCGAGGATCGGGCCGTCGAGCAGCAGGCTCGACACCTTCGGGTGGACGTGGACGAGGAAGGCCTCCGGCTCGGTCCGCTCCTGCACGAGCTCACGGAGCTTGCGCTCGACCTCGATCGCGACGGTGTCCTCGGAGAGGACGACGCCCTCGCCCTCGCAGGTCGGGCAGGTCTTCGTGAGGATCTCGCGCACGCCGTCCGTGACGTTCTGGCGCGTCATCTCGACGAGCCCGAGCGGCGAGATCTCGACCACGTAGGTCTTCGTCTTGTCCTCGTCGAGCGCCTTGCGCAGCGTCTTCAGCACGGCGTCGCGGTTGCGCGCGCGGGCCATGTCGATGAAGTCGATGACGATGATCCCGCCGATGTCGCGCAGCCTGAGCTGGCGGACGACCTCCTCGGCGGCCTCGAGGTTCGTGCGCGTGATCGTGTCCTCGAGCCGCGCCGCCTTGCCGCGCCCCGTGAAGGAGCCCGAGTTGATGTCGATCACCGTCATCGCCTCGGCGTAGTCGATCATCAGGTAGCCGCCCGAGGGCAGGTCCACCCGGCGGGAGAGCACCGAGCGGAAGACCGACTCGATGCCGTGGCGCTCGAACAGCCGCTCGTCGCCCGTGTGGAGCTCGACGCGCTCGACGAGCTCCGGCGCGGTGCGGGTGAAGAACGAGACGAGGCGGTGGTGGGCCTTCTCGTCGTCGACGATCGCCGCCTCGAGCTGCTTGGAGTAGATGTCGCGGACGACCCTGACCGGGAGGTCCGCCTCCTGGAAGACGAGCGTCGGCGCGGCCGTGTCGGCGGCGCGCTTCTGGAGGATCTCGTGGAGCTTGTGGAGGTACTTGATCTCGCGGTCGAAGTCCTCGCGCGAAGCGCCGTGCGCGGCGGTGCGCACGATCGCGCCGCCGCCGGAGAGATCGATCTTCGCCGCCTGCTTGCGCAGCCGGTCGCGCTCCTTGTCCTCGAGCCGGCGCGAGACGCCGACGCCCTCGCCCTGCGGCGTGAACACGAGGTAGCGGCCCGCGATCGAGAGCTGCATCGAGAGACGCGCGCCCTTCGACTTCAGCGGGTCCTTCACGACCTGGACGACGACCTCCTGGCCGGGCTTCAGGATCTCGTCGATCCGCTTGCCGCGGCCGCCGCGGCCACGGCGGGCGATGTCCACTCCGGGCATGACGACGTCGTCCGCGTGGAGGAAGCCGTTGCGGTCGAGGCCGATGTCCACGAACGCCGCCTCGAGGCCGGGCAGGACGTTGTCGACCTTGCCCTTGTAGATGTTGCCGACGATCGAGCGCGCGCCGCGCCGCTCGACGTACAGCTCGGCGACCCGCCACTCGCCTCCGGGCTTCTGCCCCCCGCCGCCGCCGCGCTTGCGGCGACCGCCCGTCGCGGAGCCGGACTCGGCCTTAGGCCGCGGGTCCCCCTCCGCCTCGAGAATGGCAACGCGCGTTTCGCCACGGTCGGCCGTGACGACCACTTGCTTTTTCAAGGAAAGTTCCTCTCATGTCTTTTGGCGCGCGCGGCCTCTTACTGGGGCGGGCCCGGCGCTGGCTGCAGCCTGAGTCCCGAGAAGCAATTCGTCGCGCCGCGCGCGATGTCCTCCGAGACGATAGCCGAGGCCCGGCCGGAACGGTCGCCGCGCGGTCAGCGCGGGCGACAGCTCGCACGGCGCCCGCGCGCTCGCTCGCCAGGGGGCGTCGACAGGTACCAACCGCCCCCGCGAACGGTGCAGACGCGACGGCGGGCGAAGTCGTCCACCCGGACGCTGCCGCTGCGCACGCGCACCATCGTGCCGTCGCAGCGCTCCTCGGTGAGCCAGGTCGTGCCCCGGACGGTCGCCGCGCTGTAGCGCCCGCGTGTGCGGAAGCGCCCGCGCCCCCGGCCCCAGAGGCGCTGCACGACGCGGCGCGAGCGCCCGGCCGAAGCGGTCGCGCTGGACGCCGCGCAGGCACGCGCGGCGCCGGCGCGGTCGAGCCGCACCTCGGTCACGCGCGCCCGCCCGAGGCGGCCGTCGCGCACGCTCACGACACCGCCCAGCGAGGAGGCGCGGAAGCGCAGGCCGGGCCGGGTGACCCCGAAGGTCGCGCGGTCGAGCCGCCGGCCGAGGTCGGTGCGCGCGCGCAGCGTGACGATGCCCGTGCCCGCGTCGAACTTCGACAGCATCGGGAGCCGCGTCGTCTCCTCGAGCGGCACGGTCCGCGTCATCGCCGCGATCCCGAACTCCGGCCGCCCGCTCGTGCGCGATAGCAGGAAGCTCCGGCCACGACTCGGCCGCAGGCCCCGGCGTGAGACGAACTCGCAGTTCTCGGTGCGCTCGCCCTTGTCGACGATCGCGAGGTCGATGCCCGCGCCGCACTTGACGAGGTCGTCGGCGACGCGGTCGCTCGAGCGCATCACGTCCGCGCCGTCCCCGCCGTCGAGGTCGTCCGCGCCCGCTCCCCCTGCCATGAAGTCCTCGCCGCCGCCGCCGGACAGCGGGTTCGCGCCGTCACCCCCGATCAGGTCGTCGGCGAATCCGCTCCCGATGGCGCCCTCGACGTCGGCCGCGATCCGATCGGCCTCGGTGGGCAGCGCGACCGCGGCCGGCGCCGCGCTCGCGAGGGGACCGTCGTTGTCGACGCCGTCCAGCGAGACGGTCACCGGGCCACCGAAGTCCGCATACGAGACGCGGTCGCCGGCGCCGGCGCCGCCGCGCAACGTGTCGGTCCCTCCGCCGCCCGTGAGCACGTCGTCGCCCGGGCCGCCGTCGAGCGTGTCGGCGCCCGCCCCGCCGTCGAGCGTGTCGGCGCCGTCGGAGCCGGCTGCGCCGGGGGCGAAGCCCATCACGGTGTCGTCGCCCGACCCTCCACTGACCATCGCGTCGTCGCCCGCGCCCCCCGAGACGGTGTCGTTC
>DATMJO010000006.1:0-41352 GCA_035553855.1 Thermoleophilaceae bacterium | reverse complement strand
ATGCAGAGCAACAGCCCGGCGTTACCCTCCTGTTCCTTCACGAAGCGGTTGATCAGCGAGCCGATCTCCGGCTCCCTGCGCGCGATGAACTGGAACTCATCGAGCACGATCATCATTGGCCCCTCGGCCACCAGCTCGCTCAGTGCGGCGAAGGCCGCGCGCCAGGACGTCAGCCGCTGCGCGAGGAACAGATCCCGGCCCGTGACGTGTGCCAGAACGGTGGAGAGATCGTCGAGATGGTCCCGCTCGCTTCCGGACGTGGCCTCGAAGTACAGGAACGGTCGACTCTCTCCGACATGGAGCAGAAGATGGCTCTTCCCGACTCGTCGTCGGCCGTAGAGCACGAAGAACTCGGGCCGGTCAGAGGACCAGCGCTCCTTCAGGGTGGCGATCTCGTCCTGTCGGTCGACAAACATGTGCGGAGAAACTCTAGCACAACATAGTATGCTGTAGCGCAGTTTCTCCGAACTCCGGCCGGAGGCAGCCCACCCCCGGCGGCGGCCCCCTTCCAGCTAATCGCCGGCATTCTTTGGGTCGTTCCTTGGGGGAGCGGTAGAGGCGCCGACCGGAATCGAACCGGTGTGAACGGCTTTGCAGGCCGCTGCGTAACCACTCCGCCACGGCGCCAGGGCGCGAAGCGTAGCGCCAGGCCACCCGGCTGACGCCTCGCAGACGCCCCCTTATACTTGGCCGCCGCGCGGCTGTAGCTCAGTTGGCTAGAGCGTCTGCTTGCCATGCAGAAGGTCGTGGGTTCGAATCCCATCAGCCGCTCCTGTCGAAGGCCCCGCTCCGGCGGGGCCTTCGCCGTTCGAGAAGGCCGCGGCGAGCCGCGACTATGCAGTAGGGGCCTATGGCGTGCTCGAGTGCATGCTCGGCGCGTGATGCGCCGGCGAGCTCAGCCCGAGAGCGCCCTGTCCAGCGCCTCGTTGACCAGCTCGTCCGCGCGCTCGTTGTGCTCGCGGCGGACGTTGCGCACCGCCCAGCGGTCGAAGCGGCGCAGCTCCGCCATCGTCTCCTCGTACAGCGGGCGCAGGCCCGGGTTCTTCACCCGGTACTGGCCGCCGATCTGGCGGGCGACGAGCTCGGAGTCGTTGACCACCTCGACCTCGGTGGCGCCGAGCTCCCGCGCGAGCGATAGCCCGAGCATCACCGCCCGGTACTCGGCGACGTTGTTGGTGGCCTTCCCTATGTACTCGCCCCGCTCGGAGAGGACGCCGCCCCCGTCGGCGGCGGCGACCACCGCACCCACGGCCGCGGGCCCGGGGTTCCCCCGCGCGCCACCGTCCACGTGCACCACGACCCGCATCTCGGGGGCGGTCAGGACTGGGGCGGATCGATGGTGGGGAAGCTGCCGCGCGCCCGCGCGCGCCGGCGGTCTCGGACCGTGCGCTTGCCCCCGTACTCGCCGCCCTGGCGGCGGTCCGGCCCGCCGCGCCTGTCCACGATGACCTCGACGTTCGGGTCGTCGCTGTAGTGCGCGGTGAGCCTCTCGAAGAGCTCGCCCTCGAGCGCCGTTGGGATCACGCAGTAGATCACTCGGGCTCGGACCCTACACCGACTTCGAGGCGCCCGTCCGCATCCGCCGAGGCGTTCCAATCCTGGAGCTCCTCGCCGATCTCGGAGAGCTCGAGCCCCTTGCCGGCGAGCTGGACGGGCTCCTCCGCGTCGCCCAGATCGACGCGATAGCGATACCACGAAAGCTCCCATGCGATCACGAGCGTGACCTCGCTCGGGGAGCGCGAGTCGGGGAGCGCGCTCACCCACGGCACGCCGAGCGACCGCTGGATCCCCGCGATCTTGCGGGGGAAGTCCGAGCTGTTGAAGATCTCGAGCGCGCGCTCGACCTTCACATCGTCGTTCGTCGGCACGGCACGGACGTGGCGCGCGTCCTTTCGCCGCCGGAGCGGAGCGGCACGAGCCGGCCGCTCGGGCTCCTCCTCGGACTCCTCCTCGGCGACGGCGTGGTCCTCCGCGGCCAGGGGCGCCTCCTCGTCCTCGCGGCGGCGGCGGATCCTCCCGATGAGCGAGCGGCGCTGCTCGCGCGTGCGCGCGGTGAACGGCGTGTCACCGGCCGCGCCCTCGCGGATCCAGCCCTCCGCCTCCGCCCGCGGGAAGCACAGCTCGCACACGAGGCGGCGCGTGCCGCCGGGCGCGAGCCACATGTCGGGGCGCTCGCCCTTGAGGATCGTGCGGCCGCAGACCTCACACGATTGATCCGCCTCGAGGGTCTTCAGCTCCTTCGTCATCGCGGCCCGATGCTAGCGAGGGCGCGTGCACCCAAACGGGCGTGTTCCTGCACTCGCACCGGGGCCTTGGGCGGCCCTCAGAGCGGGCTCAGGCCCGGACCGCCTCCTGCTCGGAGGACGCCGCGATGACCTTGTCGGCCAGGTGCGCCGGAAGCTCGTCGTAGCGGGCGAGCTCCATCGAGTAGTCGCCCTGTCCGCCCGTGATCGCGCGCAGGTCGGGCGCGTAGCTCAGCATCTCGCTCATCGGGACCTCCGCCTTCACCTCGGTCACCGAGCCCTTCGGCTCCATCCCGAGCGGCCGGCCACGGCGCGAGTTGAGGTCGCCGATCACGTCGCCCACGTAGTCCTCGGGCACCGTCACGGTCACGGTCATGATCGGCTCGAGCAGGACGGGCCCCGCCTGCTCCGCCGCCGCCTTGAACGCGAGCGAGCCCGCGGTCTTGAACGCCATCTCGGAGGAGTCCACGGCGTGGAAGGACCCGTCGAAGAGGCGCACGCGCAGGTCCTTCACCGGATAGCCCGCCACGATTCCCCGCGCCATCGACTCGACGATGCCCTTCTCGACGGCGGGGATGAACCCCTGGGGGATCACGCCGCCCTTGATGGCGTTCACGAACTCGAACCCGGCCCCGTGCGGCAGCGGCTCGATCTCGATGTGGCAGTCGCCGAACTGGCCCCGGCCGCCCGTCTGCTTCTTGTGGCGGCCGTGCCCCTTCGCCGAGTGCCTGATCGTCTCGAGATACGGCACGCGCGGCGGCTTCAGCGAGACCTCGGCGCCGAAGCGCTCCCGCATCCTGTCGACGATGACCTCGACGTGTATCTGCGACAGCCCAGCGAGGATCTGCTCGCCGGTCTGGGAGTCGCGGTGGAAGTCGATCGTCGGATCCTCCTCCTGGAGGCGGTGGAGCGCGGTCGCCACCTTCTCCTCGTCTCCCTTGGCCTTGGGCTCCATGGCGAAGGCCATGACCGGCGCCGGCAGCTTGGGCGCGGGAATCGCGACGACCTCGTCCCTCGACGAGAGCACGTCGCCGGCCCGGGTCTCCTTCAGCTTCGCCACGGCGCCGATGTCTCCCGGCCCGAACTCGCTCGCGTGGTCCTGCTCCTTGCCCTGGGGGACGATCAGCGTTCCGATCCGCTCCTTGGCGGCGCGGGTCACGTTGAAGACGTGCGAGTCCGCCTTCATCACGCCCTGATGGACGCGGAAGAGGTTGATCCTGCCCGCGAACGGGTCGGCGAGGGTCTTGAAGACGTAGGCCACCATGTCGCGGTCCTCGCGGGGCTCGAGGATGGTCTCGCCCAACTCGAGAGCCCCGCGCTTCGCCGGGGACGGGAGGTCCTCGACGAACGCGTCGAGCAGGCGGTTCACCGCGAGGTTCCGCGTTGCCACCCCACACGTCACGGGGAAGAGCTGACCGCCCGTCACGCCGGTCTTGAGCGCCTGGACGACCTCGTCGTGGGAGATCTCCTCACCCTCGAGGTAGCGCTCCATCAGGGCGTCGGAGACCTCAGCCACCTCGTCCATCAGCTTCTCGCGATACTCCTGGGCGCGGTCGGCGAGGTCGTCCGGGATCGGGACCTCGCGGCAGTTGTCGCGCCCCGCGCCCTCGTACTCGTAGGCCTTCATGTCGATCAGGTCGATCACGCCGCGGATCTCGTGCTCGGCCCCGATCGGGATCTCGGTCGCCACTACGTGCTGGCCGAAGGCGCCCTTGAGGCCCTCGAGCGCGCGGAAGAAATCGGCGCGCTCGCGATCGAGCATGTTCACGAACAGGAGTCGCGCGAGGCCCAGCTCGGAGGCGCGCTCCCAGAGGCGGCTCGTGCCCACCTCGACGCCCATGACGCCGTTGACCACGAACACCGCGCCGTCGCTGACCGAGAGCGCGGACAGGGCGTCCGCTACGAAGCTCGGCTCGCCGGGGGTGTCGAGCAGGTTGACCTTGCGGTCCTGCCAGTGAAAGGAGGAGAGGCTCGCCGAGATCGACATCTCGCGGGACTTCTCGTCGGGAGCCGAGTCCGAGACCGTCGTTCCGTCAGCCACCGAGCCGAGCCGCTGGATCGCGCCCGCCTGGAACAGGATCGCCTCGCAGGTGGACGTCTTGCCGCTGCCTCGGTGGCCGACCAAGGCCACGTTGCGGATCCTCTTGGCTGCCTCGTGGGGCATGGGGCTCCTCTCCTCGGTTTGCGCTGAGCCTACCGCTCCTGGAGAGCCGCTTCGACCGTTGTGAACATCGGCGCGGCGGCGTCGATGCCGGTGAGATCGAACACCGGCGAGAGCAGCGATCCCGGCGGTACGACGAGTGCCATTCCCTGACGCCGGCGGCGCAGCCGCCGCGACGTCTCGAACAGCATTTCGATGCCCGCTGAGTCCACGTAGCGGACGCCGGTCAGGTCGACCACGAGCGTCGTCGCGTCGTTGCCGAGTGTCTCGAGCAGGTCGCAAGCGAGCCGCTGCACGGTCGTGATGTCGATCTCCCCCGCGACGTGCGCGACAACCGCGCTGCCGGCCGCCTCGACCGCGATCTCCGCGGAGGCGCTCACCCCTCGAGTCGCCGCCGCATGCGGACCGTCGTGCCGTGCCGTTCGCGCGCGACCGCGACCTCGTGCATGAGGCCCTCGATGATCAGGAGCCCGCGTCCCCTGTGCTCGCCGCGGGGCTCCCGCCAGGCCCCGCGGTCGCTCACCACGACCTCGACCGCGCCCGAGGCGAGTGAGGCTTCGACATCCACGAAGGCATCTCCGGGACCGTAGGCATGCTCGATCGCGTTGCATGCCGCCTCGGCGACGGCGAGCGTGATCTCATAGCGCTCCTGCTCGCTGGCCCCTGCGGCGCGGAGGAAGCGGCCGATGCTCCGCCGCAGCCCGCCGAGCGACTCGGGCTCGGCCGGCAGCGACTGCGAGAACGCCTCTGCCGTCACGGGCTGCGGCCGCACGGCCAGCAGCGCCACGTCGTCGGCCGGGGCATCGCCCACGAGCGCGGCGACGACCTCGTCGCAGAGCGCGGTCAAGTCGGGTCCCGCGGCGGCGGCCACCATCGAGAGCTCTGTGAGGCGCTCCGAGAGCGGGGCGTCGCGCCGCTCCACCAAACCGTCGGTGTACAGCAGCAGCGTCGTCCCGGGCGGCAGCGTCTCGTGGCCCTCCGCGTACGTGCCCGTGTCCCCGGCACCCACCGGCACCGACCGCCCTCCCTCCAAAAAGCGCGCGCCGTCAGGGGTGAGCGCCAGCGGTGGCGGGTGCCCCGCGCTCGTGAAGCGGACCTCGCCCGTGTCGCGGTCGAGCAGCAGGTAGAGCATCGTCGCCATCGAGTGCTCGCCGCTACGGCGCAGCAGGCGGTCGATCCGGGCCACGGTCTCGGCTGTCCCGTCCTCGAGGACCGCGTACGCGCGAAAAGCGTTTCGGAGCTGGCCCATCGCCGCCGCCGCCCGCAGGCCGTGCCCGACGACGTCGCCGACCACCACGGCCACCCTCCCGTCGTCGAGCTCGAGGGCGTCATACCAGTCTCCTCCGACCGCGGGGCCGGCGCCCGCCGGCAGGTACCGCGCGGCGAGGTCGACGCCCTCGATCTGCGGGAGCTGCTCGGGCAGCAGACTCCGCTGGAGGGTCTCCGCGACGTGGTGCTCCTCCTCGTAGCCGCGGCGGAGCGCCTGCTCCATCGTCTTGCGCTCGTGGATGTCGGTGGCGGTGCCGACGTACCCGACGAAGTGGTCTCCCGAGAAGCGCGGCGCGCCCACCTCGAGCACCCAGCGATGCGAGCCGTCAGCCCGGCGCAGGCGGTACTCCATGCGGAACTCGGCACGCCGCTCGAGCGCGTCGAGGAACCCGGCCCGCAGGGCCTCGGCGTCCGCGGGATGCGCGCTGCTCGCCCACGTGTCCCCCACCTCGTCGCTGAGCGAGCGCCCGGTGAAGCGGAGCCACCCCTCGTTGACGAACGTCACGCGGCCCTGGTCGTCCGTCATCCACAAGAGCGCCGGCGCGGTGTCCGCGAGCTCGCGGAAGCGCGCCTCGCTCTCCCGGACGGCCTCCTCCGCGCGCGCGCGCTCCACCGCCGCGCCGACGGTGTTGGCGATGGCCTGCACGAAGCTCGCGTCGTCCTCCGAGAAGCGGTGCGGTGTGCGGCTGTGGGCACCGATCACGCCGAACGGCCGCTCGAGCCCCCCAACCGTGACGGCCATCGCGCTGACCACCCCGGCGGCATCGAGCACCGGCGACTGCTCGAAGCGGTGGTCCGCCCGCAGATCGGCGACGATGACCGGGCCCTCGTAGCGCAGCGTGTAGCCCGCGAGGGATCGCTCCGCGAGCTCGAGCGTCTCGCCCTCCTCGACGGGGAAGCCGTGGTTGGCGCGTACCCGGAGCGTCAGGCCGCCCGGCTCGAGCTCGAGCAGCGACACCGCGTCCACGCGCAGCTCGCGCGAGAGCACCTCGACCGCCTCGTGCATCAGCCGGTCGAGCGGCATGCCGGCGAGCGCGCGCTGTCCCAGGGTGGCGGCCGTGGCCTGCTGCCGTGCCCGCGTGAGGAGCTCGTCCTCCGCCCGGCCGGGCACGTCAGCCCGCCGGATCGAGATCCTCGGCCTCTTCCTGGAGCCGCGACTTCAGGCGCAGCACCGCCTTGGTGTGGAGCTGCGACACGCGCGACTCGGAAACGCCCAGGACCTCGCCGATCTCGCGCAGGGTCAGGTTCTCGTAGTAGTAGAGCGCGACCACCAGCTTCTCACGCTCGGGAAGCCTCGCGATCGCGTCCGCGAGGCGGTCCTTCGCCTCGGTGGCGTCCATCTCGGATGCGGGATCGGCCGCGTTGGGGTCCTGGATCGTGTCGAGCAGGGAGACCTGGTCGCCGGAGGCGTCGGACACGGTCCACAGCTCGTCGAGAGCGACGATTGACGAGTTCGAGATGAGCGTCAGGGAGGCCTGGAAGTCGTCGACCGACACGCCCAGCTCCTCCGCCATCTCGGCGTCGCTCGGCGCGCGGTGCAGCGTCGCCTCGAGCTTCGCGTTGGCGCGCTCGATCTCGCGCGCCTTCGCCCGGACCGAGCGCGGAACCCAGTCGAGCGAGCGCAGCTCGTCGATGATCGAGCCCTTGATCCGGTTGATCGCGAAGGTCTCGAACTTGATCTCGCGCGAGAGGTCGAAGCGCTCGATCGCCGAGATCAGGCCCAGCAGACCGTACGAGATCAGGTCCGCGTCCTCGACGTGGGCCGGCAGGCCGCTCGACATGCGGCCCGCGACGTACTTCACCAGAGGTGAATACGCCAGCACCAGACGCTCGCGTGCCCGTTCGTCGCCGTCATCCTTGTAGCGGCGCCACAGGTCCTTGAGCTCGATTGCCTTCAGGTTCGTCTCCAGGATGCCCCCAAATCGTCTTGGGTCATGCCCGCGGGTGGGCCACGACGTATTGGCGCTTGAGCCTGCGCGACTCTACCCGAGTGTAGGTCTGAGTCGTGGAGACACTCGCATGGCCGAGCATCTCCTGGATCGAGCGGAGGTCCGCGCCGCCCTCCAGCAGATGCGTCGCGAACGAATGGCGGAGGGTGTGCGGGGATACGCCCGCCGCGAGCGCCGCCCGGCGCGTCCAGACGGCCAGCCGGCGGCGCACGTCGGAGCTCGAGAGGCGCCTGCCCGTCTTCGACAGGAAGAGCTCGGGAGCCCCGGTCCCGCGGGCGGCGAGGCCGGGACGGCCGCGATCGAGGTAGCGCTCGACGGCGCGCCACGCGGGCTCGCCCACCGGCACGAAGCGGGTCTTGCCGCCCTTGCCCTCGACGCGCACCTCCTCCGAGTCCGGATCGAGCGCGGTCACCGTCAGCGTCACGAGCTCCTCGGCGCGCAGGCCGGCGCCGTAGGCCAGCTCGAAGAGCGCGCGGTCGCGCAGCTCGAGCGGCGTGGCGGCGGGGATCCCGTCGAGCACCGCGGCGACCTCGGCGGGCTTGAGCACGCGCGGCAGGGTGCGGTCGCGCTTCGGGCTGGCCACCAGGTCGCCGGGGTTCGCGGGGATGTCGCCGCGGCGCGCGAGCTCCGAGTAGAGGGCGCGGATCGCGGCGAGCTTCCGGGCCACGGTCGCCCGGCTCGAGCCGCGCTCCGACAGGACGCCGGCGAAGCGCCTGATGTCCCGGGGTCCCAGCATCGCCGGCCCGAGGTCCTGCGCCGTCGCCCAGTCGGCTAGCTGGCGGGCGTCGACGGCGTAGGCGCGGCGGGTGCGCTCCGCGGCGCCCCGGGTCGCGAGCGCGCGCTCGAACGTCGAGAGGGCCTCCGCCCAACTAGGGTCCATAGCCGTGCCTTCACCGTTCGTCATACACGTTCAGGAGGGCCGGGTCGCGACGCGCGGGCAGCTGCGCGAGGCCGGACTGATGAGCGCGAGCGACGACGACCCGCCGCGCCCCTGGTTCCCGATCCAGGGGCCGGACGATGCCTCGACCATGTGGTATGCGGTCCTTCGCAGGCGCGAGCGCGGCGTGTTCATCGGCAGTCTCTGCATTCGCCACACCGGGCGCCAGGCCTCTTTGGAGGCAAGCGGGTGGGAGGAGGTCCCCGTGGAGGCGATCGGGCTCGATCAGAAGATGTAGACCGGCGTCTGCACCGGCACCTTCTCGAACAGCTCCTTGACCTCCGGGATCGACATGCGGATGCAGCCGTGCGACGCCGCGGTGCCGAGTGAGCCCACGGCATCGGTGCCGTGGATGCCGGCGCCGTCGTAGATCCCCATCCAGCGGGCCTTGATCGGGTTCTCGGGCCCGGGCGGGATCACCTTGCCCGCGAGATCGCCGGCCCAGTCGGACTGAGGAACGTGCCATGCCGGGTCCACCGCCTTGTTCTGGATGTGGTAGAGCCCCGCCGGCGTCTCGAGGCCGGCCTTGCCCACGGCGATCGTGTAGGTCTTGACGTGCTCGAGGTTGCGGAAGAAGCGCAGGCGGAAGCGCGAGCGGTCCACGATGACGTAGGCCGGGTAGGACGAGGCGAGCTCCTCCTTGGTCACGTCGGGCTCGACGGTCTTCATTCGGGCGGTCACGACGCGCTGGCCGTGCGGGCGGGCGAGCTCCTCGTTGATGCGGCGCTCGAGCTCCTTGCCGCGCACCGCGAGCCCGTGGCGCCCGTCGACCGCCTCGAGGCCGTCCGGGGTGGGCTTCACGGCGGCGTCCTGCGGGTCGCGGTCGGCCCTGCGCTTGATGCGCCTCACGAGCGCGGCGACGGCGGGCCGTGACCAGGTGTAGCGGGGCTCGATGTCGGCGTCGACGTCGTCGCCCGCGACGTAGCGGACCGTGCGGCTCAGGACGTTGCCGGAACGGCTCTCGCGGAGCGCCTCCTGGACCATCGTCTCGACGTCGATCCGGATCTGGGCCTGCTCGGCGGTGAGCGTGAAGCTGCGCTTGCCGACCTCGACCTCCAGCGGACGGCCGAGCGGCTCGGCGAGGTCCTGCTCGAGAACGGCGCGCGCCTGCCCGGCGCGCATCCCGCCGATGTCGACGCCCGCGACCGACACGCCGTCGGCGATCAGGTCGTCGCGGGCGGCGTCGTAGGCGTACACGGCCACGGCACCCCCGAGCAACAGCATGAGCGCAAGCGCGATCGCGATGAACGTCCGGTCTCTCACGGGTTCCCGACGAGTGTAGGCACCACACGGGTGCGCACGCCGAGGCTTAAGCGTCCTGCAACAACCCTTGCGATTGCAGGGCTTTGGCGCTCCGTCTCGATCCCCCCGGGCTCAGCGGGGCGCGCCGGCGCGCTGGCGGGCGAGCAGCCCCTCGAGCGCGCGCACGACCGTCGGACGCGCCCGGTGGGCGCGTTCATAGCCCAGGATCGCGTCGAGGTCGGGGGCGTCGAGCGACGAGAGGAGGCTCAGGATCTCCTCGGCCTCGAGGTCGTCGTACTCGGCCACCGGCGGCCCCGGGGGCGGCTCGGGCTCGGCGGCCACCGGCTCAGGCTCCGGCGGCTCCGGCTCCGGGACGGGCGGCCGGGGCTCCGGGACGGGCGGCTCCTCCACCCCGGCGCGGTCGGCGTACGCGCGCAGCAGTCGTTCCAACTCGGTGAACTGGTGCGGCGAGAGCGGCTCCAGGCCCTCCGCGCCGCGCCGGACGCTCGGGCTCCAGCGCAGGAACTCCTCCACCTCGCGCTCGTAGCGGTACGGCTCGCGCACGCCGCGCACCACGGGATGCAGGCGCAGGTGCTCGCCGAAGCGCAGGACGGTCTCCCGGCTCGTGTGGCGGTACTCGAAGCCCGTCGCCTTCAGCTTGCGGTTGTCGAGGCCGCGTCCGAACCGGAGCTGGCCGAGCATCTCCGGCGGGACCCGCAGGCCGAGCCGGCGGAGCGGCGCGAGCGCGAGCCCGGTGCCCCACGGCGGCAGGATCGGCGCGTAGGTCTTCCCGAGCAGCCCGCAGACCTCGGTGAACGCCAGCACGCCGTCGCCCGCGACGTTGTAGATCCCGGGCAGGTCGTGCGCGACCATGTGCTCGAGCGCCGAGACGACGTCGTCCTCGTGCACGAACATGTAGCGCGGGTCGAAGCCCAGGATCATCGGCACGACGGGAAGCGAGAAGAGCGTGGTGTGCGAGGTGCGCACGTCCGGGCCGAGCACGTTCGAGAAGCGCAGCAGCGACACGGAGGTTTCGGGGTTCTTCTCGGCGAACTCGGCCACCGCGGCCTCCGCCTCGAGGATGTCCCGCTCGATCGGCGTGCGGGGCGCATGCGGCCGCACCATCGACTCCGTGAAGAAGGCGGGATCGTCCTGCTCGCAGCCGTAGTAGTGGGACGAGGACTTGAAGACGAGCTTGCGCACGGTCGAGGAGGGGCCGCTGCACGCCGCGAGGATGTTCATCGTCCCGATGACGTTGTTCTCGTGCGCGAGCTTCGGGCTCGTCGTCGCCGAGTCCACGACGAGGCGCGAGTCGACGACGGTGTCGATCGACGCCGCCTCTACGATGCGGCGCAGGAGGGCGTGCTGGGTGCCGACGCGCACGAACTCGGCGCGCTCGAGCTCCACCCTCGGATCCTCGGAGTCGACGCCCACGATCGCCTCGACCTCGTCGCGCTCCTCGAGCGCCTGCGCGAGCCGTCCGCCCCAGTAGGTCGAGAGCCCGGTGATGAGGATGCGCTTCGAGTTCACCCGAACCAGACCGACCTGCGCCGCGCCACCATCTCGTAGAGGTTGTCCTGGATGCGGGCGCGGATCTCGTGTGCCCACGTCTGGACCTGGGCCTTGTCCTCGTGGGGGTTGTCGCCCTCGAAGTGGATCGGCTCGAGGAACCTGATCTTGAACTTGGCCGGCAGGTACCCCAGCATGCCGAGCGGGCCGAGGTGCGGGAACGTCGGGGTGATCGGGAAGTAGAGGAGTCCGGTCAGGCGCTGGAGCGCGCCCATCTGGGCGAACACGGGCATCGCCTCCTCGGCGCCGACCACGCACACGGGCACGACCGGCACGCCGGCGCGCATCGCGGCCTCCACGAAGCCGCCGCGCCCGAAGCGCCGCAGCCGATAGCGGTTGCGGTAGAGCTTCTCGGTGCCCTTGCGCCCCTCCGGGAAGACCAGCACGAGCTTCTCCTCGTCGTGCAGCAGGCGCTGGACGTTCGCCGGGTGCGCCGCCACGCAGCCGATCTTCGGTATCAGCATGGAGAAGCCGGGGAAGCCCTTGAAGAAGTGCTCGACGGTGATGTTGAGCTCGCGCGGGCGAGGGTGCTCCTCGCGGAGGGCCTTGGCGATCATCGCGGCGTCGGGCGGGAGCGCGCCCGAGTGGTTCGAGACGAGCAGAGCGCCCCCCGAGGCGGGCACGTTCTCGATGCCCTCGACCTCGCAGCGGAACCAGTAGCGGTAGAAGAACTCGTAGAGCGTCCTGTCCATCAGCCCTTCGATGCGCTCGGAGCGCCCCCAGTCGTCGAGGCGGCGTTCCGGCTCGACGCCGGGCAGAAGGCGCCTCAGGTCGTCGTCGCGCGTCGCGGGCAGGCGCTCGCGCGCCTGGCGCTCGAGGCGTACGGAGGGCGGCTCGGGAAGCCTCAGGCTTGTACGTCCGTTGGCCACCTGGCGATTCTGGCATGCCCCGGGGGGCGCTCGTTGTCAGCGGGCAGAGGCCCGCCGGCGAGCGTCAGCCGCCCAAGAGCGGAGCCACGGCCGTCCGCAGCCCGGTCCAGTCGTCCGCGAGGATCACGCCGTCGGTCCCTTCGAGCTCCTCGTTCCAGGGGTGGCGGAGCGTGGCGCAGGCGATCCCGGCCTCGAGCGCCCGCTCGATGTTGACCGGGCTGTCGTCGACCAGCAGGTCGATCTCGAGCTCGGTGCAGCGCGTGACCTTGTCCCAGGAGCAGTGGAGATCGTCATACGGGAGGCCGATCTCCGTAAGCCAGCGCTCGGTGCTCACCTGTGTGGTGACCGCGCGGTGGCTCGTGATGTGGATCCAGTGTCCTTCCTCGCGCCAGGCCTGCACCGTCTCCACCGCGCCCGGGTAGGGGTCGGCGGCGAGGATGTTGTCCTCGCTGTGGGATTCGCGCACCACGTCGACGAGCTCGTCGCGCTCGAGCTCCGCGACCCCCCAGGTGCGCTGGCGCTCGTACGGGAGCTCGATGCCGTGGCGCTCCCGCACGATGCGGGAGAAGAGGTCCCAGTAGTGGTGCAGGGTGGAGTCGATGTCGATCGCGATCCGCGCCATGCGGGTACGGTACGGGTCGGTGGCGACGATCATCCCCTCCAGGCAGCTCCCGGCCAGGCGCCGCGCGGCGCGGGCCGCCGGCGAGGACTACGGCCGCAGCGCGCTCCCGTCGTGGCGCGACATCGACTGGCGCGAGCATCTGCGCCACGCGGACGTCGGCGGCAGGCGGCTCAACTTCGTCGACATCGGCGTGCCCGATGGCGACGCGCTCATCCTCATCCACGGGCTGTCGGGGCGCTGGGCCAACTGGCTCGAGAACATCCCCTTCTTCGCGCAGGACCGCCGCGTCATCGCCGTCGACCTGCCCGGCTTCGGCGACTCGGAGATGCCCGCCGAGCGCATCTCGATCACCGGCTACGCCCGCTGTGTCGAGGAGCTCTGCGAGCAGCTCGACCTGGGGCGCGCCGACATCGTCGGCAACTCGATGGGCGGCTTCGTCGGAGCGGAGATGGGGATTCGCTACCCCGATCGCGTCGACGGGCTCGTGCTGGTCTCCGCCGCCGGGATCTCGATCGTGAACCTCCGCCGCGACCCCCTGATAGCGGCCGCGAAGATGCTCGCCGCCGCCGGCGCGGCGAGCGCGGCCCAGCGGCGCGCCGTCCTCTCCCGCCCGGCATGGACCCACGCCGCCTTCTCGATCGTCTTCCGCCATCCCACGCGGATGCCACGGGAACTCCTCTACGAGCAGATGCTCGGCGCGGGCAAGGACGGCTTCGTCCCGGCCATGGAGGCGCTCACGAGCTACGACTTCACCGACCGCCTGCCCGAGGTGGGGGCCCGCTCCCTCGTCGTCTGGGGAGAGAACGACATGCTCGTCCCCGTCGGCGACGCCTACGAGTTCGAGCGCCTGATCCCCGATGCCCGCGCGCTGGTGCTCCACGACACGGGCCACTGCGCGATGCTCGAGCGGCCGGACACCTTCAATCGCCATGTCAAGGACTTCCTGGACCGGCGCGGCGCGCCCTCGGGCGCCCACGGCGAGGAGACAGCCTCGGCCTGACTCAGCTCGTGACCGCGCCCTCGGACGCGGAGCGCACGAGCCGCGCGTACTTTCCGAGCACCCCGCGGTCGTACTTCGCGGCGGGCGCCTCGTAGGCGGCGACGCGGGCCGCGATCTCGTCGTCGCTGAGCGCCACGTCGAGGCGGCGCTTCTCCACGTCGAAGGTGATCGAGTCCCCGTCGCGCACCGCTGCGATCGGACCGCCGCGGGGTGCCTCCGGGGACACGTGCCCCGCCATGAAGCCGTGGGTCGCGCCCGAGAAGCGCCCGTCGGTGAGCAGCGCGACCGAGTCGCCGAGCCCTTCGCCCTGGAGGGCGGCCGTCACGGCGAGCATCTCGCGCATCCCGGGTCCGCCGGCAGGACCCTCGTTGCGGATCACGACCACCTCACCCGTCGTGATCTCCCGCCGCTGGACCGCCGCGAAGGCGTCCTCCTCGCACTCGAAGACCCTCGCGGGGCCGGTGTGCTCGCGCCGCCCGTGCCCGGCGAGCTTGACGACGCAGCCCTCCGGGGCGAGGTTCCCGCGCAGGATCGCGAACCCGCCGTTCGGCCCGATCGGGTCGGACAGCGGGCGGACGACCTCCTGGCCCTCCTCCTCCTGGACGTCGGCCGCCTCCTCGCCGATCGTGCGGCCGGTGACCGTGATCGCCGACTCGTGCAGCAGGCCGGCTTCGGCGAGGCGGCTCGCCACGAGCCGGACCCCGCCGGCGCGGTAGAGATCGGTGGCGACGAAGCGCCCGCCGGGCTTCAGGTCCGCGAGGAGCGGGGTGCGCCAGGCGATCTCGTCGAAGTCGTCGATGTCGAGCGGCACCCCGGCCTCACGCGCGACCGCCAGAAGGTGGAGGACTCCGTTGGTCGAGCCGCCGGTGGCCGCGACGCACGCCACCGCGTTCTCGAGCGACTCGCGGGTGATCACGTCCGCGGGGCGCAGGCCGCGCTCGGTCAGGTCGATGGCGAGACGACCGCAGTCCTCGGCCACCTGGCCCTTCTTGCCGTCCTCGGCCGGGACCATCGAGCTGCCCATCGGCGAGATACCGAGGATCTCGAACGCGGTGGCCATGGTGTTCGCGGTGAACTGCCCGCCGCAGGCGCCCGCTCCCGGCGAGGCGACGGACTCCAACTCGGCGAGATCCTCGTCGCTCATGTCACCGGCGGCGTGCGCGCCGACCGCCTCGAAGACGTCCTGGATCGTGACGTCGCGCCCGCGGAAGCGGCCCGGCGCGATCGAGCCGCCATAGAGCATCAGCGACGGCAGGTCGACGCGCGCCAGCGCCATCACGGTCCCGGGGATCGTCTTGTCGCAGCCCGAGAGGGCGACGACCGCGTCGAAGGGGTTGCCGTGCACCGCGAGCTCGATCGAGTCCGCGATCACCTCGCGGCTGATCAGCGAGGCCTTCATCCCCTCGGTGCCCATGGTGATCCCGTCGGAGATCGCGATCGTGTTGAACTCCATGGGCGTGCCGCCCGCGGCGCGGACGCCGTCCTTCACGCGCTCGGCGAGAAGTCGCAGGTGGAAGTTGCATGGCATCGTCTCGGTCCAGGTGTTCGCGATGCCGACGATCGGCCGGCCGAGCTCCTCGTCGCCGAAGCCGATGCCCTTGAAGTAGGCCCGCGCGGCGGCGCGCTCCGGCCCGTCCAGGAAGACGCGGCCGCGCTCGCGCGAGTCGCGGCGCTCCCCCGTCCCTCCGCCGCTCACGTGAGCTGGCGCTCCGCGGCGTCCGGCTCGTCGCCCGAGCGGCGGGCGCGCTCGCGCTCCCACTGGTCGAGCCGCCAGAGGTCCCGCCGGATGCGGCCGGGGTCGACCTGCCGCCCGACGAGGTGCATGTTGGCGCTGCGCAGAAGCCGCTCCTCGTCGCCCGTGAGGGCCATCCACTTGGCGAGCACGTCGTCGGAGGCGGGCAGCCGGGAATCGGAGATCGCGCCGGTCAGGTCGGGGAAGTCCACGCAGTATTCGCTGAGGAGGCGGCGCTCCTCGGGGAGGTAGGCCACGACCGGCTTGTGCGGGTAGACGAGGTAGGCGTAGGCGCGCCCGTCAGGGCCCGTGCGGCGGCCGCGAACGCGGATGAAGCCGAGGTCGCGGTACATCCCCCACTCCTCCTCGTTCACGCAGGAGCGCAGAAGCTCGCGGGCCCGCTGCTCGGCGCGGCGCTCGCGGCCCGGGTCGGCGATCGAGTCGACCTCCACGCCGAGCCGGGCCGCCCTGCGGGCGGTGGCGCGCTCACGCTCGGCGCGGGCCAGCCGGAGCGCCGTGGGCAACGCCAGGATCGCCGCCACGGTGGCGAGGGCCAGCAGCGCGAGCAGCACCGCGACGCCCGGGGTCAGCCGCCGGACGCGCGGGGGAAGAAGATCACCCGCTCCGCGTCCTGCGGAATGTCGCCGTAGTCACGGATCATCTGCGCCTCGCGCCGGCCGGTGCCGGGCGCGGTGGTCGGCACCGCGGCCCACATGCCCGCGTCAAGCTGGCGCCGGAACTCCTCGACGAGGCGCTCTTCCTCCTCGCGGACGGCGGGGTCGCCCTCGGCGAGCAGGATCTCGCCGTGCCCGGGCTTCATGCGCAGGAACTTCACGCGGGCGATTATGGCAGAGGGAGGGCCCCCGTCAGCCGTTCCGGCGGATGCCCAGGGCGTCCACGGGGCCGGCGCCCGCTCCGAGCCGGGAGAGCCCGTCGCGAACCGCGTCCGAGGCGATCCGCTTCGCGCGGCGCGCCGCGTCCAGCGGCTCGAAGCCCCGGGCGAGATACGCGGCCAGCGCCGAGGAGTGCGTGCAGCCCGATCCATGTGCCGCGCCGTCCGGGTGCCGCTCGCCGGGGATCTCCTCCAGCCGCTCCCCGTCGAAGAAGACGTCCGTGGCCTCGTCCCGGTGTCCCCCCGTGACCACGACGGCTCGCGGTCCCAGCGCGTGGATCGCCCGCGCGAGCGCGTCCGGGGAGGCGTCGGCGCCTGCCAGCACCCGCGCTTCCGGGAGGTTCGGGGTGACCACCTCGGCATGGGGCAGCAGCCGCTCGCGCAGGGCATGGACGGCATCCTCGTCCAGCAGTCTCGCGCCGCTCTCGGCGACCATCACCGGGTCGATCACGACCGGCGCGGTCCCGGTCAGGGCGAGCGCCCGCTCGACGGCGTCGATCGTCTCCACCGTGCCGAGCATCCCGATCTTGACCGCGTCCACGCCGATGTCGGCCGTCACGGCGCGAACCTGCTCGACGATCAGATCGCCCGGGATGGCGTGTACGGCGCTGACGCCTGTGGTGCTCTGGGCGGTCACCGCCGTGATCGCGGTCATGCCGTGCACCCCGCAGCGGGCGAACGCCTTGAGATCGGCCTGGATGCCGGCGCCGCCGCCCGAGTCGGAGCCCGCGATCGCCAGCGCCGTGGGCGGTTGTCTGGGCTCGCCGGTCACGAGCGGGCAGCATAGGCGGGCGCCGCCGTGCGCTCGAAGCCGAGGCCATCCCGCCGCACCAGGCCCATGACCTCGAGGCGCCCGAGCGCCGCCCGCACGGCGCCGGGGGCGAGGCCCGTGCGCGCCGCGATCGCGGACACGCCCGCGGATCCCTCGATCGCCGCGAGCACCTCGGCGAGGGGGCTCTCCAGGACGGGCGGGTCCGGGACGGGCGCGACCGGGGCGGCGCCCGGCCCGAACAGCTCCTCGAGGAGATCCTCCGGGCCGAGCACCACGCGGGCCCCGTCGCGCAGGAGGCGGTTCGTGCCGCGCGCCGCCCCCGTGGTGATCCGCCCGGGCACCGCAGCCACCGTCCTCCCCAGGTCCTCGGCGAAGCGGCAGGTGATCAGCGAGCCCGACGGATCGTCGGCCTCGACGACGACCGTGACGCTGCCGAGCGCCGCCATGATCCGGTTGCGCGCGGGGAAGGCCCAGCGGTGCACGGGCACGCCCGGAGGGAACTCCGACACGACACAGCCCTCGGTCCGGACTCGCTCGTACAGGCGCTGGTGGCTGCGCGGGTACGCGGCGTCCGGGCCCCTCGCGAGCACGGCCACCACCGCACCGCCCCCCTCGAGCGCCCCGCGGTGAGCTGAAGCGTCGATCCCGAGGGCGAGGCCGCTGACCACCGTGACTCCCGCGGCCGACAGGCCGCGGCCCAGCACGCGCGCCACCTCCAGGCCGTAGGGCGACGGGCGGCGGGTGCCCACGACCGTGACGGCCGGAGCGCCGGTCAGCGCCTTGAGGCGGCCGGCCCCGCCGGCGACGAACAGCACGGCCGGCGCGTCGTCGAGGTCGCTGAGCCCCGACGGGTAGGTCAGGGCGTGCCTGCAGACCGCCTCGACCTCCACGGTCAGAAGCGCTTCGCGGGCGCGGGCGGGGTCGAATGTCTCCAGCAGGGAGTGGGCCTCCGCCCGCCGCTCCGCGCAACAGGTGGCCTCGATCAGCTCCGCATCGGGCAGCGCCAGCAGTCGCCCGCGACGCTTCCCGGGCGTTGGGCTCTCGCCGAGCAGAGCGGCGAGGCGCGGTGCCAGGTGGCCCACCAGCCATCCGCGGCGCAGGCACGCCTCGCATGCGCCCGATGGGCTCACGCCGCCTCGCCGATCGCCGGGGCGTGGCGGTATCCGAGGGCCTCGTCCACGTGGGTGGCCTCGATGCGGTCGGCGCCCTCGAGGTCGGCGATCGTGCGCGCCACGCGCAGCACGCGGGCGTGCCCGCGAGCGCTCAGCCCGAGCAGCGCGTGTCCTTCGGCGAGTCGGCGCTCGGCATCGGGCGCCGGCCGCGCCGCCCCGCGCAGCATGCCCGCGGCGATGCCGGCGTTCGCGAGCGCTCCCGAGCCCCGGAGGCGATCGGCCTGGCGCTCCCGAGCCGACACGACACGCTCCCGCACGGCCGCGGAGCACTCGCCCGCCCCGGGCCCCGCCAGCGCCCCCGGAGCGACCGGGCCGAGCTCGCACGTCAGGTCGATCCGGTCCAGCAGGGGTCCGCTGAGCCGCCGCCGGTAGCGCGCGACGGCCATCGGCCCGCATACGCATCGCTCCGCACCGCGACCGCACGGGCACGGGTTGCACGCGGCGGCAAGCATCGCCCGGGCAGGAAACTCGATCGTTCGCTGGCCGCGGGTGACGACGCTGCGGCCGTCCTCGAGGGGTTGCCGCAACGCCTCGAGCGCCACGCGCGAGAACTCGGCGAGCTCGTCGAGGAAAAGGACTCCCCCGTGGGCGAGCGAGACCTCGCCGGGGCGGGGGTGTGCCCCGCCCCCCACGAGGCCTGGCGCCGAGATGCTGTGGTGAGGCGCCCTGAAGGGCCGCTCGGAGACGAGGCCGCCGTTCACCAATCCGGCGACGCTGTGGACGTTCGTGATCTCGACGGCCTCCTCCAGCGACGGCGGCGGGAGGATGCCCGGGAGCCGCCGCGCGAGCATCGTCTTGCCGGCTCCGGGCGGGCCGACCATGAGCAGGCTGTGCCCGCCGGCCGCGGCGATCTCCAGCGCGCGCCGCGCGTCCTCCTGCCCGCGCACGTCCGCCAGGTCCGGCAGGCCGGCGCCTTCGCGCGGAGCGAACGCCGGGGGGCGTGCGGGCTCCGGGGCCAAGCGGCCGTGCAGGACGTCCACGAGCGAGGTGAGGTCGGGCACCGGCAGGGCGTCGATCCCGGCGAGCGCCGCCTCGCCTGCGTTGTCAGGCGGGACCACGATGCGGGCGCACCCGGCGGCGGCCGCGGCGAAGGCCATGGCGAGGGCGCCCCTGACGGGGCGGATCGCGCCGCCCAGTGAGAGCTCGCCGCAGACCGCGAGGCCCGGGAGCGCCTCCGGCGGCACCTGGCCGCTCGCAGCCAAGAGCGCCACGGCCAGCGCCAGGTCGAAGGTGGCGCCGTGCTTTCGCAGGTACGCCGGCGCGAGGTTCGCCGTGACCCGCTGCATCGGGAAATCGAGAGCGGAGTTGAGCAGTGCCGCCCTCACGCGCTCCCGCGCCTCGCGAACGGTGGCGTCGGGGAGTCCGACGACCGTGAACGCCGGCAGGCCGCGGCGAACGTCCACCTCGACCAGGATCTCCCGGCCGCGGACGCCCTCGATCGTGAAGGTGGTGGCCGTGGCGAGCATGAGGCCCAAGCTAGGACCGCGATCGATCCCGGCCTGTGACGCCGGTGACGCTTCGCCGCAGGGCCGGTCACAAGCTGTTCACGCCTCCGGGATGGGCCCCGCACGAAAACGGCACGGCGCTGGTCCCGAGTCGTCACGCATCCGACCTCGCCGTCACGGATCCCGTCCTAGGGTCGGCTCATGTCGACCGACCCACGGCGAGACCTCGGTGCCGCCGGCGAGCGGCTCGCCGCCGACCATCTAGCCGCCGCGGGCTACCGGATCCTCGACCGCAACTACCGGACGCGCTACGGCGAGATCGACATCGTGGCGGCCGACGAGCGCCATCTCGTCTTCTGCGAGGTGAAGACCCGCGTCGCCGGCGGGACGCGCGGGCCGGCCGGCCCGCTCGGCGCCGTCGGGCCCGCGAAGCGGCGGCGCCTCAGGCTGCTGGCGGTGGTGTGGCTCTCGGACGAGGCGGCCGGAGCTTCCCGGCCGTCGAGGCCCGCCCTCCGCTTCGATGCCATCGGCGTGACCGTGGACAGAACGGGGCGAGTGCTCGCCCTGGAGCACCTCGAGGCGGCGTTCTGACCGAGCGCGCTCAGCCGTCGAGCGAGAGCTGGGTGTAGGCGATCGACGCGAACGACATCCGGTGGAGCGGGCAGACGCCGTGCTCCCGGATGGCGGCGCGGTGCTCGGGCGTCGAGTAGCCCACGTTCGTCGCGAAGTCCCAGCGCGGATGCCGGTCCGCTGCCGCGTGCATGAAGCGGTCCCGCGTGACCTTGGCGAGCACCGACGCGGCCGCGATCGCCGCGCTCCGGCCGTCCCCGCCGATCACGGCCTGCTGCTCCCTGCCGAACTCGGGGACGCGGAACCCGTCGACCAGGCAGACAGCCTCCGGGGGCGCCACGCGGATCAGCGCGTCGCGGAGCGCGGCCAGGTTCGTCACATGCAGCCCCCGATCGTCGATGCCGCGCACGCAGCGCGACACGACGGCCGCCCTGGTGGCCGCCTTCATGACCAGCGGAAAAAGCTCCTCGCGGCCCTCGGTCGTGTGCTGCTTCGAGTCGTTCAGCCGCGCCAGCGCGCGGCGGTCGGCGAGCGTCAGCCGCTCGAGGTCGAAGAGCACGGCGGCCGCCACCAGCGGCCCGGCGAGCGAGCCCCGGCCCGCCTCGTCGGCGCCCGCGACGAACCTGCGACCCAGCGCGCGGTCGAACGCGAAGAGCCTCCGTCCGCTCGGCCTGCGGGCGCGTCGCGGCCTGCGTGCCGGTGCCGCCTCCGCGGGTGTCGCCGGGCTCCCCACTGCGGCCGCGATGTTAGGCGGGAGGACGGCGGAACGTCGCCGCGTGCCGCCGCGCGCTCAGAGCAGGCCGATGCGCTTGGGGGGCCAGTAGGTCGAGAACGCCTGGCCGATCATCCACTTCTTGGGGACGGGGCCCCAGGCGCGGCTGTCGTCGGAGGCGCCCCGGTTGTCGCCCATCATGAAGTAGTGGTCCTTCGGGATCGTGATCTCGTCCGGAAGCTCGCAGAGCGGGCAGCCGGCGTCGGGCTGGATGAACGGCTCGTCCTGCACCTTGCCGTTGATGTAGACCCGGCCCTCGATGACCTTCAGGCGATCCCCGGGCATCCCGACGACCCGCTTGATGAAGTTCGTGTCGGCCTGCTCGTCCGTGGGCGCCGGACAGGGGCTGCCGCTCGGATGGTCGGCGCCGCAGGTGTCGGTCTGCGCTCCCTGCGGCGGCTTGAACACGACCACGTCGTTGCGCTCGGGCTCGCCGAAGCGGAAGGTCACGCGGTCCACAAGGACGCGCTGCCCGACCTCGAGCGTCGGGACCATCGACTCGCTCGGGATCCGGAAGGGCTTGACGAGGACGGCCTGGATGCCGAGCGCGAGCAGCAGCGCCACGGCCACGACCGACACGAGCTCGACGAGGGAGCTCTGCTTCTTCTCCTTGCCCTCCGCCACCGGGGTCACGCGGCCGCCGTCACTCGGGCTTCTGGTCCGGTTCGCCCTCCGCGTCCGCCTCGGCCTCGGCCGGCGCGTCGCCGGCCTCCGGGGCATCAGCGGGCACGTCGCTCACCGTGGTCTCCTGCGCGGGCACGTCGGTGACGGCAGTGGCCTGCGCGTCGGCGACCGGGGCCTCTTCCGCCTCGCCCCCGGCGGGATCCTCGTCCGGCAGCACCTCCGCCTCGACCTGCGCGCCCTGCTCGTCGAACGCGCCGCCGGGCTCGACGTAGGCGATCTCCTCGGTCTTGCCGCCGAACTGGCGCTCCCGGACCCGCGCCGACTTGCCGACGCGGTCACGGAGGTAGTAGAGCTTGGCGCGCCTGACGTCGCCCCGGCTCGCAACGTCGATCTTCTCGATCTTCGGCGAATGCAGCGGGAACGTACGCTCCACGCCGACCCCGAACGACGACTTGCGGACCGTGAAGGTCTCGCGGGCGCCCGAGCCCTGGCGCTTGATCACGACGCCCTCGAAGACCTGGGTCCGGCGGCGGGTTCCCTCCACGACCTGGAAGTGCACCTTCACGCGATCGCCCGCCTGGAAGCGGGGGACGCGGCGCAGTTGGTCGCGCTCGAGGCTGTCGATGACCTTGCTCATGGCGAATTCTCCGGAAGCGGCGGGGATCGGCGGTACTGCGGGAAAAAAGAAGGCGCGCCGGGCGCGCGGGTTGCGAATGGTAGCGAAGGGTCAGCCGCGCGCCCGCGACCGGCTCTGCGCGAGGCGCCAGTCGCGGACCTTGGCATGGTCACCCGAGAGCAGCACATCCGGCACCGTGTGGCCGTGCCAGTCGAAGGGGCGCGTGTAATGCGGGTACTCCGGAGCGCCTTCGAGGGCGGGGCTGAACGACTCCTCGACTGCGCTGTCGGCGTGGCCGAGGGCCCCCGGGAGCTTGCGGATCACCGTGTCGCAGACCACCATCGCCGCCAGCTCGCCGCCCGCCAGGACGTAGGGGCCGATCGAGACCACGTCGGTCGCCAGATGCTCGTGGACCCGCTCGTCGAAGCCCTCGTAGCGGCCGCACAGGAGCGTCAGGTCGGGTCCGCCCGCCAGCTCGGACGCGAGGGCGTCGTCCAGGCGCCGGCCTCCGGCCGAGAGCGCGATCACCCGGCGGGCGCCGCGGTCGGGGCCGTAGCGCGCCCGCAGGGCTGCCTCGACCACGTCGACGCGGATCACCATGCCGGCACCTCCTCCGTAGGGGGTGTCGTCCACCTGTCCCGCTCCGAGCGGGGTCGTCGCGCGGAGGTCGATCGCCTCGAGCGAGTGGCCCTCGCCGAGGGCGTTCGCGACATGGCGCTGCTCGGCATACCAGCCGAACCAGCCAGGAAAGAGCGTGAAGACGTCGATGTTCAGGGCTCGAGCCCCAGGAAGCCGCGGTCGACCTCGATCACGCGGGCGCGGACGTCCACCGAGGTGACGGCGTCGCGCACGAGCGGCACGAGCGTGGCGGGGCCGTCGCCCTCCCCCACGTCGAGCACGTCGCAGGACGGGTTCGGGATCACGGCCCGGACCGTGCCGAGTCCGGGGACCTCGCAGCCGACGAGGTCGTCGATCAGCCACTCGTCATCGGCGAGCGGGACCTCCTCGCGGAGGACGAGTAGCTCCTCCGAGCGGAGGGCCGCGGCCGCGTCGCGGTCCTCGACGCCCGCGAGACGGACGAGCGGACGGGCGTCGGTGCCGGCCCGGCGCGCGACCACCCGCTCGTCGCCGGCCACGACCACCCGGGTGCCCTCAGCGAGGCCGTCGGCGACCCGCTCCACGTAGAAGCTGCCGTCCACCCCGTGGGGCCTGCCCACCCGGCCGACGGCGACGAGGCGCTCGCTCACCAGCGGCCCCGCGTCACTCGACGACGTCGACCAGGACGCGGCGCCCCTCCTTGACGGAGCTGGCACGCATCACGGCCCGCAGGGCGTTGATCGTGCGGCCACCGCGGCCCACGACCTGCCCGACATCGTCCTCGGCCACGCCGACCTCGAGGACGACGGTGCCGTCGTCCTCCTCGAACGCGTCGATCGTCACCTCGTCGGGATGGTCGACAAGCGCCCGGACCATGTAGCGGAGGAGCTCCTCCACGGGAGAGGCCCTAGCGGGCGCCGGCGTGGATGCCCTTGGCGCGCATCAGCTTGCGGACCGTGCCGGAGGGCTGCGCGCCACGGGCGAGCCAGTGGCGCAGGCGCTCCTCGTCGAGCACGATCTCGGACGGCTCGGTCTGCGCGTTGTAGCGGCCGATGGTCTCGATGACGCGGCCGTCCCGCGGGGAGCGCTGGTCAGCGACGACCACCCGCCAGATCGGGTTCTTCTTCCCGCCGACGCGGGTCAGCCTCACGCGTACTGCCAAGTTCGTCTCACCTCTGGTTTCGTGCCGCGGCACGGCCGGTGGCGGTGCGGGTGCGGCGGTTCGGTCCCCACGCGCCGCGGTCCGGCGGTGGGACGGCGGAGAACGTTAGCGCCTGCCGGGAGCTAGCGCCCCCGCGCGAGCTGCCCGAGCGAGGGCATCTTGCCCTGCGAGACCTGGCGCATGACCTTCCGCATCTGGTCGAACTGCTTGATGAGCTGGTTCACCGCCTGCACCGTGGTGCCCGAGCCGCGCGCGATTCGCCGCCGCCTCGGCCCGTCGATGATTGCCGGGTTGGCGCGCTCCCTGGGCGTCATGGAGAGGACGATGGCCTGCACCCGGTCGAGCTCGCGCTCGTCCACCTGGAGGTCGCCGAGCTGCGCGCTGAGGCCCGGAACCATCTTCAGGATGCTGGTGAGCGGGCCCATCTTGCGCATCTGCTCCATCTGATCCAGGAAGTCGTCGAAGGTGAACTGGGCCTTGCGGATCTTCTTCTCGAGCTCGGCCGCCTTCGTCTCGTCCATCGCCCGCTCGGCCTTCTCCACGAGCGTGAGGACGTCGCCCATCCCCAGGATGCGCTGGGCCATGCGGTCGGGGTGGAAGCGCTCGAAGGCGTCGAGGCGCTCGCCTGTCGAGGCGTAGAGGATCGGCTTACCCGTGACGGCCTTGACCGAGAGCGCCGCGCCGCCGCGCGCGTCGCCGTCGAGCTTCGTCATCACCACGCCGTCGAATGCGGTGGTCTCCGCGAAGCGCTCGGCGACGTTCACGGCGTCCTGGCCGGTCATCGCGTCGACGGCGAGCAGGACGTTGTGAGGCCCCGTGCGCTTCTTGATCCGCCCCAGCTCCTCCATCAGATCCTCGTCGACGTGGAGGCGGCCCGCGGTGTCCAGGATCAGGACGTCGCGTCCGTCAGCCTTCGCCCGGTCGAGCGCCCACTCGGCGATGTCGACGGGGTCCCGGCCGGTGCCCTGCTCGTAGACCGCGGCTCCCGCCTGCTCGCCGACCTTGACGAGCTGGTCGACCGCGGCCGGACGGTAGACGTCGCACGCGGCGATCCCGACGTCGTGGCCGTGCTCCTCGCGCAGGTGCCGCGCCAGCTTCGCGCAGGCCGTCGTCTTGCCGGACCCCTGCAGGCCGGCCATCAGGATCACCGTCGGCGGCTTCGACGCGAACGCGAGATCGCGCCCCGCGCCGCCCATGAGCGCGGTGAGCTCCTCGTCGACGATCTTGACGACCTGCTGGCCGGGATTGAGCGACTCGCGCAAATCTCGTCCCTGGCACCTTTGTTTCACGGTCTCCGTGAAGGACTTCACGACCTGGAAGTTGACGTCGGCCTCCAGCAGCGCCAGGCGCACCTGGCGCATCGACTTCGACACGTCCTCCTCGGTGAGGACCCCGCGCGATCGGACGTCGGAGAGCGCTGCCTGCAGGCGCTCGGAGAGGGTGTCGAACATGTCCCGAGGCTAGCGCGGGCCTGCGCCGCGAGTGGGCCCGGAGTCCTCGCCGAGGCTGCCCAACGCCCCTCCGAGCTTGCCGAGCGCGGACGTGACCTCGCTCGGGATGATCCAGACCTTGTTCGACTCGCCCTGGGCGATCTGCGGGAGCACCTGGAGGTACTGGTAGGCCAGGAGCTTCGGGTCGGCGTCGCCGCGGTGGATCGCGTCGAAGACCGTCTCGATGGCCTTCGACTGGCCCTCGGCGGCGAGGATCTGCGCCTCGCGCTGACCCTCGGCGCGCAGGATCGAGCTCTGCTTCTCACCCTCCGCCGTGAGGATGTGCGACTGCTTCACGCCCTCCGCCGTCAGGATCGCGGCGCGCTTGTCGCGTTCGGCGCGCATCTGCTTCTCCATGGCCTCCTGGATCGTCCCGGGCGGGTCGATCGCCTTCAGCTCGACGCGGTTCACGCGGATGCCCCACTTGCCGGTGGCCTCGTCGAGCACCGCCCGCAGGGCGTTGTTGATCTGGTCGCGCGAGGTCAGCGTGTCCTCGAGCGTCATGCCGCCGATCACGTTCCTGAGGGTGGTCACGGTGAGCTGCTCGATCGCGGCGATGTAGTCGGCGATCTCGTAGGTCGCGGCCTTGGGGTCGGTCACCTGGTAGTAGATGACCGAGTCGATGTTGACCACGAGGTTGTCCTCGGTGATCACCGGCTGCGGCGGGAAGGAGACCACCTGCTCGCGCAGGTCGATCAGCGGCCGCAGGCGGTCGATGAAGGGGATGAGGATCGTGAGCCCCGGGTCCAGCGTGCGGTTGTAGCGCCCGAGCCGCTCGACGATCCCCGCCCGTGCCTGCGGGATGATCCGGACCGTCCGCGCAAGCACGAACAGGACGACGAGCGCGATGACGAGCAGTGCGATCAGGCCTGCCATTGGTGACCTCCTAGTCGGCGACGAGCGCGGTCGCGCCGTCGATCTTCAGAACCTCGACGCGGGCGCCCGCCTCGTAGGCCTCGTCGTCGTCGAAAGGCCGAGCCGTCCAGACCTCGCCCGCCAGCTTGACCGTGCCGCCGCGCGAATCGACCCGGTCGATCACGACCGCCTTGGCGCCGACGAGCGCCGCCGTCCCGGTCCGGATCTGGGCGGGAGTGTGCAGGTGGCGGCGGGCGATCGGCCGGATGAAGGCGAGCGAGCCGATGGAGGCCAGGATGAACACGCCGATCTGGAGCGCGGCGCCGGCTCCGAGGGCGGCCACGAGCGCCGCGACCAGGGCGGCGAGCGCGATCGGCCCGAGGATGAACGCCGTGGTCGCGACCTCGCCCGCGGCCATCAGCGCGGCGGCGATGACCCAGATGACCCATGCGGCCATGGGGCGATCCTACGTGGTCGCGAGTGCCTGCTCCACGTCGGCGAGCACGTCGGCGGTCTCCTCGCACCCGCAGCTGAAGCGGATGAAGCCCTCCCCCACCTCATCACCATGGCCCCAGCGGGCCCGGCGCTCGGCCGTGGTGTGCAGGCCGCCGAAGCTCGTCGCCTCGATCACGAGGCGGCATCGCGCCAGGAAACGCTCCGCCCGCTCCCGCGTGCCGAGGTCGAGCGCCACGACCGGCCCGAAGCGCCTCATCTGCCGCGCGGCCAGGTCGTGCGCAGGGTCGCCGGGAAGGCCCGGATAGCGCACCGCCGACACGCTGTCCGACTCGGTGAGCCACTGCGCTAGCGCGAGCGCGGTTGCGCACTGGCGGTCGAGCCGCAGCGCGAGCGTGCCTATCGAGCGATGTGCGAGCCAGGCCTCGAATGGGCCGGGGACGGCGCCCGTCTGGTTCCGCCAGGCGCGGACACCGTCGGCCACGGCCTCCTCGCGGGTGGTCACGAATCCCATCAGGAGGTCGGCGTGCCCCGTCAGCGCCTTCGACCCGCTCGTCACCGAGATGTCGGCGCCCAGGTCCAGTGGACGCTGTCCGAGCGGGGTCGCGAGCGTGTTGTCGACAGCGAGGCGCCCGCCCGCGGCATGGACCGCGCCGGCGATCCCGGCGATGTCGTACACGTCGAGACCCGGGTTCGCGGGTGATTCGACCCAGGTGAGCGTCGCGCCCTCGACCGGCGGGTCCTCGCCCGGCCCGAAGAGGCGCAACTCCACCCCGCGCGGCTCGAGATGGCCGGCCGCAAGCGCGCGAACGGTCGGGTAGCCGTCGCGCGAGACCGCCAGCACGTCGCCGGGCATCAGGCTCCCTACCAGCACAGCCGTGACCGCGGCCATGCCCGAGGAGAATGCGGCCGCCCGGCCGTCCTCGAGCGACCCCACGGCAGCCTCGAGCGCCTCGCAGGTCGGGTTGGCGTAGCGGGCATAGCCATACGGGCTCGCCGAAGGGTCGCCCGCGAGGTGGTACGGGGCAGCGAACACCGGCCCCGGCAACATCGGGGCGCCCTGCGAGGGCGCCGGGAGGCCGGCGTGAACGGCGCGGGTCGAGGGCCCCGGGGCCTGGGACTGGTCGCTCATGGCCCGAGTATCGCCCGCGCGAAGTCGGAGGGCTCGAACGGCTGGAGATCCTCGATCGCCTCGCCGGTACCGATCAGCTTCACCGGCACGCCCAGCTCGTCGGCGATCGCGAGCGCGATCCCGCCCTTGGCGGTGCCGTCGAGCTTCGTGAGCGCGATGCCCGTGACGGTCACCGCCTCGCTGAAGAGCCGGGCCTGCCGGACGCCGTTCTGGCCGGTGGTCGCATCGACCACGAGCAGGGTCTCGTGCGGCCCGTCGGGCACCTGCTTGCGTATCACCCGCTCGACCTTCGAGAGCTCATCCATGAGGCTCCCCTGGGTGTGGAGCCGGCCCGCGGTGTCGCAGATCACGACGTCGTGGCCGCGCGCTCGTGCCGCGCCGATCGCATCGAACGCGACCGCGCCCGGGTCCGAGCCCGGCCCGGCGCGCACGAAGTCGGCACCGGCGCGCTCCGCCCAGATCCCGAGCTGCTCGACCGCGGCCGCGCGGAAGGTGTCGCCGGCGGCCAGAAGGACCGAGCGATCGAGCTCCTCCCGGAGATGCCACGCGAGCTTCCCGATCGTCGTCGTCTTCCCGGTGCCGTTGACCCCGACGACGAGGATCACGGCGGGCGGGTCGCTGATGTCGATCGTGGGCTCGCCGACGGTCGCGGTCTCGGTGAGGAGCTCGCGCAGCCGCCGCGTCAGGTCCTCGCCCCCGGCGAGCTCCCCCGCGGTGGCCTCGCGCTCGAGTCGCTCGACGATCCGCGCCGTGGTCGACGCCCCGACGTCCGCCGCGATCAGGATCTCCTCGAGCCGCTCCCAGGCCTCATCGCCGAGAGCTCCGAGAACGGTGGCCTGCAACTCCGCGCCGAATGCCTCGCGCGTGCGGCGCATGTTCTCGCGCAGCCGCGCGAAGACGCCGCGGCGAGGCCCTTCGGCGTCGGCATCCGCCGGAGCGGGCGGGACCTCACCGGTGGCGAACAGCTCTTGCCAGGTCCGCGCCATCGGCCGGGCAGCATAGGGCCGCCGCGGGGCCGGAACGCGAAGCGCCCCGCCATGTGGCGGGGCGCTCGCTCCTCCGGTGGGGTCTGTCGACCCTTCGGTTCTGTCTACGACCGGCCGCCGCGCGAACCGCGACGGTCCTCGCCGCGGCGCCCGCCGCGGCGCTCCTCGCCGCGATCGTCACGGCGCTCGCCGCGCTCGCCGCGCCTGCCCTTGGAGCCGGCGATGCGGACGTTCTCGCAGTCGTCGGCGACCGTGTCCCGGCGGTCGGCGCGAACGGTGTCGTTCCCGTCGCCGCAGGTGATCGTGTCGCTGCCGCGGCGGCCGTCGCCGAGCGCGTTGATGCGATCGTCGCCGTCGCCGCCCGAGATCGTGTCGGAGCCGCGGCCGCCCTTGAGGGTGTCGTCGCCGGCGCCGCCGTCGACGGTGTCGTCGCCCTTGCCGCCGTCGATCCGGTCGTTCCCGGCGCCGCCGGCCACCGTGTCGGTGCCCGCGGAGCCCTTGAGCTTGTCGTCGCCGTCGCCGCCGTCGAGCGTGTCGTCGCCTTGATGGCCGTTCATGTTGTCGTCGCCACCCTCACCGTTGAGGGTGTCGTTGCCGGCGTTGCCCGCGACGCGATCGTCGCCGTCTCCGGCGTTGACGGTGTCGTTGCCGGCCATTGCGACGATGGTGTCCGCCTCGGGCGTGCCCGCGAGCGTGTCGTCACCGTCGGTGCCGTTGACCTCGGCAGCAACCGCGACGGCCGCCAGCGCCAGCATTGCCGCGAGCGCGGCTGCGATGACGTGGGATCGGAAGTTCTTCAAGGGAGGTGCCTCCTGGTGGCTTGCATTCAGGGTCTCGGCAGTGGGAACCCCTCAGACGAGCGAAAGTTGACCTATTGGACGAAGAATTGTCCGAATGGCCCGCACCCGCGTCAAATCGCGGGTTTTACGCGGCTTCGCTGCCGGACTCGAGCGAGTCGAGAGTCGGCTGGGCGCCCGCGAGGCGGCGCGACACGACCTTCGAGACGCCGTCGGCGCCCATGCTGACGCCGTAGATGCAGTCGGCCGCGTCCATCGTGCGCTTCTGGTGGGTCACGATGATGAACTGGGCGCGGTCCGAGTAGCGCTTCACGAGTTGGAGGAACCGGTCGATGTTCAGGTCGTCGAGCGCCGCCTCCACCTCGTCGAGCACGTAGAACGGGCAGGGGCGCGCCAGGAACACCGCGAAGATGAAGGCGAGCGCGACGAGCGACTTCTCGCCGCCCGAGAGGAGCGACAGGCGCTTCGTGGACTTGCCGGCCGGGGTCACCTCGACCTCGACGCCCGGGTCTTCGTTGCGCACGATCTCCTCGGCCTCGACGGCGACCTCGGAGGCGCTCTCCTGCTGGGCCTCCTCCCCGCCGATGACCGGGCGCGGGCCCTCGGGCTGGACGAGCCGGAGCTTGCCGCGGCCCCCCGGGAACAGGTCGCCGACGACCTCCTCGAAGTTGCGGGCCGCCGCCTCGAAGGTTTCCTCGAAGGCCTCCCTGATGCGCCTGTCGGTGTCCCTGATCAGCTTCTCGAGCTCGGTGAGAGCAGCCTCGAGATCCTCTCGCTGGGTCTCGAGCTCCTCGACGTAAGCGACCGCCTCGTCGTACTCGGCCTTCGCGAGGGGGTTCACCGGGCCGAGCTGCTCGCGGCGGCGCGCGAGGCGCTCGATGCGGCCCTCGAGCTCTGCCCGGCGCTCGGGCTCGAGCGCCTCGGTGGCGGCCGCGGCGTCGAATCCGAGCCGCTCCGCGATGGACGACAGCTCGGCCTGGGCCTCGCGTGCCGTGTCGCGTGCCTGCTGCGCGCGGACCTCGGCGCCCGTGACCGCCTCGCTGGCCTTGCGCAGCCGCTCCTGGAGCTGGGCCTCCTCCTGGGCGAGGCGCCGAAGCTCCGTTGCCGTGCGCTCGCCGGCCGCCTCGCCCTCGGCCAGCTCCACCGCGAGCGCGTCCCGTGCCGCCACCACGGCGCCGAGCGCCTCGGAGAGCGCCTCGGCGGCGCGTAACGCGGCGACGCGAACCCCGCGATCGCGCTCGATGCAGTGTCTGAGAACGCCGATCCGCCGCTCGCGCTCGGCAGCCTCGCGGCGGGCACGGTCGGCGAGGCGGCGTTCCGCGGCAAGCTCGGCCTCGACGCGGGCGCGGGCGACGGCGGCATCGCCCTCGTCGGGCGCCTCGCGCCGGCGATCGAGCCGGCGCCGTAGGTGCGCCGCGCCCTCCTCCGCCTCCTCCGCGGCGCGGCGTGCGGCCCGGAGGGTGGCGGCGGCCTCCTCGCGGGCCGAGTCGAGCCCGGCGATCCGCTGCGACGACGCCTCGACCGCGGCGAGGGCGGCGCGCTCGGCGTCCACCGCCGCCGCGGACTCGCGAGCAAGCTCGTCGCGCCGGTTGCGCTGCTCGAGCACCCGCTCGTCGCCGCCTGCGGGCGCCTGGTGCAGCTCGCCGGTGGCGGGCGACCACATGCGCCCCGCGCGGGTGACCGCGATGCCATCGAATCCAGCGGGCAGCGCCTCGATCGAATCGACGAGCCACACCCCGGCGAGCAGGCGCTCGACGAGCGGCGCCAGGTCGCCGTCGGCCCGCGCATGCACGGCCAGGCGCTCGGCGCCCGGCACGGGCGGCGCGGCAGGGCCGGGCGCGGAGACGCCGGCCGCGCTCACGAGCGTCGTGCCGCCGTCCTCGCCCACCGCGTCGAGCAGCCGCTCGCCCTCGGCGACGCCCTCGACGAGCGAGGCGCCGAGCCGCGGCCCGAGCGCGGCGGCAACCGCCCGCTCGAACCCGGCGTCGACGCTGAGCGCGTCGGCCAGTGGACGCTTGCCGTGATGCCCCGCCGTGACGGTGCGCAGGAACTGGTTCGCCGCGGCGAGCTCGGCTCCCGCGCGGGCCGCCGCGCTGCGTGCCGCCTCGGCGGCTCGCTCAGCCTCCCGCGAGGCGGTGCGCGCCCGCTCGCACTCGTTTTCCGCCAGCGCGACGGCCGCGACGCGCTCGGCGACCGCGGACTCGAGCTCCGCCGCCCGGGCCTCGGCGGCGTGAAGCTCCTCCCCCAGGCTCTCGAGCTCGGCCTCGATCCGCTCTCGCCGCTGGTCGTCGAGCCGCGCCAGCTCGGACTCCAGCGTGGCGATGCGGCCGTCCGGCTCGCCACCCGGCTCATCCTCGGCCGCCATGCGGACGAGCGTCGCGAGCTCGGCCTCGCGTCGCTCCCGGCTCTCCTCGGACGCGGCGGCGATCTCGGTGGCGCGCTCGGCCCGCAGGCCGATGCGGTCCGCCGCCGAACGGGCGGCGTAGAGCCGTGCCGACAGCGCCTGCCGGGCGCGGCTCTCCGCGGCGAACGCCTCCTCGGCCTGCTCGCGGCCCTCGGCCACCTCCGACAGGAGCCGAGTCGCCTCGTCGCGCTCGTCGCGAGCCGCCGCCGCGAGGCGCTCGGCGCCCGCGAGCTCCTCGCCGAGAGCGCGCACCGTGTCGGCCGTGAGCTCGAGGCGGGCCTCGAGCGACTGGCGCTCGAGGCGGGCGTGCAGCTCGGCGGCCTCCGCCTGGCGCTTCAGGGGCCGCAGCCGCGAGCGCGCCTCGCGCTCGACGTCGAGTGCCCGGGACAGGTTCTGCTGCGTGCGCTCGAGCTTCAGCTCTGCGCGGCGACGGCGCTTGCGGTGCTTGCCGAGGCCTGCGGCCTCCTCGATCAGGAGCCGCCGGTCGCGGGGCTTCGAGTGGATGATCGACTCGACGCGCCCCTGGGAGACGACCGAGTGCATCTCCTTGCCGAGGCCGGTGTCGGAGAGCGCCTCGATGATGTCGGCCAGACGGCAGCGGGCCCCGTTCATGCGGTACTCGCCGTCGCCGTCGCGCTCGAGCCGCCTCACGATCGAGAGCTCGGAGAACTCGGCGTCCCCGCCCGCGCCGTCGATCACGACCTCGACCTCGGCCGCGGAGCGGGAGGCCACGCCGGCGCCGCCCGCGAAGATCACGTCGGTCATCGTCTGGCCGCGCACGGCGAGCGGGCTCTGCTCGCCGAGCGCCCACAGCAGGGCGTCCGTGATGTTCGACTTGCCGGAGCCGTTCGGCCCGACGACCACCGAGACGCCGGGCGAGAAGTCGAGCTTCGTGCGGTCGGGGAAGGACTTGAAGCCCTTGAGCGTGACCGAGCGCAGGTGCATCAGACCCCGTCCTCCAGAGCGCGCGCGGCTGCCTCCTGCTCGGCGGCCTTCTTGGTCTTGCCGCTGCCCCGGCCGATCTCGCGGCCGGACACCGAGGCGACGGCCACGAAGCTCCGGTCGTGAGGCGGGCCCTCCTCCGCGGCGATCGCGTAGTCCACGGTCTCGGCGCGGCGGGCGAGGCGCTCCTGGAGGACCGACTTGTAGTCCAGGGGATTGTCGAGCGCCTCGTCGAGGATTGGGCCGAAGGCCTGCACCACGGCCGGCGCGACCCGGTCGATCCCGAACGCGAGGTACGCCGCGCCGATGGCGGCCTCGCACAGGGAGGCGAGCACCCGCTCGCTCTCGATGAGCACCTCGGCGCTCTTGCCCGTCCCCGACGGCGCCGCGGCGCGGAGCCGCTCGGGGATGCCGATCTCGCGCGCCACCTGGGCACACGCCTGGCCCGACACCGTCTGGGCGCGCAGCTTCGTGAGCCGTCCGGCTCCGTAGTCCGGGAAGCGCGGGTACAGGTGCCCGGACACCGCGAGGCTCAGCACGACGTCCCCGAGGAAGGCGAGGCGCTCGTACGACTCCGAGCGGATGTCGACCCACGAGGCATGCATGAAGACCCGGCGGCCGAGGTCCTCGGGCAGCTCGTCGAGGAGGGATCCGAGCGTGTCCAGCTCAGCGCGTTTCGCTCGGGAGGCGGGACGCGACGAAATCGGCCGCCTGGCCGACGGTATCGATCCGCGCCGCATCCTCGTCGGGGATCCGGATGCCATAGCGGTCCTCGAGCTCCATGACGAGCTCCACGAGGTCCAGGGAATCGGCGTCCAGGTCCTCCTTGAAGCGCGTGGCGTCCGTGATCCGGCCGGGCTCGACCTCGAGCTCGGCCGACAGATGCGCGCGGATGCGCTCGAGTACCTCGTCCCTATCCATGGCCGCGCTCGACGCTACCAGCGGGCGCGGACCGCAGAACGCCGGCGCCGGCGAGCGCCTCGCTCGTGCGCTCGATCATGCGCTCGTCGACCGCTCGCCGGGCCAGGCGGACCGCGTTCGCGATGCCCTCGGGCCCTGAGCTGCCGTGCGCGACGACCGCCACGCCGCGCAGGCCCAGGAGGATCGCTCCGCCCGTCGTGTCCGGGTCGAGGTCGCGACGGAGGCCCGAGAGCCGCCCGCGGATGAGGAGCCCGCCGACCGACGAGACGGCGCCGCCGCGGATCGCCTCGCGGATCGCCCCCACGACGGTGCGCGCGGTGCCCTCCATCAGCTTGAGCGCGACATTGCCGGTGTAGCCGTCGGCGACGACGACGTCGGCGGCCCCGGCCGTGAGATCGGTGCCCTCGACGTTCCCGACGAACTCGAGCCCGGATCCGGCCGCGAGACGAGCGTGTGCCTCGACCACCTCCGGCCTGCCCTTCCCGCGTTCCTCGCCGATGTTGAGGAGCCCCACGCTCGGCCGCGCGACGCCGTGGACCGCCTCCATGAACGCGGCTCCCATGTGGGCGAACTGGACCAGGTGCTCGGGGCGCGCCTCGACGCTCGCGCCCACGTCGAGCAGCATCACGGGTTTGCCGGGCAGCGGAAGGAGCACGGCGATAGCGGGCCGGTGCACCCCCCGCAGCCGCTTCACGTGCAGGGTGCAGGCGGCGAGCATCGCGCCGGTCGACCCGGCGGAGACGACCGCGTCGGCCCGCCCCTCCGCCACCGCGATGGCGGCGCGGACGACCGACGCGTCGGAGCGGGAGCGCACCGCGCGCACCGGCTCCTCGTCGTTCGAGATCCGGCCGGGCGCGTCCTCGAACGGGATGCCGGCGCCCTCGAGCTCGGCCGCGGGCCCGTAGAGCGTGGTCGCCACGCCGGCGCGGCGCGCGCCGTCGACGACCGCCGCGGTCCCGCGATCGGCCCCGTTCGCGTCGAGCGCGATCATGGCCGGGGGCTACTCGTCGTCGTGCGAGTGGTCGTGCTCGTGCTCGTGCACGGCGGCCACGACCTCGCGGCCTGCATACGTCCCACAGGAGGCGCACACGCGGTGCGGCAGTCTCGCCGCTCCGCAGCGCGGGCACGACGTCAGGCGCGGCGGCGTGATCTTGTGCTGCGAGCGCCGCTTGTTCGTGCGGGAGTGGGACTGTTTCTGCTTCGGGACGGCCATCGGGCGCGGAAGTCTAGCGGCGCACCCCGAGAATGCACGGGTCGGTGGGGATGACGGATGGAACAGAGGTCCCTTACGCCCTTTGTCTCAGTCGAAGCGGATCTCCGAGAGCTTCGCCCAGCGCGGATCCGGCTCGGACTCGTGCTCGTGCTCGTCGCCGGCCCGGTTCAGGTTCTCGCCGCAGATCGGGCACAGCCCGCGGCAGTCGTCACGGCAGGCGATCTGCGCCGGAAGCGCCAGCGCGAGAGCGTCGCGGGCCCAGGCCGCCAGGTCGAGCACGTCGTCCTCCAGATACGGGCAGGCGAGGTCCTCCCCGCCGCCCGGCTGGTCCACCTCGCGCGCGTCCACGGCGAGGCCGTGCCCGGCGGGCTCGAGGCAGCGCATGCACGGTCCGTCCAGCTCGGCCTCGAAGCGCAGGCGGAGCGCCCAACCGGCCGTGGTCCGCGAGACGTCCAGCACGACGGGCGTCTCGCCGGGAGCCGCATACTCCTGGGCGCCGAGGACGAGCTCTCCCAGCCGCACCGAGAGCTCGAGCCTGCGGCCCTCGCCGGAGGTGAGCCCCAGCCTGCCGAGCTCGAACGTGTCCGAGAGAGGCGCCACCTCGCCGAGGTTAGTGGCCTCTCAGGGAGCGTCAGCCGACCTCTGCCTCCTCGCGGCCCTGGAGCCGCTCGCGGCCGCGCTGCACGGCCGCGATGAACTTCGTGAGGTTGACCTCGAGGGTGTTGAGGATGTCGTCGGCGTAGTCCTCGGCGCCGAGCCGGATCTCGCGCTCGCGGGCGCGGGCGTCCTCGATGATCTCCTCGGCCTGGCGCTCGGCCTGCTTGACGACCTCCTCCTCGGAGATCAGCCGCGCATGCTCGTCGCGGGCCTCCTTGATGATCCGCTCCGACTCGCGCTTGGCCTCCGCGAGCATCTCCTGGCGCTCCTTGACGATCCAGCGCGCCTGCTTGATCTCCTCGGGGATCGTGGCCCGCATCTGGTCGAGGATGTCGTAGATCTCCTCTTTGTCCACGCGGACCTGGTCCGTCAGCGGGACGGGCTTCGCGTTGTGGACTGTGTCGTCCAGCTTGTCGATCAGTACGAGGACGTCCATCGTTCGGGCCTCAGTTCGTCAGCGGGCTAGCTCTTCCTGCAAGCGCTGGGCTACGCGCGGCGGGACGAGGTCGTTGAGGTCGCCGCCGAACATCGCCAGCTCCTTCACGCCGCTCGAGCTCAGGAAGCTGTACTCGGGCGAGGCCATCATGTAGAAGCTCTCCACGTCCGGCGCCATCTTGCGGTTCAGCTGGTTCATCTCGAACTCGTACTCGAAGTCCGAGATCGCCCGCAAACCCTTCACGATCGCCTTGGCGCCGTTCTCGCGGGCGAAATCCACGAGCAGGGTATCGAAGGCGCGGACGTCCACATTCCCGAGGGGCGCCACCTCGGCCTCGATGAAGGCGACGCGCTCCGCTGCGTCGAACACGGTCTTCTTCTTGCGCACCGGCTGGTTGACCACGCCGACCACCACGCGGTCGAACACTCGCGCGGCACGCCCGATCACG
This sequence comes from Thermoleophilaceae bacterium, assembly GCA_035553855.1. Lineage (GTDB taxonomy): Bacteria > Actinomycetota > Thermoleophilia > Solirubrobacterales > Thermoleophilaceae > JBBDYQ01. Next base: position 4,403 of record DATMJO010000006.1, on the reverse strand, counting down.
TCGAGGTGCCCGAGCGTCACCGGGTCGTAGGACCCCGGGCACACCGCTATGTGCGGCTCAGCGGACATGGTGGATGGCGATTCTGGTCGTTCCGTAGAAGCGCTCATCGGCGAGCGGCAGGCTGAGGTGGAGTGGTGCGCGCTTGGCGGACTCGGTCACGATGCGGGCGTCGTCGCTGAGTACGCCCGGCAGTGCCTCGGACAGGGGCCCGGACAGGCGCGGAGCCGAACTATAGGGCGGGTCTAGGAGGGCGAGTCCGAAGGCCTCGCCGCGCCACCCTCGCAGGAACGCGGCCGCGTCGCGCCTCAGGACCTCGGCCCGGCCCGACGCCTCGGCCGGGATGTTGCCCCGCACTGCCGCGATTGCCGCCTCGGCGCTGTCGACGAACACGACGCGGGCCGCGCCGCGGCTCAGGGCCTCCACGCCGAGCGCGCCGCACCCGGCGAAGAGGTCCAGCACCATGATCCCGTCCAGCGGCCCGAGGATCTGGAAGAGCGCCTCGCGAACGCGGTCCGAGGTCGGCCGGATCTCACGGCCCCGCGGTGCGGACAGCCGCCTGCCCCGGAACTCGCCGGCGACGACGCGCACTCAGGCCGGGATCGGGTCGAGGTCCGGGCCGAAGCGGGCGACCGTCGCGTCGCGCAGAAGCGCGTGCTCGGGCGCCTCGAGCCGCGGGTCGGCGGCGAGCGCGGCGCCGGCGGCGGACCTGGCGCGCAGCAGCAGGCCCTCGTCCTCGGGGAGCGCGGCCACCCGGAACTCGGGCAGCCCGTGCTGGCGGGTGCCGAGCACCTCTCCGGATCCGCGCAGGGCCAGGTCCGCCTCGGCCAGCCTGAAGCCGTCCCGTTCCTCCGCGAGCGCGGCGAGCCGCGCGTTCTCGCGGTCGCCGAAGAGGATGCAGAGAGACGGGTGCTCACCCCGGCCGACGCGCCCCCGAAGCTGATGGAGCTGCGAGATCCCGTAGCGCTCCGCCTCCTCGATCAGCATCACGGTGGCGTTCGGGACGTCGATCCCGACCTCGATGACGCTCGTCGCCACGAGGATGTCGGCCTCCCGGGCAGCGAAGGACCGCATGGCCTCCTGCTTGTCCTTCGTGGGCATCTGGCCGTGGATCAGCGCGAGGCGCTGGTCGCGGAACTCGGTCGTCCGCAGCCGTTCGAACTCGGCGGTCGCCGCCTTGGCCTGGAGCGCCTCCGATTCCTCGACGAGCGGGCAGACGACGAAGCACTGGCGACCCGCGGCGACCTCCTCGCGGATCCGTTCGTAGGCCCTGGCGCGCGCCTGCGCCGTGCTCACCACGTGTGTGTCGACCGGCCTGCGGCCCGCGGGCAACTCGCTCAGGATCGTCTTTCTCAGATCGCCGTAGATCGTGAGCTGGAGCGTCCGCGGGATCGGCGTAGCGGTCATGTGGAGCGCGTGAGGGGTGCGGTCGCCCGGGCCCTTCGCGTCGAGCGCCGCGCGCTGGCGCACACCGAAGCGGTGCTGCTCGTCCACCACCGCCACCGCCAGGGAGCGGAACTCGACCGCGGGCTCGATGAGCGCATGGGTGCCGACCACGAGCGGCAGCGCCCCGCTCGCGAGCCGCTCGAGCAGCTCGCGACGGCGCCGCGCCGGCGTGGAGCCCGTGAGCAGCTCGATCGGCGTGAGGCCGCCCAGAAGGCGGTCGAGGGTGAGCATGTGCTGCTCGGCGAGCGTCTCCGTGGGAGCCATCAGCACCGCCTGGTGGCCCGCCTCGACGGCGCGGAGCATGGCGTGGAGCGCGACCACGGTCTTGCCGCTGCCCACCTCCCCCATCAGCAGCCGCTGCATGGGCCGCTCTCCTGCCAGGTCCGAGTCGGTGGCCTCGAACGCCGCGAGCTGATCGTCGGTGGGGGCGAAGGGCAGCGTCTCCAGCCAAGGCTGCACCAGCTCGCCGCCGGGCTGCAGCGCCGCGGCGCGCGCGCCCTCGCGGCGGGCGCGCTTGCGGGCAGCCAGCGCGAGCTCCAGCAGGAACAGCTCCTCGAACGCCAGGCGCCGCCGCGCCTGGTCGGCGTGGTCATCGCCCTCTGGGAAGTGCGCGGCGGCCAGCGCCGCGGGGCGATCCGCCAGCTGCTCGGCCACGCGCAGCCGCGCCGGCAGCGGCTCCACCACGTCGTGCACGTGGTCACGCTCGGCGTGCACCAGCTCGCGCAGGCGGGTGGAGTCGATCCCCTTGGTGGCGGGATAGGCCGACACCAGCCCCTCGGCGGCCACGTCGCCCGCGGCGTGGGTCTCGCGCGGGGTGAAGCTCTGTCGCCCCCCGTAGCGGCCGTGCAGCACCAGCCGCGTGCCGGGCGGGAAGCGCTCCACCAGCCAGGGCTGGTTGAACCACGTGACCTTGACCATGCCGCTGTCGTCGGCCACCGTGGCCTCGACGAGCGTCATCCGGCGCCGGCGGGCGGACCGCTTGGCTATGCGCCGCACCGCGCCGATGATCGTGGCCTCCTCCCCCTCCACCAGCTCGGCGATGGGCTTGGCGTCGCGCTGCTCCGCCCGGAAGGGCAGGTGCTCGAGCAGGTCGCCCACGGTGGCGACGCCCAGGGCGTCCAGCGCCTTCTGGGCGCGCGGGGGCTTGATCTCGAGCGGGCGCTCGAGCTGCGACGGCCGGGGCAGCGACCGCAGCGGCACCGCGGCAGGGTCGAGGGGATCCGAGGTTGCGAAGGCGCGCAGCGACACGGTGCGCGGAGTGTGCCCCGCGGCGCGGACTACTCCGCGCAGAGCAGCCACCACCACGCCGGCTGCCCGCCGTGGTGGTGATCGAGCTCGACGTCGCCCGGGAGCAGCGCCTCTATCTCCTCCTCGTCGAGCGGGGCGTCGTCGGCGGCGAGGCAGGTGACCACCTCGCTGCCCTCGGCAAGGGCGGCCAGCGTGGTGGCCAGGGTCTGGCGGGGCTCGCCCCACGCCACCAACTCTTCGTCGACGTAGCCCACGGCATCGCCCGCGGCGAAGCGGCCGGCCTGGTCGGCGCGCGCGGCCGGCGCCACCCCTCCGGTGCGCAGCAGCTGGGCGGCCTGGCTCACGGCGACGGAGTTCTCGTCCGCTCCACTCCCGGCCTGGAAGGCCAGCATGGCCGTGAGCCCCTGCTGCTGCGAGCGCGTGGGCACCACCCGCGCGGGCTTCTCCGACAGCTCGGCGGCGCGCTCGGCGGCCAGGATCACGTTGGGGCTGTTGGGGAGCACCACCACCTGCTCGGCGTTGGCCGCGTGGATGCCCGCCAGCAGCTCGTAGGTGGACGGGTTGAGCGTGGACCCGCCGTCCACCACGAGCGCGCCGAGCTCCTCGTACAGGCGCACGATGCCCGCGCCGCTGGCCACCGCCACCACCGCGCAACGCGACTGGGCCTGAACCCGTTCCTCCTCCACCGCCGCCAGGCGCGCGCTGCGCTCGGCCATCTGCTCGCGCATGTCGGCCACGTCCATGTGGGAGACCTCGCCGTGGGGGACGAAGATCGCGACTGCGATGTCGGGCTCGTCGGTGTGCACGTGCACGCGCAGCGTCTGCTCGTCGCCCACCACGAGCACCGAGTCCCCGATCTGCTCGAGGCGCGGGACGAAGGACGGGCCGTGCAGCCCGGCGCCCGCAACCGCGAAGTTGGTGCAGTAGCGGTAGCGGCTGGACTCGTGCTGGGGAAGGTGGCGCGTCCGCGCCGGGGTCTGCTGGTGCGCGAGGTCGGGCGACTCGGCGCCGCGCAGCGCCGCCACCACCCCGGCCACGATCACGGTGAGGCCGTACGCCCCGGCGTCCACCACGCCGGCCTCGCGCAGCACGGCGAGCTGCTCCGGCCCGCGCTCGACGGCCTCCTTGCCCGCCTCCAGCGCCCGCTCGAGCACCTCGGCCAGCAGCTCGTCCTGCTCCTCGGCGCTGCTGCCGGGACCCAGGCGCTGCACGTCCATGTGGGCCAGGTCGTGAGCCACCCGGCCCGCCATTGCCCGCACCGCGGTGAGCATGGTGCCCTCGGCCGGATTGCGCACCGAGCCGTAGGCGGCGTCGGCCGCTCGGGCGAAGGCGGCGGCCACGAGCACCGGATCGACCAGCTCGCCGGGCCGCGACACCAGCTCCTCGGCGGCGCCGCGCACGATCTGGGAGAGGATCACGCCGCTGTTGCCGCGGGCGCCCAGCAGCGCCGCGCGCGCCACGGCGTGCACGATGCCGTCGCGCCCGATCTCATCGATGGGCTGCCCGTCGAGCTTGTCCAGCTCGGCGAGCACGGCTCGCATCGTGAGCGCCATGTTGTCGCCCGTGTCGCCGTCTGCGACGGGAAAGACGTTGAGGTCGTTCACCTCCGCCTGACGGCGCTCCAGCTCTGCGCAGGCGGCTGCGACGACCTTGCGGAACCGGACCAGGCTGTCGTCGGACACGGCGGGTTTGTAGCGCGTCCGGCGGAAGGG
>DATMJO010000005.1:0-21509 GCA_035553855.1 Thermoleophilaceae bacterium | reverse complement strand
CCCCCTCACTGCCCCCGTAGGCCGGCGCCCCGCACCCGGCCGCCAACAGGACTAGCGGTCCCGCCCGCCGCCGCGATCCGGCTTCGGCGGCTTCGGCGGCTTCGGCGGCTTCGCCGGCTTGTCCGGCTTCGGCCCCTTCGGGGTCTCGCGGTTCGGCAGCGGCCTCACCCCGCCGCGGCGCAGCAGGCGGCGCAGCACGTGGTAGGCGCGCCGCGGGCGGCCGTCCACCGGGTCCACGAAGCCCGCGTCGAAGCGGTCGAAGTCGTTCGTGCGCCGCCACTGGTAGAGGTAGAGGCGGGTGATGCGGCGGCGGTGGGTCGACGCGATCCGGAAGACGTGCTCGACCGCCCGCGCCGCGCGGGACTCGCTCGGCTGGAATGGCACGCGGCCGTCGGTGGTCTCGAAGCGGTGGATGCCGCCGGTCTCGGTCAGCCACACCTCGCCCGGCACCGCCGACAGCAGGCGCTCGGTGCCGCTCAGGCGGAAGCGGTTCGTGTCCGTGTAGTTGTGGAGCCCCCACAGCCGCGCCTTCGGGGCGCGGCGCCGAAATCCCGCGAGCCAGCGCTCCATGTTGGTCGAGTCGAGCACGTCCGCCGCGACGACCTTGCAGCCCCGGCAGAGGGCCTTCGCCGCCAGGTAGTACTCGGCGGCGCGCCGCGGGTTCCTCGCCGTGGGCTGGCTCTGGTGGTTCGCCTCGTTCCACGGCTGAATCGAGCGGACATCCGGGTAGCGGGCCCGGAAGGCCTTGAACGCCCTGCGGTACGCGGCGACGCTCGGCAGCGAGCACGGCGTTGCGGGGCAGGCGTCCCCGTCAGCGTGGTTGAAGGCGATGAGCGGCTCGGCGCCCGCCTCGCGGGCCGCGGCGATCCACGCGTCGAGGCCCGTCGGATCGATCAGCACGGCGTTCCACGCGACGATCAGGCGGGTGTGGCGCACCCCCAGGTCGCGGAAGAGCGGGTCGGCGAAAGTCGCCGGGCTCTGGTCCGCCACCCCGACGAGCGGCGCCTTGGCCGCGGGCGCCCGCTTCCGCGCTCCCTCAGCGGGGACGGCAAGGCCGAGCGCGAGCAGGGCCACCAGCGGCAGGCTCTTGAAGAGGCGAATCATGGGCCGAAAGGAACGTCCGGGAGGCGCGCCTACTGGCGATCCTCCCGGGCGAGTCCGTCACCGAGCGTACCCCCGGCGTGGCGATCGTGCCGGCTAGCGGAACGACCTGCGGTTCTTGCGCAGCACGGTGTACGAGGAGCGCGGCGAGCCGTCCTCGTTGACCACGCCGGCGTCGAAGCGGTCGAACGAGTTGGTCTTCTGCCACTGGTAGATGTAGACGCGGTCGATCTTGCGGCGGTGCCGCTTGATGATCTTGAACAGGTGGGTCATCGACCGCCGCGCGCGGTTCTCGTCGGCCGGCAGCGAGACGGTCCCGTTCTGCTGCTGGAAGAAGTAGATGGCGCCGGTCTCGGTCAGCCACAGCTTCGTCTTGCGCGGCAGAACCTTCACGAGGCGGTCCGTGCTCTTGAACGAGAAGCGGTTCGTGTCGGTGTAGTTGTGCATCCCGATCACGCTCGGCGGCTTGCGGCCCACGGCCCGAAGGAAGGTGCGCGTGTAGCCGCGGAAGTCGCCGATGTCCTGGATGTCGGCGCCGGTCACGAGGCGCCGCCTGCCGGCGATCTTCTTCAGCGCCTTGTAGTACTTCGCCACGAGGCGGGCGCCGCGGTTCCCGGCGGTCGGCTGGGTGCGCGAGTTCGACTCGTTCCAGGGCTGGTAGATCTTCACGAAGCGCCCGTAGCGCGCGTGGAACGCCCTGACCGCTCGGGTGTACTCCGAGACGCTCGCGGCCCGGCACGGCTGCGCCGGGCAACGCTGGTCGGAGGAGTGGTTGAAGGCCACCATGATCTCCTGGCGCGCGCCCACGGCCGCGGCCATCCACTGGTCGACCGCGGCCCGCTCGCCGTCGTTCAGAGCGGCGTTGAAGGGGACGATGTAGCGCGCCCGCTTCGAGCCGAGCTGCTGGAAGAGCGGGTCGCTGAACATGTTCGGCTTCTGGTCGCCGATCCCGAGGATCGCGGCGCCGGACGAGGCCGGCGCCACCAGGAAGGCGGCGGCCACGGCCGCGAGGACGGTTGCAGGGAGGGTCGGACGGCGCATCGGTCTCCTTCGGGGTTCACGCGGGGCTGACGCGTACCCATCGGCCGTCCGGCCGAATGCTTGAGCGTCGGGTGCGCGCAACGTCAGCGGAAGTATCGCCGGTACTTCCGCAGAACGCGATAGGCCCTGCGCGGCGTGCCGTCGAAGTTCACGACTCCGGCATCGAAGCGGTCGAACGAGTTGGTCTTGCGCCACTGGTAGACGTAGATCCGGTCGATCACCCGCCGGTAGCGCCGCTGGATCCGGAACATGTGGCTCATCGAGCGCGCCTGGCGGCTCTCGCTGGCGGGCAGGGACACCGTCCCATCCTGCTGCTGGAACGAGTAGATGCCGCCCGTCTCGGTCAGCCAGATCCTCGTCCCGCGCGGCATCGCCCGGACGAACGCCGCCGTGCGGCGGTAGCCGCGCCGGTTGGTGTCCGAGTAGTTGTGCAGGCCCATGATCTTCGGCTTGCGGCGCCCGACGGCGCGCAGGAAGGTCTTCGTGTACTTCGTGTACGCGCCGATGTCCTGGATGTCGGCGCCGGTGACGGTGCAGCGGCGGCCGCACATGCGCACGAGTACCCGGTAGTAGGCGGCCACCTTGCGCGCCCCCCGGTTGCCGCTCGTCGGCTGTGTGCGCGAGTTCGACTCGTTCCAGGGCTGGTAGATCCTCACGCCGTAGCGGCGGAAGAGGCGGTGGAAGCGCTTGACCGCGCGCTGGTAGGAACGGGTGCTCGGCGCCTTGCAGGGCTTTCCGGGGCAGGCGTCGCCGGAGGAGTGGTTGAACGCGACCATGATCTCCATGCGCCGCTTGCGCGCGGCGCTCATCCAGGTGCGCACGCTCGCGCGGCCACCCGCCGTGTTGGCGGCGTCCCACGGAACGATCAGCCGGGTCCGCTTCACCCGCAGGGTCCGCGTGAAGAGCGGGTTCGAGAAGGTGTCGGCGCTCTGGTCGCCGATCCCGACCTTCAGCCGCGCGGCCTCGGCGGGCGCGGCGGGGACGAACGTCAGCGCTGATGCCAGCGCGATTGCGATGACGAGCAGTACGGAACGGCGGCGCATGGTGCTCCTGTGTCGGGTCACGAGATCCGCGAGTCGGTCCTCGAACGCGGGGCCGCCTCCAAAGTAGCGGGGCCGCCTCCCCGTTCCGTTCGGCAGTGTCAGCGGAAGCCGCCGTCGCGCGTGTAAGCGCGCGGACCTAGATGGGCCGGAGCATGTCGGCGCCGCAGGCGCCGCACGACATGTTGGAGGTGGCCGACATCCGAGCGATCGTGGAGTGCGCGCCGCAGTCCGGGCACTCCGAGCGCAACTCGAAGCGCTTCATGCAGTAGACGCAGCGGTAGCGACCCGGAAGGTTCGTGTTGCGCAGCCACGGCTCCTTGCAGGAGGGGCAGGTCGGCCCAAGGTCGATGTTCTCGTCGGTCACAGCGCTCGATTCCCTGCTGACTCGGCACCACCTTCCCAGAAGACCTGCCCCAGGCGCCAGACGTAGTAGCGGCTCATCACGTCCAGGCTTCCCGGATCGCGCGCCAGCAGGCGCTCCACCCGCTGGTGGTCGAGCACCTCCCATGCGGGGTTGCCGGGATCGCCCGCCACCGCGCCCGCCACGTCGCGGTGCACCGCCGCGAAGGGGTCCGGCGACGGCGCATCCGCGGCGGGAGCCGGGGCGGGGCCCGGGCGGGCCAGGCGGCGCCGGGCCTCCGCGGCGGCCTTGCGGGCGAGGTCCCGTGCGCGCGCGAGCCGGTGCAGAGCGGCCGGGCGCTGCTCGGCCCAGGTCCCGCCGCCCTCGAAGGGCAAATCGACGAGATCCGGCGCGAGCCGCTCGAGCACGCGCAGGTGGAAGCGCTCCAGAGCCCGCTCGGCCCGGGGCGGCCCGAGCAGGTGCGGGACGAGGCGCGCGCTCCACAGAGGCGAGGTCGTGTCCTTCACCGGCTCCACGCAGGCATGGCTCGGCGCGGCCCACGTGCGCATGCGGCGCTCCAGGTAGAAGAGGTCGGGAACGTCACGCGGATCGGCCCCCGCCCCGATCCGCTCCTCCACGAACCCGCCGATCTCGGCGCGCACGAGCGCCTCGCCGGCCGCGCTCAGCAGGCCCTGCCTGCCCGGCCTGCGGCCCGTGAACGCTCGCACCAGGCCGTCGGTCACGGCGCTCGCGTCCGCGCCCGCCGCCGCGCCGTAGTAGCGCCTTCCGGTCTCTCCCCCCTGCCCCGAGTGCCAGAGCACGAGCGGCCCGTCACGAGGGCCGAGCGGAAAGCCCGCCGCGTCGGCCACGCACGCGGTGCCGCCCGCAAGCAGCGAGACCACCCGCGCCATCCCGCGCGGGTCCCCCCACATGTCGCCGCTCGGATCGCCCGCGAGCGGGACGTGCGGGATGCCGGCGCGCTCGCAGAGCGCGCGTCCCACCACGACGTCGGGGGCGTCCGGCGGGCCACCCGTCGTCGCCTCGAACCCGATCCCGGCGGCAAGGGCCGCACCCAGCACGACGCGCGAGTCGCGGCCCCCCGTGACGGGCACCACGTCGGGGCGGCCGGGCCAGCCCGCGAGGCCCCCGAGCGCGGCCACGAGCACCGCCGCAGCGGCATCCGGGTCGAACCCCGCTCCGGGCATGGCGGCGATCGTCGCCGCGGGCAGCAGATCGGTGTGCTCGCCGGAGGGGTAGCGGGTGATGCCGGGCGGAACGCGCGAAACGCGACCGTGCAGCGGATCGCCAGACAGCGACCAGCCGCCCCCGAGCAGCGACGCCAGGACCGCGGGCCGCGGCGCCGCCGGGCCGGCCAGGAGAGCCAGCACCTCCGGGACGTTCGAGACCCAGCGGGCCCCATCCGCCTCCGCGCTGAAGACCGGATACGCGCCGACCGGGTCGGTGACGACCTCGAGCAGCGGCGCCTCGCCGGGTGACGCGCGAAGCGCGGCGAAGCGGCCGTCCATGTCGCTCGCCCAGGCCTCCGCCGGCGCGGCGTAGAACGCGGGGGCGAGCGGCCCGTCTCCGTCCGTCGCCGCCTCGGCCGTCCAGCGGAACGGGCGCCCCGCGAACAGCGACAGCCCGCCCGGGGCCGCGCTCACGTAGCGGATCCCCCCGATCCGGCCGGGGTCGTGCGCCACCCACGCGGCCGCCACTCCATCCGCCTCCCAGCGCTCGACGGGGCATCCCGGGAAGAAGGGGAGGCTCGTGGCGACGGACTCGACCGCGGCCGCCGCGGCTCCCGCGGAGGCCCCGCGGCCGATGCCGGCGCAGAACAGGATCACCCGTCGCGCTCCAGCGTCGCGATGAAGAAACCGTCCGTCCCGTCCCGGTGCGGAAACAGGCGGCGCGACGCGGCGAGCCGGAACCCCGGCGAGCGGGCGAGAAAACGCTCGACCTGCCGCTCGTTCTCCTCCAGCGAGATCGTGCAGGTCGAATAGACGAGGCGCCCTCCGGGCCGCACCTGCGCGGCTGCCGCGTCGAGCAGGCCGGACTGGACGCCGGCCACCCGCGCGACGGTCTCGGGCTCCTTGCGCCAGCGCAGGTCCGGCCGGGACTGGAGCGTCCCGAGATCCGAGCAGGGCGGGTCGAGCAGGACCCGGTCGAACGGCCCGTCGGGCTGGGGGTCCGCCGCGTCGCCCACCCGGACCTCGACCGCGTCCGCGCCGAGCCGCCGGGCGTTCTCGGCCAGCGCCTCGGCGCGCGCCGGGCGGCGCTCGACGGCGACGACCGAGCCCTCGCCCTCCATCAGCGCGAGCAGGTGGGTGGCCTTCGCGCCCGGAGCCGCGCACAGATCGAGCACGCGCTCACCCGGGCTCGGCGCCAGCGCACGGGCCACCAGCATCGAGCCCCGCGACTGGGGCATCACGAGGCCCTCGCGGAAGAGATCCGAGCCGTGGATGTCGAACGGCGCGCCGAGGACGAGCCCCTCGGGCAGCTCCGGCGCAGCCTCCACGGGCACTCCGGCGGAGGCGAGGCGGTCGCCGACCTCGCCCGGCGTGGCCCGCAGGGTGTTCACCCGCAGGGCGCTCTCGGGCGCCTCGTTGGAGCGGGCGATCAGGGCGCGCGCGTCCTCGGGCCCGAGCTCCTCCCACCACTGGGCGGCGAGCCAGGCGGGGACCGAGTGGGCGAGCGCGGCTGCCTCCGCTGTGTCGTCGCCCAGCCCCTCGACGACGGCCCGCGCATCCCTGGAGGCCCGGCGCATGATCGCGTTCGCGAAGGAGGCGGCCCCCTGGCCACCCGCGGCCTTTGCCAGCTCGACCGTCTCCCCGACAGCGGCGCGATCGGGCACCCCGCCCGCCCACACGAGCTGGTAGACGCCGAGACGGAGGGCCGCGGCGAGCGGCGGGTCCACCCGCGCGAGCGGCCGCGACGACATGCCGGCGAGGACGTGGTCGATCGTCGCGCGCCGCTGCACCGCCCCGTAGGCGAGCCGCTGCGCGAACGCGCGGTCGCGCGCATCGAGCCCCGCCCGCTCCGCCTCCGTGCGGAAGGCGGCGTCGGCATAGGCGCCGTCCCGCTCCACGCGCAGGAGCGTCCTATGCGCCACCACGCGCGCCGCGGATGCCCCGGCCACGGCCGCTCTCACCCCGTCGAGGCGTCCGGCAGCGGGTGGCCGCGAAGCCAGGCGGCTGCCTCCATCGGGCGCTTGCCCGCGGGCTGGATCTCGAGGAGCTCCAGCGCGCCCCCCTCGCAGCCGAGGAGCACCCGCCCGTCGGCCTGACGGAGCTCGCCCGGCGGGATCCCCGCCCCCGGCACGGGCACCGCCCGCCTCACTCCGAGGCGCTCTCCGCCCGGCAGCTCGGCGTACGCGCCGACGTGCGGCGTGAGCGCCCGGACCCGCCGTTCCAGCCTCTCGGGGCCCAGCGCCGGGTCGAGCGCCCGGTCCGCCGTCTCGATCTTCTCGGCGTAGGTGATGCCGTCCGCGGGCTGGTCGCGGAACGGAGGGCTCGCGTCGAGCGCCTCGACGAGCAGGTCGCCCCCGAGCGCCTCGAGGCGCGCCGCCAGCGAAGCGAAGTCGTCGTCCGGGCGGATCGGCTCGGTGCGCTGGAGGCAAACCGGACCCGCGTCCAGCTCGGCGATGGGGCGCATGATCGAGACGCCCGTCTCGGCGTCACCGGCCTCGATGGCCCGCTCGACAGGGGCGGCGCCACGCCAGCGCGGCAGGAGTGACGGGTGCACGTTCAGCATCGGGTGGTCCGACAGCAGCGGCTCCTTGATGAGGCCCCCGTAGGCGCAGATGCAGACGGCCTCGGGCGCGGCGGCGGCGATCGCCGCGCGTGCCTCGTCGTCGTTCACGCTCGCGGGCTGGATCAGCTCGATCCCGAGCTCGCGCGCGGCTTCCGCGGCGGGCGGCGGCGCGAGCTTCCGGCCGCGCCCCTTCGGGCGGTCCGGCCGCGTGACCACGAGCGCGGGCCGATGGTGGCTCGCGGCGAGCCGGCGCAGGACGGCGACGGCGAACTCCGACGTCCCGAGGTAGACGGTGCGCACGCGGCGGGCGCTCAGGCGGCCCGGTCGGCCTGCTCGGCCTGGCGGAGGGCCCGCATGGCCTCCTTGCGCTGGTCCTTCGAGCACCGGTCGAGGATCAGCACCCCGTCCAGGTGGTCGAGCTCGTGCTGGATGACGCGCGCCTCGAGCCCGGACGCCTCGACGAAGCGGGTGTCGCCCTGCTCGTCGGCCGCCCTGACCCGCACGTGCACGGGCCGCTCCACGTCCACGTGGACGCCGGGGAGCGAGAGGCAGCCCTCCTCCATCTCCTCGGCCTCGTCGCTCGCCCACTCGATCTCCGGGTTCACCAGCGCGACGAGCGGCGCGTCGTCGCCGAGCCGGTAGACGAGCAGGCGCTGCGAGATCCCGAGCTGCGGAGCCGCCAGCCCGACCCCGATGGCGTCGCGCATGAGCGCGCCCATGCGGGCGACCTGGTTCGCGAGGCCCTCGTCGAAGCGATCCACCGGCGTCGCCCTGCTCTTCAGCACCGGATCGCCGAAGCGACGGATGAAGCTCATCGCCGCCGCGCGCCGGGCGGCGATCTCAGGGTCGAGCGAGTGCTCCTCGTCCCCCTCTGGTTCGAGCTCTACGACCTCCTCCGACACGGTGACCGAGTCTACTGGGGGTCCACATCGACCGACCACGCAACCCCGCGGTGAGCGCGCTCGGACGACAGCCGCTCGACGGCTTCGCGGACCGCGTTCACGGCGCGCGCCCGCTCGAACGCCTTGATCACGACCTGCGCCCGCTCGCGCCCGGCCCCGCTGTTCCGCATGGCCGGGCCGAGGACCTGGGCGTCCGGGTCGTCGATCGACTCGAGCACCGCGCGCGCCGCATCCAGCTCGGGGCCCTTCTCCTCCGACGAGCAGACGACCCGGATCAGGTGGGAGAACGGCGGATAGGCGAGCGCGGAGCGGCGGTCGAGCTCCTCGGCGAGGAACGCGGCCGAGTCGTGCCGCGCCGCGTGGCGCAGGACCCGCGCGGACGGATCGAGCGCCTGGACGATCACCTTGCCGCCGCGCCGCCCCCGGCCGCTGCGGCCGGCCAGCTGGGCCACCAGGGCGAACGTGCGCTCCTCCGAGCGGAAGTCCGGGAAGCGCAGCGTGGAGTCGGCGTCGAGGACGACGCCGAGCGTGACGTCCGGGAAGTCGTGACCCTTCGCGACCATCTGCGTGCCGACGAGCACCCCGCTCGCGCACGCGTCGAAGCGCGACAGGACCCCGGCGATCGCGCCGCGCCCGGCGGCCACGTCGGAGTCGAGCCGGTGGACCGGCAGCGGGTCCACGAGCTCTGCGAGCTCGGACTCGAGCCGCTCCGTCCCGGTGCCGTGGCGCGCGAGCGACACGGACCCGCAGTCCGGGCACACCGACGGGAGCGGCTCCTCGTGACCGCAGTGGTGGCAGGCGACGCGGCCGGCGGCGCGATGGAGCACGAGCGACACGTCGCACGCGGGGCATCCCCACACCCGCGCGCACGAGCCGCACGTCAGGAAGTTCGACCAGCCGCGGCGGTTCAGCAGGACGATCGCCTTGCCCCCATCGCGGCGGACCTCGTCGAGCGCCTCCCGGGTGCGCGGGTGCAGCGGCCCGCGCACGCCCGCCATGCCGCAGACCTCGACCGGGGGCAGCGGCCGCCCGTCCACGCGCTCCGGCATCGAGAGCCTGCGCAGGCGCTGCCAGGACTCCGGGCGCGGTGTCGCGCTCCCGGCGAGCAGCAGCGCGCCGCTGCGGGCCGCGCGCCTCTCCGCGACGCGGCGGGCGTCGTAGCGCGGGTCGCCGTCCTGCTTGTAGGACGCGTCGTGCTCCTCGTCCACGACGATCAGCCCCAGCCCCTCGATCGGGGCGAACACGGCCGAGCGGGGTCCCACGCACACGCGCGCCTCGCCGCGCCGCAGCCTCGCCCACTCGTCGTAGCGCTCACCGGCGCCCAGCTGCGAGTGGAGCACGGCGACGGTGTCGGGAAAGCGCGCCTGGAAGCGGCCTACGGTCTGCGGCGTCAGGGCGATCTCGGGCACCAGCACTATCGCCCCCATCCCCCGCTCCAGCGCCGCGGCGACGGCCCGCAGATAGACCTCGGTCTTGCCGCTACCGGTCACGCCGTGGAGCAGGAGCCTGCGATCGGCGCCGTCCGGAGCGTCGAGCGCCGCCACCGCCGCGGCGAGGGCGCGCTCCTGAGAGGCCGTCAGACGCTCCTCCTCGGCCGTCGCGGACCCGACCGGGGCGTGGACCGGCACTCGGCGGATCTCCTGCTCACGCAGCTCGAGGAGCCCCCGGCGCTCGAGGGCTCGCAGCGCGGCGTGGCCGCAGCCGACCTCGCGCACGAGATCGGCCGCCGGGCGGGGGCCGTCCGCGAGAGCGGCCAGGGCCGCCACCTGGCGCTCCCCGAGGCCCTTGAGAGGGGGCGACGCCCCGGACAGCCTGGCCACGAGCATCCGCTTGGCCCGCACGCTGCGCCCGCGGCCGGTGCCCGTGCCGGGCGGCAGCACGAGCGCGAGCCCGCGCGCCGGGGTGGAGCAGTACTCCTCAGCCACCCAGAGGCCAAGCTCGACGAGGTCCTCCGGCACGGCGTGGGCAAGCTCGGAATGGGGCTCGGCGAGCTTCTCCGGCGGGACGTCGCTCTGCTCGGCGAGGCCGGTGACGACGCCGAGCAGGCGCCTTCCGCCGAACGGCACGAGCAGCATGCTGCCCACGCCGACGCCCGCCAGCCGCTCGGGCACGACGTAGTCGAACGGGCCCCTGAGGGCCCGCGCGGGGGTCATCGGCTCCACCTTCGCGATCACGGGCGCGAGAGTAGGGAGAAGCGCGGACGCCCGCCGCCCGCCCTGCGTCCAGGCGCGATTGCCCGCAGCTCAAGTTTCCGCAGCCATGTCCCGAAGGGGACGGAGGGACACTGCGGGATGGCCACTGACGAGACGATCGAAGCCGGCAAAGCCGGCCTGGCGCAGCGCCTGCGGGCGCGCGCAGGCGCGTGGGGCGGGCGGCTCCCCGCCGCGCGCGCCGCGGCCGTGGCGGCGAGCCTCGCGCTCGGCGCCGCAGGAGCGCTGTGGGTGCTCGACGCGGGCGCCGACGCGCGCGGCGTCGGGCTTGCGATCGCGGTGACCGGCCTCTGGCTGGCGATCGCCTCGCTGGCCGTGCCGCGGCGTTCGGGCGCCGCCGTGGCCGGTGCCGCCCTCGTGAGCTCCGTCGTCGCCGTCAGCGCCTGCCAGGCCGTCTCCGGCGCGTCGCCCACCGGCTACTCCCTGATCCAGATCTGGCTCGCGGGCTCCGCCGCGCTGACCGCCGGCCGCCTGCTCGCCGTCGAGCGAGCGCGCGGGAGGGCGGCGGCGTCGGTCACCGGCTCTGGCCTGGCACTACTCGACAGGGCCACGGGCGCCGGCAGCCAGGCGGCCTTCGAGCAGCGCGCCGCCGCGGAGCTTGCTCGCTCCCGCCGCCACGACCTCCCCTTCGCCATCGCCCGCATCGACCTGGCCGGACTCACACGCGTCCGCACCGACTACGGCGACGCGCTCGCCGACGAGGTGGTGCGCGGGATCGCGATCGGGATCAGCGCCTCCCTGCGCGGCGAGGACTTCCTGGCCCGGTTCGACGGCGAGCGCTTCGCGGTGCTCCTCGCGGGCGCGCACGCCGAGGGCGCGCGCCGGGTGACCAAGCGGATCGGCGCGGGCATCGAGGGCCTCGCGGAGATCGACGAGCGCCTGACGGGCGTCAGCGCCTCGATCGGCACCGCCGTCTACCCCGACGACGGCCCCAGCCTCGACGTCCTCCTCTCCATGGCGGACGCCGGCGCGCAGATCGGCTCGCTGCGCGACTGACCGGCGGGCCCCGTTAGGGTCGGCCGCATGAGCCCTACAGCAGGCGGTCTCGCCTACCGCGAGGCGACCCCCGACGGCCCGGAGCGCGGCGATCCCGTGCTGCTCGTCCACGGGTATCCCGAGTCCTCCTACATGTGGCGCGACCTGATGCCGCGCATAGCCGCGGCGGGGTTCCGCGCCGTGGCGCCGGACCTCCCGGGCTTCGGTGACTCGCCGGCCGATCCGCCGGGCACCTGGGACCGCGCCGTGGCCGCGGTCGGGCGCTTCCACGAGGCGATGGGCCTCGGGCCCGTCACGCTCGTCGTCCACGACTGGGGTGGCCTGATCGCGCTGCGCTGGGCGTGCGACAACCCGGGCGCCGTAGGGGCGCTCGTGATCGCCGACAGCGGCTTCTTCGCCGACGGGAAGTGGCACGGGCTCGCCGACGTGCTGCGGACCGAGGGCCAGGGCGAGGAGCTGCTCGAGAACATGACCCGCGAGGCGTTCGGCGGGATGCTGGCCGGCGTCATCCCCGGCATCGGCGAGGACGCGGTGGACGAGTACTGGAAGGCGTTCACCGACGAGACCCGCCGCCGCGGCCAGCTCGAGCTGTACCGATCGGGCGACTTCTCGAAGCTCGAGCCCTACGAGGGCCGGCTCGCGGCCCTGGGGGTGCCGTCGCTGATCCTCTGGGGCTCGGAGGACCAGTTCGCGCCCGTGGCGGGCGCGCACCGGTTCGGGAGGGAGCTGCCCGGCGCCCGCGTGGTCCTGATCGAGGGCGCAGGCCACTTCGTCTTCGAGGAGGCCCCCGAGGAGTGCGCAGCGACCGTCATCGACTTCCTCCAGGCCCCCACACCAGGGTGAACGTCCGTCCTCCCGGCCCATAGCCGGGGAAACGGGACGTTCACCGTGCGGCGGCGGGGCGCTAGGCGGGTGCCTTCTCCGCGCCGAGGCCGGCGGCCTCGCGGAGAGCCTGCGCCTTGTCGGTCTTCTCCCAGGTGAAGTCGTGGTCCTCGCGGCCGAAGTGGCCGTAGGCCGCCGTCTTCTGGTAGATCGGCCGGTGCAGGTTGAGGTACTCGCGGAAGGCCCCGGGGCGCAGGTCGAAGTGCTCGTCGACCAGCTCGGCGATCTTCGAGCGGGAGACCTTCTCGGTGCCGAACGTCTCCACCATCACCGAGACCGGGTGCGCGACGCCGATGGCGTAGGCGACCTGGACCTCGCAGCGGTCCGCGAGGCCCGCCGCGACGACGTTCTTCGCGACGTAGCGGGCCGCGTAGGCGGCGGAGCGATCCACCTTCGACGGGTCCTTGCCCGAGAAGGCGCCGCCGCCGTGGCGGGCCATGCCGCCGTAGGTGTCGACGATGATCTTGCGCCCGGTGAGCCCGCAGTCGCCGACCGGCCCGCCGATCACGAAGCGCCCCGTCGGGTTGACGAGGAAGTTCTTGGGCGTGTTCAGCTTGCGCTCGTCGTACAGCTCGGACGGGAGGATCGGGTGGACGACGTGCTCCCAGAGGTCCGGGCGGATCATCGTCTCCGAGTCCACGCCGTCCTTGTGCTGGGTGGAGATCAGGATCTTCTCGATCTCGATCGGGAGGCCGTTCTCGTAGCGGACCGTCACCTGGGTCTTGCCGTCGGGCCGCAGGTAGCCGACCTCCTCGGCCTTGCGGACGGCGGCCAGGCGGTGGGCGAGCTTGTGCGCCAGCGAGATCGGCATCGGCATCAGCTCCGGCGTCTCGCGCGAGGCGTAGCCGAACATCATGCCCTGGTCGCCCGCGCCCGCCACGTCGAGCTGGTCGTCGTCGGCCGGGTCGGTGCGCGCCTCGAGCGCCGTGTCGACGCCCTGCGCGATGTCCGGCGACTGCTTGTCGATCGCGTTGATGACCGCGCACGAGTCGGCCGAGAAGCCGAGGTCGGCGTCGGTGTAGCCGATGCCGCGGATCGTCTCGCGCGCGATCTCCTGGATGTCCACGTAGGTCGTGGTGGAGATCTCGCCGGAGACGACGACGAGGCCGGTGTTTACGAGGGTCTCGCAGGCGACGCGCCCGGTCGGGTCGTCGCGGAGGACGGCGTCGAGGACGCCGTCGGAGACCTGGTCGGCGACCTTGTCCGGGTGACCCTCGGTCACGGACTCGGAGGTGAACAGGAACTCGTTGTCGGAAAGGCGATCGGAAGTCATGGGATCTGGAAGGAGAGCTCCGCTGTCGTGTGGTCCTCCCCGCGCGTGACGACAGCGCCCGCCGACCTCAGCTTCTGGAGGTCGTCACGAAGCGCCAGGTACGCGGCGTTGTCCGCGAAACCGACCTGCTCGGCAAGCGCGAGGAGCTGGTCGAGGTCGAGGAAGACTAGCGCCGTCGCCTCGTCGGGTGCCTCCCGGAGCACCGCCTCGACCCGTTCCTCCTCCCCCAGGCCGCCCTCGCGGGCGACCTCGTCGAGCCCGTCCAGGGAGGTCGAGACCGCGAGCCTCCCCGCGATGGAGGCGTAGCTCAGCTCCAATCCGGGGCCGAGCGCGGCCGTCAGGGCCGGGGTGCCGTCCGCCAGGGTCACGGCCTCGAACGCGGGCGCCTGGCCCCGGCGAACCGGAGCGATCTCGGCGAGCAGGGCGGGCTGGAGGCGGGAGAGGATCTCCACGCCCCGGCTGCCCGCGCCCTCCACGAGCAGGACGAGCGCCGGCCCGGACACCGGCTCGGTGACGAGCAGGGCCGCCCCGCGCTGGAGCAGCGGCACCAGATCCCGCTCCAGGCTGAGCCGCGAGCGGCGGTCGAGCCGCCGCAGGAGGCGCCCGGCGGGACCGTCGCCCTCGGCGAGGTCGCTCAGCGCGCAGCCCGGCGTCGCCATCTCGACGAGCCCGGCGGTCGCGGGCGGGGCCACGTCCACCAGGTCCGGGAGGACGGGCGGCCGCTCGCAGCCGCCGCGGCCCACGGGCGTCGCGGCCACCGTGAGCCGGCCGCGTCCCTCGCCGAGGGTCAGGGCGGCCGCGGCGGCGCGCAGCTCTCCGGCGCCCGCGAGGCGGGCGAGCGCGGCCGCGGGCAGGCCGCCGCGCTGGCGCAGTCCCGCGTTCGAGAGGTAGGCGGTGGCCAGCCGTTCCGGCGGCAGCCGGCGACGCAGGTCGCGGTACGAGCGCAGTGAGGACAGCGGCCGCGCCGTGCCCGCCGCGACGTCGAGCGCCAGCCTCACGCCGGGCTTGGGCCCCACGAGCGCGAACCCGCGGTGGAACGCCCAGACGAGCCGCTCAGTGCCCTCGGCGCGGACGCGGTTGCGGGTGAACGCGAACTCCGAGCCGACCACGCGCCTGAGCGCGGTGCGGGCGGCGCCTGGATCGCGCGCCTCGATGACCGCGACCCAGTCGGGGCGCCGGCCCCCGCCGACGATCGCGAACGCCGCCTCGCCCTTGACCCAGTCCGCGATGTCGCGCCCGGGGTCGATGCGGCTCCTCCGCGTGAGCCGCGCCAGCCGCGCCAGCACGCCGGCGGCGCCGGCGTCGATCGCGGCGAGGTCTTCGCTGAGGTTTCTCAGCCGCTCGAAGCCGGGCGAGCCCGTCGACAGGTTCACATACACCCGGGCGCCCGCGGGCACGAACGCCGCCGCCCGGTCGGGAGGGGCGCCCTCGCCTCCGCGCGCCAGCAGCCCGTAGGCGCCCAGCCCGGCGAGGACGGCGAGCGCGAGCGCGACGCCCGCGCGCCTCACGAGCGCCGCGTCCTCCCCTGCCCCTCCTCGGGCGAGCGGCCGGCGTCGCGGCCCTTGAAATCGATCACGAGCGGGACGCCCTCGAGCCCCCAGCGCTCGCGGAGCCGGTTCTCGATGAAGTACGCGTAGTCGCGGGTGACGCGGCTGCGGTCCGACACCTGGATCGCGAAGCGCGGAGGCCGCGTGTCGTACTGGGTCATGTAGTACATCTTCAGGCGCCGCCCGCGGATGGCCGGCGGGTCGCGCAGCGCCTGGACGTCCGCGAGGAAGCGGTTCAGCGCGGGGGTCGGGATCCGCTCGGACGCGCGGTCGGCCAGCACGATCGCCCGCCGGAGCAGGCGCGTGATCCCGCGCCCGCTCTTGGCCGAGACGGTGAGCACCTCCGGGCGGAGCCGGAGCTTCTGCGACACGCGGCCCTTGACGAAGTCGAGGTCGGTGTCCTGGATGTCCCACTTGTTCAGCGCGATGAGCGTCGCGCAGCCCGTCTTCATCGCAAGCTCGGCCACCCGGAAGTCCTCGGTCGTCATCCCCTCGGAGCCGTCGCAGACCACGATCGCGACGTGGGCGCGCTCCGCGGCCCGCTCGGAGCGGAGCTGCGCGTAGTAGTCGACCGTTCCGGCGACCTTGGTCCGGCGCCGGAGCCCTGCGGTGTCGACCAGAACCATCTCGCGCTCCTCGAACTCGAGCCGCGTGTCGATGGAGTCCCGCGTCGTGCCGGCGAGGTCGGAGACGATCACCCGCTCCTCTCCCAGGAAGGCGTTGACCATCGAGGACTTGCCGACGTTCGGCCTGCCGATCACCGCGAGCCGGACGGCGTCGCCCTCGTCCGGGGGCGCACCGTCGCCCAGGAGGGCGACGATCCGGTCGAGGAGGTCGCCCGTGCCGAGCCCCTGCGTGGCCGACACGGCCACCGGATCGCCCAGGCCGAGCGCGTGGAACTCGGCCGCCTGCGGGACCGCGCGCACGTCGTCCACCTTGTTGGCCGCGACGACGACCGGCACCGGGCCCTTGCGCAGGACCACCGCGAGCTCGTCGTCGCCCGGCCGGAACCCGGCACGGGCGTCCACCACGAGCACCGCGAGCTGGGCGTCGGCCACCGCGCGTCGCGACTGCTCCTGCACGGAGCGGGCCAGCGCGTCGCGCTCCTCGATGTCCACGCCGCCGGTGTCGACGAGCAGGAAGCGGCGCCCGTTCCAGTCGCACTCGACCTCCTTGCGGTCGCGCGTCACGCCCGCGTCCTCGTGCACGACCGTCTCGCGGGTCCCGCTGAGGCGGTTCACGAGCGTGGACTTGCCGACGTTGGGATAGCCGACGACCGCGACCTTGGGCAGGGCCATCGCTCAGCCCTTGGCGGCCTGGCGCACGAGCCCGACGATCTGGCTCACCACGTCCTCGACCGGCCGGTCGGTGGAGTCGAGCTCGATCGCGTCGGGGTGCGCCCGCAGCGGGGAGTGCTCGCGCTCGCGGTCGGCGCGGTCCCGCAGCGCCTGGTCGCGCAGCACGATCCGCCAGTCCGCCCGCAGCTCGTAGGCGCGGCGCTGGGCCCGCTGCTCCGGGCTCGCGGTGAGGAAGATCTTGACCTCGGCTTCGGGCGCGACGACCGTGCCGATGTCGCGGCCCTCGATCACCCAGTCGCCCTCGGCGAGCAGCGCCCGCTGCTTCTCGACGAGCGCCTCCCTGACCTTGGGGTTGGCGGCGACGCGTGAAGCGGCCTCCGCCACCTCGGGGCGCCGGATCGCCTCGGTGACGTCCTTCCCGTTCGCCCTGACCCGCTCACCGAGCTCGATCGAGAGGGCCTCCGCGTGCTCGGAGGCGGTGCCGCCCTGCTCGAGGAGCGCGAGCCCGACGGCGCGATACATCGCGCCCGAGTCGAGGTAGGTGAAGCCGAGCCGCTCCGCGAGGGAACGCGCCACGGTGCTCTTGCCCGCTCCCGCGGGCCCGTCGATCGCGATCACCATGCGGCGCCGAAGGCTACTTGTGGCCGGTCGCGCGGGCGGAGCGGAGCTCAGCGAGGTCGTCCTCGAAGGTCGGATACGACACGGCCGCGGCCTCCATCCCCGCGACCTCGACGCCCTCCTCCGAGGCGAGGCCGGCGACCGCGCCCAGCATCGCCATGCGGTGATCGCCGCGGGCGTCGAGCCTCCCGCCGCGCAGGCCACCCGTGCCGTTGACCACGAAGCCGTCGGCGGTCGCCTCGATCTCGGCACCGAGCCCGCGGAGCTCCTCGACCACGGCCGCGATCCTGTCGGTCTCCTTCACGCGCAGCTCCTCGGCGCCGCGCACGACCGTCTCGCCCTCGGCGAAGCAACCGAGCAGGGCGACCAGCGGCAGCTCGTCGATCGCGAGCGGCACCTCGGCCGCCTCGACGGTCGTGCCCGCCAGCTGCGCCGCCGCCACGTCGAGCTCGCCGATCGGCTCGTCCGCCGACTCCGCGCCGTGCTCCTCGAGGTCGCCGACCACGATGCCGCCCATGCGCTCGGCGATCCGCAGGAAGCCGGTCCTCGTCCAGTTGAGGCCCACGCCGCGGATGACGATCCGCGAGCGCGGCACGAGCAGCGCCGCGGCCACCATGAACGCCGCCGACGACGGGTCGCCCGGGACGGTGATCTCGTCGAGCTCGATCTCGTCCACCTGCGAGATACGCAGGGTGTCGCCGTCCTTGGTGAACGGTGCCTGGGCCCGCCGGAGGATCCGCTCGGTGTGGTCACGGCTCGGAACCCGCTCGCGGATCGTCGTCTCGCCCTCGGCGAGCATGCCCGCGATCAGGACGCACGACTTCACCTGCGCGCTCGCCACCGGCAGCTCGTAGTGCGCGCCGTGCAGGTCGCCGCCCCTGATCGTGAGCGGGGGCAGGCCCCCCTCGGCGCTTTCGATCTCGGCCCCCATGAGGCGCAGCGGCTCCACGATGCGGTCCACGGGGCGGCGCCGGATCGACTCGTCGCCGTCGAGCACCCAGACGCCGCCCGGCTGCCCGGCGAGCCAGCCCGGCAGCAGCCTCATGAGCGTTCCCGAGTTGCCGACGTCCAGGCGGCCGCCGGTCGTCCCGAGCGGCGCGTGCAGCCCCACCCCCCTCACGACCAGCTCCAGTCCGTGCTCGTCCACGCCGGCTCCGAGCGAGTGGACGGCCTCGAGCGTCGAGTTGGTGTCCTGCGAGGAGAGGTAGTTGCGGATCGTCACCGGCATGTCCGACATCGCGCCGAACAGTGCGGCCCGGTGGGAGATCGACTTGTCGGCGGGCGGGGTGACGCTGCCACGCAGCGGTCCTGATGGTTCGAAGCGGGCCATGGGGCGGCGATTCTCGCAGGGACGGCCGCGCGCTCAGGCGCGCGCGACCGGGAAGCCCAGTTCCGCGATGAGCGCCTCGGCCCGCCCCGCGTCGGCGTCGCCCGCCACCCAGAGGGTGATCGCGCCGCTGCGCATGTCGGGCGCGGGCGCCAGCGCCAGGTCGGCGATGTTCACCCCGGCGCGCCCGAGCGCGAGGGCCACCTGGGCGACCACGCCGGGCTCGTTCGGCACCGTGAGGCGCAACTCGTGGACCTGGCCGGCGGCGAGGTCGGCCTCCAGCAGGCGGCGGCGGCTCTCGCGGGCCTCGTCGTTCCACGTGCCGATCGCGTCCCCGTCGCCGGACCGCAACAGGGACGCGGCATGCTCCAGCCCGGCCACGGCCTGGTCGATCTCGTCCGCGATCGCCTCCGCGTTGGAAACGTAGATGTCCCGCCAGATCTCGGTGCTGGCGCCCGCGACCCTCGTGGCGTCCCGGAAGCTCGGGCCGATGCGCGGCAGCGGGTCGCCCTCCCCGACCCTCCGCGCCGCGCGGTCCACGAGCACGTTCGCGAGCACATGAGGGAGATGGCTGACCGTCGCGAGCAGGCGGTCGTGCGCCTCGGCGTCGATCGCGACCGGGCGGGCGCCCAGCGCGACGACGAGGCGGTGAAGGCGCTCGTACAGCAGGCCGGAGGAGCGCTCGCCCGGCGTGAGGTACCAGGTCGCACCCTCGAACAGGTCGGCCCTCGCGTGCTCCACTCCCGACGTCTCGGCGCCCGCGATCGGGTGGCCGCCGATGTAGCGCTCGTCGGTGAACGCGCGCGCCAGGGCGCGCTTGGTGGAGCCGGCGTCGGTCACGACGCAGCCGGGGCCGGCGGCGGCGAGCGCGGCCTCGATCTGGCCGGGCAGGGCGCCCACGGGGCCGCACGCGAAGCAGGCATCCGCCCCGTCGAGCGCCTCCTCGAGCGACGCCGCCGCGTGATCGATCGCCCCGAGCTCGCGGGCGCGCTCGAGCCGCGCGGGATCGCGGCCCGAGCCCACGACCTCGGCCCCCTCCACCCGCGCCCGGGCGGCGAGCCCGATCGAGCCTCCGATCAGGCCGACCCCGAGCACGGCGATGCGCATGGCCTAGGCCGCTTCGCGCCGGGCGCGCACGGCTCCCGCGAGCGTGTCGAGAGCGAGGACGGTCGCGTCCCAGTCCATGCAGGCGTCGGTGATCGACTGGCCGTAGGTCAGCTTCCCGCCCGGGACGAGGTCCTGCCGTCCCGCCACGAGGAACGACTCGAGCATCATGCCGACGATCGCGCCCTCGCCGGCGGCCATCTGGCCCGCGACCGCGGAGACCGCGTCGGCCTGGCGCTCGTGGTCCTTGCCGCTGTTGTCGTGCGAGGCGTCGATCACGACGCGCTCCGGTAGGCCGCGGGCGCGCAGCTTCGCGACGGCCGCGGCGACCGCCTCGCCGCCGTAGTTGGGCGCCCCGCGCCCACCGCGCAGGATGACGTGGCAGTCGGCGTTGCCGCTCGTGTGCAGGATCGCCGGCGTGCCCGACATGTCCACCCCCGCGAACGCGTGCGAGGCGGCGGCCGCGCGCACGGCGTCCACGGCGACGTCCACGTCGCCGTCGGTCCTGTTCTTGAAGCCGACCGGCATCGACAGCCCCGACGCGAGCTGGCGGTGGATCTGGCTCTCCGTCGTGCGGGCGCCGATCGCCCCCCACGCCACCGTGTCCGAGATGTACTGCGGGGTGATCGGGTCGAGGAACTCG
Organism: Thermoleophilaceae bacterium; assembly: GCA_035553855.1. Lineage (GTDB taxonomy): Bacteria > Actinomycetota > Thermoleophilia > Solirubrobacterales > Thermoleophilaceae > JBBDYQ01. Next base: position 1,434 of record DATMJO010000005.1, on the reverse strand, counting down.
CAGCCGACCGGCAGGCCGAGCCCCAGCACCTCGAGCAGCAGCCCGCGCGCCATGCGCAGGCCGGTGTTCACGTCGCCCGAGCCGTCGAGGTGCGGGTCGTTAATCATGCCCTTCCAGCCCGTGGTGGTACGCGGCTTCTCGAAGTAGACGCGCATGGCGACGCAGAGGTCGTCCTCCAGGTCGTGCGCCACCGCAGCCAGGCGGTTCGCGTACTCGAGCCCCGCATCCACGTCGTGGACGCTGCAGGGGCCGACCACGACGAGCAGCCGGTCGTCGTCGCGGTCGAGGATGCGGGCGATCCTCTCCCGCCCGTCGAGCACGACCGCCGCCTTCTCCTCGGAGAGCGGCAGCTCGTGATTCATCAGCGCGGGGGTGACGAGCGGGACGACCCCCTCTATCCGCTGGTCGCGGACGCGGTCGGGGTGCTGCGTCATTGCCCCCCCTCTCAAGATCGTCATGTGGACCTGAACCTTTCGTACCTGGCGAGTGGAATCCTACGAACGGGGTGCTGCGGCGCCCGGCGGCGAGAGCTGTGTCTCGGGGTTGGCGGCCACGCGGCCGCGGGCCGGACGCCTAGATAAATCGCCAGAGATACGCATAGGCACGCGGTGCGCCGAGGGGCGCGGAGGTGGGCGTGCCGTTCAGGTCCATCGAGGTAGTTGTATCAGCCGGGGGGCGCCTGCGACAACGCTTCGTCGAGCGCCTGCAGGAAGCGGTCGTTCTCCTGGCGGGTCCCGTAGGTGACCCGCAGCCACCCCGGCTCGCCGAGATCGGTGCCCGAGCGGACGATGACGCCGCGCTCGCCGAGACCGCGCATGACGGCCTCCTCGTCGCGCTCGCCGAGCGAGACCCAGGCGAAGTTCGCCTGCGAGTCGGTCTGCGCCAGGCCGCGGTCGCCGAGCTCCGTCTCGAGGTGCACGCGCTCGATCACGGTGCGCTCGACGCGGCGCTCGACCTCGTCCTGGTGGAGGATCGCCTCGGAGGCCGCCGCCTGGGCGAGCATGTTCACGCTGAAGGGCTGGCGCACGCGGTCGCAGGCGAGGCGGAAGTCCTCGGAGCCGAGCGCGTAGCCGATCCGCAGGCCGCAGAGGCCGTAGACCTTCGAGAAGGTCCTGAGCAGCACGACGTTCGGGTGCCGCTCGATGAGGGAGAGCGACGCGTCGGGGTCCCCCTGGAGCGTGTTGAACTCGACGTAGGCCTCGTCGACGATCAGGAGCACGTGGCCCGGCAGCGTGGCGGCGAACGCGTCGAGGCGCTCGACCGGGAGCGCGGTGGCCGTCGGGTTGTTCGGGTTGCACACCACGACGATCCGGGTCGCGACCGTCACCTCCGCGAGCATCGCGTCGAGGTCGTGGCAGCCCGCGTCGTCGAGCGGGACGGTGACCGCCTGCGCGCCGGTCATCGCGGCGAGGTGCGGGTACATCGAGAAGGAGG
>DATMJO010000004.1:0-6068 GCA_035553855.1 Thermoleophilaceae bacterium | reverse complement strand
GTCGTCGCGTACGTGCTCCGCCCCCACGATGCCGGCGAGGTCGGAGCGGAGCGCCTCGGGCAGCTCCGGGTCGGGCAGGCGCATCTCCTCGAGCGGGGCGGCCGGGGTCCGCTCCCCCTCGAGCCCGAGCTCGGAGGCGAGCAGCGACTCGGCCGCCGGCGGGAGAGCATGCGCATCGCCGCTGCCGTCCCCCCAGCCCCACCAGCGGGTCCGTGGCGCGAGCGGGTCGCTCACGTCGCACCCCCCAGGGCGCGCTCCAGGCCGTCCAGAGCCTCGTCGAGCTGCCTTCGGGTGGCACGGCGCACCATGAAGCCTCCGAAGCGTGAGAGGCCGCGCAGGCGCTGCACGGCCGTGACGGAGATGCGCGTGCGCCCGCCGTCGGGCTCGAGGCCGATCTCGACGAGCGACTCGCGCAGAAAGCGCTCGAACGGCGTCTCGGCGAGCTCCTGGCGCCATACGAGGCGCGCCGGCTCCTCCGCCGCCTCGCGGCTGTAGTCGGCGCGCACGGTCTTGCCGCGGGGGGTGACCAGCACCTTCGTCCATGCCAGCGGCGTGGCGTCCTCGACGCGGCGCACCCCCGGCCACCAGCGCGGCAGATGGTCGGGGTCGGACACGAGCTGCCACACCGCGTCGCGCGGGGCGGTCACCGTCCGGGATCTCGTCACCTCGGGCATCCGTTCATTCCCCCGCGTATGAGATCAGGCTGTGGACGTCGTGCGGGGCCAGGCGCTCGCGCCCGCCGAGAAAGGCGAGCTCGACGAGGAACGCGCAGCCCACGACATGGGCTCCCGAGTCCTCCACCAGGCGACAGCAGGCAGCGGCCGTCCCACCGGTCGCGATCAGGTCATCGTGGACGAGGACGCGCCGCCCCGGGCCCAGCGCGTCGCGGTGCACCTCCAGCGTGTCCACGCCGTACTCCAGGGCGTACTCGGCGGAGATCGACTCGTGCGGGAGCTTGCCCGGCTTGCGCGCGGGGATGAAGCCGGCTCCGATGCGCGCCGCCACCGCGCCGCCGAGGATGAAGCCGCGCGCCTCGGCCGCGACGACGCAGTCCACCTCGCGCTCCGAGGCGTAGGCGGCGAGGTCGTCGATGGCCGCGTTGAGGGCCGCCGGATCGAGCAGCAGCGGCGTGATGTCCTTGAAGACGATCCCCGGCTTCGGGAAGTCCGGGATGTCGCGCACGTGGTCGCGCAGGTCTGGCGCGCTCATGGCCGGGACGCTAGCGGGGCGCGCCGTGGCGGTGATAGACGAGGTGGTCGAACATCCACTTGCGCGTCTCGAGGATGAGGTTCGCCTCCCAGTTGACCTTCTTGCGCCCCCGGACCATGCCGGTGAACTCCACCCGCGCGCGCGGCCCGAACACGTCGATCATGTCGATCGTGTCCAGCTCGAGCGGAGGATGCCCCTCCATGATGAGCGGGCATTCCGGGCGGGTGCGGCGCCACTTCTCCGCGAAGAGCTTGAGGCACATCTCCGGATCCTGGGCGTCGGCCGTCGCGATCAGCATCTCGATCTTCCCGCGGATCTCACGCTCTGCCTGCCGCTCCATCGCGAGCTCCTTCGGCGGGTCGAACGCGGGGTCCCCGAGCTGCTCGGAGACGGGTACCGGGGCACCGGGCCCGAGTCCGACGACGAGTGACCAGGCGAGCGCCAGCGTGGCTGCACCGAGCAGCCAGGCACGGCCGGGTCTGGCTCCCTGCCTCCCCCCCATCGGCGGATCGTACCGAGCGGTCGCGGGCCGCGAGCCGTCAGCCGGCGACGCGGCGGAGGTCGCGCACGAGCAGCAGGTGCTTCAGGTGCGACGTGATCGCCGCGAGGCTCTCGAGCGCCTCAAGCGCCTCCTTGCGCCGCTCGGCGTTCCGCGAGCGCAGGGCGGGCGCCAGGATCTGCTCCAGCAACGACGCCTCGCGGTCCGCGGAGGTGCGGAACACGCGCAGGTTGCGGCCCCCGACGCCGTAGCGCGCGAGCTGGGCGCAGGCCCGCACGATCTCGCGATCGGACTCGTCGTAGCGGGTCATGCCGTCGACCTCGGTGCCCTTGACGATCCCGAAGTCCTGAAGCTCCTTCACGAGCGCCGCGTCGGCGCCGGTCTCCTCCAGCACCTCCTCGAGCTCGTACTGGGCCGCGCCCCCGCGGATCTGCACGGCCGCGCGGCGCGGTGGCCGCGCGTCGGGCGCCCCGCCCTTCGGCGGCGGCTCGGGCTCGGTCCGGCCTGTGGCGAGCTCCTGCCTGATCACCCTGAGCGGCAGGTACTCGTCTCGCTGGAGGCGGAGGATCGTGCGCAGGCGCTCGATGTCGGTCTGGGTGAAGAGCCGGTAGCCGCCCTGCGTGCGGCGGGGCGTGAGGAGCTTCTGCTCCTCGAGATAGCGGATCTTCGAGATCGAGATGTCGGGGAACTCGCGCTCCAGCATCTTCGCGACGGCGCCGATCGTGGCGGCCTTCTGCCCGACCGTGGCGGGCGCGCCCTCGGCCGCGTGCCCGTTGCCCGTCCGCTCGGCGGTCTCGACGTCGGCGCTCATCGCTCGAGGTAGCTCAGCTTGTACTTGCCGACCTGGAGCTCGTCGCCGTCGACGAGCTTGTGCGACTCGATCCGCCGCCGGTTCACGTAGGTGCCGTTCAGCGAGCCCAGGTCGTCTATGTGCAGGCCGTCGCGGCGGCGCACGATGAGCGCGTGGTTGCGCGAGACGGTGACGTCGTCGAGGAACACCTCGGCCTCCGGGCTGCGCCCGATCGTCATGCGCTCGCCGTCGAGGGCGAAGCTCTCGCCGGAGCGGCCGCCGCCTGCCCGGATCACGAGCGTCGCGCCCTGAGCGGCAACCCGCTCGAGGTCCACCGCCTCGAGCTCCCCCGTCTCGCCTATCTGGTAAGCGACGGTCGTGTCGCCGTCACCCTCGCGGCGGGCGCCGAGAAAGGCGCCGCACTTCTGGCAGTAGTTCGCGCCCTCGCTGTTGACGAGACCGCATTCGGGGCAGTGCATGGCGCGTTCCCCCGGACCGCGCCTCTAGCGGTCGTCCAGCTCGGGGCTCGCCTTGCCGGCGAGGATGTCGGTGAGCTGCTGCACGTCCGCGCCCGAGATGACCTCCTCGCCCTCCTCGTGCTTGCGCCGCAGGCGGTTGACGAGCTCCGCGCGGAGGATGTCGATCTTCCCGTGCAGGATCCGGCGCTTGTACGAGACCTCCTGCTCCTCCTCGGTGAGCTGCTGGATCAGGTCCTTCAGCTCCGGGTCGGTGAGGGCGCCGAGATCGGGGAACGTGTCTTCCATGGGACTCCCGCCGGGTCGGGGTGGTGGGCAGGGCGCGAGTATAGACGCGAAGCTCAACCTCCGGTTGAGGCTCCCCGTATCGCGTCGCGGCCATCTCGCATGTAGATCGCGGTCGCCCCCAGCGTCATCGCGAGCCCCAGGTAGAGGAGCGCCTCGGCGACCCAGGTGACCGACACCATCGCGAGGAACAGGGAGAACATCGTCGGCCAGACGGCCCAGCGGCCGAGCATGTTCACGTTCAGGTCCACGAGCCCCCGGCGCAGCGCGACCTGCGTCAGGACGAGCATCACCAGCTCGCGCCCGGCGAGCAGCGCGAGCGCCCAGCGCGGGAGTAGCTCGAAGTGCCAGCAGACGACGACGCCGGAGACCACCAGCAGCCTGTCCACGAGCGGGTCGAGGAGCGCTCCAAGACGGCTGTACTGGCCGGTGATGCGGGCCAGCATGCCGTCGAGATAGTCGGTGCCGCCGATCACGGCATAGAGCACCGACGCCAGGGCGACCCGCCCGTCGCCCGATCCCAGCGCGAGCACGAGGAACACGGGCAGCAGCGCGAGGCGCGCGTATCCGATCGCGTTCGGGAGGGTCCAGGGCTGGAGCGGCTGTCCCGCGAGGGTCTCGGGCGGCGGCGGTCCCGACCGGTCGAGGCCGAGCAGCCGGCGGGTCGTCAGGGGAGCTCGCGCCACAGCCCGGCGGCCGCGGCGGCGGCCCCATCGAGCGGGATCGCCCGCTTCTCCCTGCCCCTGCGCACCTGCGCCTCGACCTCACCCGCCTCGACGCCCTTGCGCCCGACCGTCAGGCGCAGCGGGCAGCCGAGCAGCTCGGCGTCGGCGAACTTCTCGCCGGGGCTGGCGCTGCGGTCGTCGTAGACCACCTCGAGCCCCTGACCGGAGAGCTCCTCGTACAGGCGCTCGGCGACATCGCGGGCCTCCTCGCCCTCCTTGCCGAGCCCCACGAGCTCGACGTCCCAGGGGGCGAGCGAGCGCGGCCAGGAGATCCCGGCCTCGTCGGCGTACTGCTCGACGGCCGCGGCGAGGATCCGGGCGGGCCCGATCCCGTAGGAGCCCATCTGGATCAGCTGCTCGGTCCCCTGCTCGTCGAGGTAGGTGGCGCCCAGCGGCTCGCTGTAGCGCGTGCCGAGCTTGAAGGTGTTGCCCACCTCGATCGCGGGCTCGATGCGGATCTCGCCCCCGCGCGGGCAGGTGTCGCCGGGCTCGACGCGGCGCACGTCGCCCCAGGCGGGCTCGAAGTCGCGCCCGGGCTCGACGCCGCGCAGGTGGAGGTCGCGGTCGTTCGCGCCCGCCACGAGTCCCGCCAGGCCGCGCAGCGCCTCGTCGGCCAGCACCGGCGCCTTCGCGCCGACGGGCCCGATGAAGCCGGGGACGCTGCCGAACTCCGATGCGACCTCGTCGTCCGTGGCCGGGCGCACCGCCGAGCCGAGGTGGTTGGCGAGCTTGATCTCGTTGAGGCGATGGTCGCCGCGCAGGACGACGAGCAGCGGACCCGATCCCTCGGTCATGACGGGGATCGCCTTCACGAGCGCCCCGGCCGGCACGCCGAGGAGCCCCGCGACCTGCTCGATGGTCGTCGCCCCCGGCGTCTCCACGCGCTCCGGCGCGCCGAGCGGGGCCGGCAGCCCGTCCACCGCCTGCGGCGTGGCGCTCGCGACCTCGACGTTCGCGGCGTAGCCGGCGCCGGAGAGCGCGACGTCGTTCTCCCCCGCCGCGCAGGGCGCCATGTACTCGTGGGCGCCGTGGCCGCCCATCATCCCGACGTCGGACTCGACGCGGTACCACTCGAGGCCGGTGCGCTCGAAGATCCGGTCGTAGGCGCCGAGGTGCAGGTCGTACTGGCGGTCGAGGCCCTCGCGGTCGCGGTCGAAGCTGTAGGAGTCCTTCATGATGAACTCGCGGGTGCGGAGCAGGCCCGCGCGCGGCCGCGGCTCGTCGCGCTCCTTGATCTGGAAGTGGTAGAGGATCTGGGGCAGGTCCCGGTAGGAGCGCACGTCGCGCGACACGTGCAGCGTGACGACCTCCTCGTGCGTCATCGCCAGGACGTGCGGAGCTCCGCGGCGGTCCTCCAGCTTGAAGAGCTCGTCGATCTCGTAGCGGCCGGAGCGCTGCCACAGCTCGGCCGGGTGGAGCACCGGCATCAGCATCTCCTGCGCGCCGATTGCGTCCAGCTCCTCGCGCACGATCTGCTCCGCCCGGCGATGGGCACGCCAGCCCGCGGGGAGGTAGGTCCAGAGGCCGCTCCCGACCTGCCGGACGAGCCCCGCGCGCACGAGCAGCTTGTGCGAGACCGCCTCTGCGTCCGCGGGCGCCTCCTTGACGGTGGGCAGGAAGTAGCGGGAGAGCCGGGTCACGCGCCCGGAGAGACTAGCTTTTCAGGCCCGTACCCCCGACCGAGGAGGCCCCGATGCCCTACGAAGTCCCGGATCTTCCCTATCCCTACGACGCTCTCGAGCCCCATATCGACGAGCAGACCATGAAGGTCCACCACGACAAGCATCACCAGGCGTACGTGGACAAGGCCAACGCCGCGCTCGAAGGCACGGAGTGGGCGGACCGCGACGTCCTCGAGGTCCTCCAGAACCTGGACTCGCTTCCCGAGGACAAGCAGGGCCCCGTCCGCAACAACGCCGGCGGGCACGCGAACCACACGTTCTTCTGGCAGATCATGAGCCCCGACGGCGGCGACGAGCCCTCCGACGAGTTGGCCGCGGCGATCGACGAGGCCTTCGGCTCGTTCGACGACTTCAAGGGCAAGTTCAAGGACGCGGGGATCGGCCGCTTCGGGAGTGGCTGGG
>DATMJO010000003.1:0-27752 GCA_035553855.1 Thermoleophilaceae bacterium | reverse complement strand
GTGTCGTTCCCGTCCCCGCCCATGACCGTGTCGGGGCCGTCGCCGCCGTCGAGCACGTCTCCGTCGGCGCCACCGGTAAGAAGGTCCGTCCCGGCGCCTCCCCGGAGTGTGTCCGCGCCGCCGCCGCCGTCGAGGTTGTCCGAGCCCCCGCCGCCGTCGAGCGTCTCCCCGTTCGCCGATCCGGTGATGGCGTCGGCGCCCTGGCCGCCGGTCACGTGCTCGACGTCGGGAACGACGTTGTCGATCTCGCCGGCCTCGCCGTCGTTCGGGTGGCCGTCGAGCGTGATCGTCAACGGGGCGGTGCGCGCCGAGAGGTCCACGCGATCGCTGCCGGCGCCGCCCATGAACACGTCCGGGCCGTCGGCGGTGGCCGAGCCCATCATCAGGTCGTCGCCGTCACCGGAGTCGAAGACGTCGTGCCCGGCGCCGCCCGTCATCAGGTCGTCCCCCCCGCCGCCGGTGAGCGAGTCGTCGCCCGGCCCGCCGTGGAGCACGTCGGCGGCGGCGCCCCCGCCGAGCGCGACGGGCACCCGGTCGGTCTGGATCGTGAAGACGTCCACGCCCTCGTTCAGCGAGATGCGCACGCGCGCGAGCGAGCCGACCGGGCACGAGGCATCACGCCCGGAGACGCTGCACGGGCCGGTTGCGTTCAGGGGCACAGACGCGTTCCGCTCGGTCACGACGATCCGGTTCGTCCCGGCGTCGAAGGTGAGCACCCCGTCGTTCGACTCCGTGCCCTCGCCGATGTAGCGCATCGTGCCGTCCGGCTCGATGTGGATCTGGGCCGCCTCGACGGTGCCCGGGGCAAGGAGAGCCGCTAGCGAGGCCAGTGTCGCGAGTAGGTACCTCATCCGATCGACGGCCACCCTAATCAGCGGACCGGCGCTGCGCCAGCCGCAACCGTCCCGTCAGGCGAGCAGTTCGCGCGACTTCGCCGCCTGGACCTCGCGGGCCTGGGCGTGCACGGACTGCAACAACCCGATCGCGAGCAGGGTGACGAGAACGGATGAGCCGCCGTAGCTCATGAGCGGCAGCGGGATCCCGGTGATGGGCATGATCCCGATGGTCATCCCGACGTTCACGAAGACCTGGAACATGAGCATGGCCGTGACGCCACCTGCCAGCAGCGCCCCGTAGAGGTTCTTCGACAGGGTCAGTATCCGCAGGCATCTCCAGATCAGCAGCGCATAGAGCGAGAGCACGAACGCCGCGCCCATGAAGCCGAACTCCTCGCCGACGACCGAGAAGACGAAGTCGGTGTGGTGCTCGGGCAGGAAGTTGAGGCGCGTCTGGGTCGCCTCCTCGGTGCCCCGGCCGGTCTTCTGCCCGGAGCCGATCGCGGTGATGGACTGCCGCAACTGGTAGCCCTGGCTCTGCGGGTCTGAGCTCGGGCTGAGGAAGGCCGTGAGCCGGTCCTTCTGGTAGTCCTCGAGCACCTGGACGCCGACCGCCGGCGCGGCTACGAGCGTGAGGGCGGTCGCCGCCACCGCCAGCCCGCCGAGGGCCGCGAAGTGCGTCCAGCGGGTGCCCGCCACGAACAGGACCGCGAGCACGATCACGAGGTACACGAGCCCGGAGCCGAGGTCGGGCTGGGCGATGACGAGCATCGCCGGGACCAGCGCGAGCAGCACGAGCCGGCTGGTCTGCTCCCGCTCCGAAAGGCGCCGCACGCGATCGATCGCGAAGGCCGAGAGCGCGACGATGAGCAGCACCTTGCCGAGCTCGGACGGCTGGAAGCGGAAGAACGGCAGCTCGATCCAGCGCTTCGACCCGCGGGCGGCGGCGCCGACCGCGTAGACGAGCAGGATCGAGGAGATGAGCACCCCGTAGATGCCGACCTTGAGCTCCCGCAGCCGCGAGTAGTCGAAGCGCGGGATCAGGAGCATCAGCGTGATGCCGACAGCGGCGTAGATCGACTGCCGGATGACGTAGAAGTACGGGTCGCCCGGCACGTCGTCGAGCGTCGCCGTGGAGAGCGTGTAGATGCTGCAGCCGATCAGGCCGACGGAGGCGACGAGCAGCAGCAGGTCGAGCCGCAGGAAGCGCGGCTGGGGCGGCGGCTCGCGGAAGTCCTCGATCGCCGTCGCGAGCTCCCTCGGCGGGGTCACGCCCTCACCCTACTCTCGGTGGCCGCGCGCATCAGTCCCGCACCGCCGAGCGCTCGGCGTCCTCGGCCTTCGGGCCGTCGTCGTCGATGTCCTCGACGGCCGCGATCAGCTTCCGCGCCGCCGGCGCCGCGGTGTCCGCGCCGAAGCCGCCGGCCTCGAAGGTGACCGCCGCCACGTACTTCACGTCGGGGTAGGGCCACATCGCGACGTACCACGACTGGTCCGGCCTGCCGGCGCCCTTCTCGGCCGTCCCCGTCTTGCCGGCCACGGGGACCGGGAAGCCCTGGAAAACGCCGAACGAGGTACCGCCGGGCGCGTCCGCCGCCGCGCGCAGGCCCTCCATGATCGCGTTGCGGTGGGCGGCCTTGATCCGCACGCGGCGCGGCGTCGCGGGCTCGAACTCCTGGAGCACGCGGCCCTGGTCGTCCTCGATCCGCTCGGCGAGGCGCGGCCGCACGACCTTGCCGCCGTTCGCGACCGCGGCGTAGGCGATGGCCATCTGGAGCGGGTTGGCCTGGAGGTCACCCTGGCCCACCGACAGGTTGATGTTGTCGCCGACGCTCCAGGCCCGGTCCTGGAAGCCGCAGGTGCCGAGCGAGATCTCCGCGGGCGTCGGCTTCTTCTTCTCCTTGCAGCGCTGGAACTCCGCGAACTGGTCGTTTCGCCACTTCTCGGTGGGGATCAGGCCGGGCAACTCGCCGGGGAGGTCGATCCCGGTGCGGCGCCCGAGGCTGAGGCGCCTCGCCCAGTCCTGGATCAGGTCGGACCCGTTGGCCTCGAGGCCGAGGCGGTAGAAGTAGACGTCGCTCGAGACCTGGAGCGCCCGGCGTAGCGCGACGGCGCCGTGGGCGACCTCCCCGGCGTTCTTGAACGTGACTCCGCCGACCTTGATCGAGCCGCCGTCCACCTGCACCGTGTCGGGCGTGATCAGCCCGCCCTCGAGCGCGGCGACCGAGGTGACCAGCTTGAAGGTCGAGCCCGTGGGATAGAGGCCCTGGATCGCGCGGTTGGAGAGGGGCGCACCGTTCTCCTCGGCCGTGAGCCGCTCGTAGTCGCGCTGGCGGATGATCCGGGAGAAGACGTTGGGATCGAAGCTCGGCGAGGAGCCGAGCGCCCGCACCTGGCCGGTCTGCACGTCCATCACGACGAAGCTCCCCCGCGCCGAGCCGAGCGCCCGCTGGCCGGCGCGCTGGACGTCGAGGTCGATCGTGAGACGGAGCTGGCGGCCCTGCTTGGGCTGCCGCTCGCCGAGCTGCTCCTCGAGCCGACCGAAGGCGTCCACCTGGAGGCGGCGCGCGCCGTTCTGGCCGCGCAGGAAGCGGTCGTACTGGTACTCGATCCCGGACTGGCCGACACGGTCGCCGAGTGTCACGCCGCGGTAGCGCTCGTCGTCGAGCTGCTCCTCGGTGATCTCGCCCACGGTCCCGAATAGGTGCGCGCCCACCGCCTCGTACGGATAGGAGCGAAGGAAGACCGTCTCGATCGTCACGCCCGGGAAGCGCCGCTGGTTCTCGAGGATGAACGCGACGGTCGAGGGATCGACGTCCTGCTTCACCGTAGCCGTGGCGAACGGCTGCGCCCTGAGCTGGTCGCGGACACGGGTGCGGATCTCGCGCACCGGGTCGCCGGTGAGCTTCGCCAGCCGCTGGTAGAGCCGCGTCTTCACGTCCTGGCTGCGCGGCAGCTTGTCGGGCGTCACCTTGATCACGGTGCTCACGCGGTTGTCCACGAGCGTCCGGCCCTCGCGGTCCACGACCTCGCCGCGCGGGGCCTGGATCTTCAGCTCGCGCACGCGGTTGTCGCGCGCCTCGGCGAGATAGCGGTCGCCGGAGAGGACCTGCAGGTACCAGAGCCGGAAGAACACGATGGCGAAGCAGGCCAGCGCGATGCCGCCGATGATCGCCACGCGCAGCGCGAGCTGCGGGGTGATGGTGGGGCCCTTGCCCTGGTCCAGGTACATCAGACCTCGAGCCCCCTGAGCCCCAGCGGCCCCGCGTCGCGCGTGCGCGCGCGCCGGCGCCGCTCGAACGGGTCGACGACCAGCACCGGCCGGAGAAGGCGACGCACCAGCGCGAAGACCGGCAGCGCGAGCGCGGTGTTGAGCAGCACGGTCATCGCCATCTCGCGCAGGACGCCCGCGCTGACAGCCGCCGATACCTCGAGCATGAAGCTGACCGCGGCGAACGCGAGGACGTAGCACGCGCTCGCAGCCGCGGTCACCGCCAGCGGCGCAAGCCCGTGGGCCGGGCGCCGGACCTCCGCGTAGCGCCCCGTCCCGTAGCCGACGGCGGTGAGGACGAGCGACGACGCGCCGAGGTTGCCGCCGATGGCCGCGTCGAGCAGGAAGCCCGCGAAGAAGCCGCAGAGCGCGCCCGGGACGGCGCCCGCGAAGAACGCCACGCCGATCACGAGCAGCGCGACCAGGTCGACGTTGCCGCCGAGCACGCGGATCTGGCCGAGCCCGGAGACCTGGAGGATCACCGCGAGCAGGATGAGGAGGGTCATGCGGGCGCCGGCGCCCGGGGTCGGCATCACGGCGCCTTCACCTCCGCAACCTCCTGGCGCGCGCCGCGCCGCGTCACGACCTGCACGAAGTTCATGCGGCGGAGATCGGCGAACGGCTTGACGTGGACCTTCTGGTAGAGCTCGAGCTCGCCGGGGTCGACCTTCGTGACCGTGCCGATCGGGATGCCCCGCGGGAACAGCGACTCGATGTCGCCCGTGCGAAAGCCGGACGTGACCACGGTGTCGCCCTTCTTGACCTTGCGCCCGCGCTGGATGAAGTCGAGCAGCAGGTCGCTCGGCCGGCCGACCTCGGGCTTGACGATGCCGTTGGCGCCATCGGGGAAGACCTGGGCGGAGACGGCGCTCTCGGCGTCGGTGATGAGGATCACCCGGGCCGTGTGGGGCGTGACGGACACGACCCGGCCCGCGAGGCCGCCGGTGCCCTCGGGATCCGAGGCGGCGGCCACGACCGGCATGTCCTCGCGGATGCCCGACGAGGAGCCCTTGTCGATCTGCACCGCCGAGTACCAGACAGTGGGCGAGCGGGCGATGATGCGTGCGGTCACCGGCTCGGTCTCAGCCGGATAGCCGGTGAAGCGCGGCAGGCCGACAAGCTGGCGCAGCTCGCCCGCGTCGCGCGCGGCCACCTCCGCCTCGGCCAGGCGTCGCTGGAGGACCTCCTTCTCCCGTCGCAGTTCCTCGTTGTCGCCCTTGGCCTCGAGCACGTCGCCGAACCAGCCGATCGTGTCGCGCACGGGCTTGAGCGCGCGGGTCGCTCCCTCCTCGATCGGCGCGAGCGCCTCCTGGGCGCCGCGCTCGATCGCGTGCAGCGTGCCGCCGGGGCTCTCGCCGAAATAGGCGGTCAGGAGCACGAGCGACAGGCCGACGAGCACGGCCAATGCCGCCCGCCGCCTGCGGACCACTTGCCTGTCATGCAACTGTTGGTCGCCTCCACGGGCGCCGTCCGGCTAGAAGCGGCGGCGCTGTCGGGAATTCTTGTTGCTGCGATGGATGGCCTCGAACTCCTCGAGGGAGCGGCCCGAGCCCACGGCCACGCACGTGAGCGGGCTCTCGGCGAGATGCGCCGGCATCTGGGTCTCGTCACGCAGCCTCTGCTCGAGACCCTGAAGGAGCGCTCCGCCGCCCGCGAGCATGATCCCGCGGTCCATGATGTCCGAGGCCAGCTCGGGCGGTGTGCGGTCGAGCGTCTCCTTGACGGCGTCGATGATCGCCTGCAGCGGCTCCTCGAGCGCGAGGCGGACCTCCTCGCTCGTGAGCACGATCGTCTTGGGCAGCCCGGATACGAGGTCGCGGCCGCGGATCTCGGCCTGGACCTCCTCGTCGAGCGGGAAGGCCGAGCCGATCTCGAGCTTGACCTCCTCGGCCGTCTGCTGCCCGATCATCAGCTTGTACTCGCGCTTGACGTAGTTGATGATCGCCTCGTCCAGCTCGTCGCCACCGATGCGGATCGACTGGGACACGACGATCCCTCCGAGCGAGATCACGGCGACCTCGCTCGTGCCGCCGCCGATGTCCACGACCATGCTGCCGGTCGGCTCGCCGACGGGGAGCCCGGCGCCGATCGCGGCGGCCATGGGCTCCTCGATGAGATACGCCTGGCGGGCGCCCGCCGACAGGCAGGCCTCCTCGACCGCGCGCTTCTCGACCCCGGTCACGCCGGAGGGGACGCAGACCACGACGCGCGGATGGGCCCAGCGGTTCTGGTGGACCTTCTGGATGAAGTGGCGGAGCATCTGCTCCGTGACGTCGAAGTCGGCGATCACGCCGTCCTTCAGGGGCCGGATCGCCTGGATCGTGCCCGGCGTGCGCCCCAGCATGCGCTTGGCCTCGATTCCCACGGCGTGGACCTCGCCCGAGCGCGAGTCGATCGCGACGACGCTGGGCTCGGACAGCACGATGCCGCGCCCGCGCACATACACGAGCGTGTTGGCGGTGCCGAGATCGACCGCCATGTCGCGGCCGCCGAAGCCGGTGAGGTACGAGAAGAGGCCCATAGGGTCGAGTGAGGATAGGCGCCTCCGAAGTGGCGCCTTGCACGGGTCGTGGCGAAGTGAGGGTTCGCCCTACCTGCCCGCGCAGTCTACTTCACTACCCCGCTCCCCCCGGGAAGGTTTCATGCGTGCGGAACCGCACGAAAGAGGCTGCAAAAGCGGGGCAACTCCGGGCGCGCGGGCGCCCTCAGGCGGCATCGCCACGAAGCTCGAGCCAGACCCTGGTCGATTCGCCGCCCTCGACGCCCCAGCGATCGGACAGGGTGTCCACGAGCACGAGTCCGAACCCGGACTCGCGGACGGCCGTCGCCGGGACCGGCGGGGGCTCGAAGCCGCCGCCCGGATCGGTCACCTCGACCCGCACGTCCTGACCGTCGACCGCGATGTCCAGTCCGATCCAGAACGGCGCGCGCCCGCCCGAGTGCCGGACGGCGTTCGCGACCAGCTCCGTGACGACGAGCGCCAGGCGGCGGCGTGCCTCGTCGTTGAGGCCGCGGCCGGCCCGCTCGACCACGCGCCTGGCGGCGCGAACCGCGAGGGCGTCGCCGGGCAGCTCCACGCTGAGCCGGCCCGCGCGTGAGCGCGTGCGCAGTTGCGTCGTGGGTGTGCGGGGCGGGTTCCTGCGAGCCATGCGAGTCCTGCTTCCCGCGTGTGGGTTCGGCACGTGGACGCGCATGCCTTCCCGTGCAGGGCCTCAGCCGAGGAGCAGGCCCGGGCGCAGCCGGAGAAGCTCGGCGACCGGCAGCCCGACGACGTTCCAGAAGTCCCCCTGGACCTCCTCGACGAGGGCGGACCCGAGGCCCTGGATGGCGTAGGCCCCCGCCCGCTCGCGCCACTCGCCGCTCGCGAGGTACCAGGCGAGCCAGGCCTCGTCGAGCTCCCTGAAGCGAACGCGCGTCATGGCCGCCGCCGTCCGCTCCACCCCGTCCTCGAGGAGGGCGATGCCGCTCCAGACCTCGTGGGTGCGCCCCGACAGGGTCCCGAGGAACGCGCGCGCCTCGCCCTCTCCGGAGGGCTTCCCGTACAGGTCCTCGTCGAGCGCCACGGCCGTGTCGGCTCCGAGCACGAGCCCGCCCTCGGCCGCGCGGGCCTTGCGCAGCGCGTTCTCCACGACCACGGAGCGCGGATCGCCCGCGGCGACCTCGGGCACGTCGGTGGGGGCCACGACGAAGTCGACCCCCAGCTGTTCGAGGATCGCGCGCCGCTGCGGCGAGCGGGACGCGAGGACGAGAGGCCCGGCGGCGTCCGCCACCCGCCGGTCAGCCCAGCTCGGGGAAGAAGATGCCGATCTCGCGGGCGGCCGACTCGGGCGAATCCGAGCCGTGGACGAGGTTCGTCTGCACCTCGAGGCCGAAGTCGCCGCGAATCGAGCCGGTGGCCGCCTCGAGCGGGTTGGTCGCGCCGATGAGCTGGCGCGCCGCGGTGACCGCCTCGTGGCCCTCGAGCACGAGTGCGACGAGCGGCCCGCCGGTGATGAAGTCGACGAGCTCCCCGAAGAACGGCTTCTCCCGGTGCTCCTCGTAGTGGCGCTCGGCGACCTCCCGCTCGACCGTCATGAGCTTCATCGCGGCGATCGTGAGGCCCTTGCGCTCGAAGCGGGCGAGCACCTCCCCGGTGAGGCGGCGGGCGAAGGCGTCGGGCTTGACGAGGATCAGGGTCCGGTCCACTGGGGCTCCTTGGTTTCGGGTGGCGGGGCGCCGGAGGCTAGCGGGGCTAGCCGGCCTGGCTGGAGCCGCGGACCGCCGGTTGATCGGCGGTCCCGACGTCGCTCCGGCTGCGCCGGCGCCGCTGGGAGGGCGCCTGGCCGATCTCGGATTCGCAGTACGGGCAGATCTTCCAGCGCGGGTCGAGCGGCTGGCTGCAGGTGCCACACGGCTCCTTCAGCTTGCGCAGGCAGCTCGGGCAGCGCAGGAAGCCCTTCTCGATGTCGAAGTCGCAGTACGGGCAGGCGAGGTAGTCCATCTGCGCCAGCCGGGCCTCGGCCGCCGCGATCTCCAGCTCGCGCTCGCGCACGTCCTCCAGGTACTCGGGCGGGCGCACGATCACGTACACCAGCGTCCCGACGAAGGGGAACAGCGCGGCGACCGTCGCGCAGCCGACCAGCATCGGGTCCTCGATGCGTCGGCGCGCGTCGGCATAGGTCCACCACACGAGCGCCAACCAGATGACGACGAGGAAGAGGAGGAGCAGGTTGACCGCGAGGTTCAACCCGTCGTTAGTGATGCCGAAGACGGCCGAGGGGGCCATGGGCGCCCGCAGTCTAGCGGTCGCGCTGGCGGCACAGGAGCCCGTTCAGGCGAACTGCGCGGCCCGCTCCCTGACCAGGTCGACGATCTCGGGCCTGGCGCTGCGGGTGGACCCCGACGAGAAGGGCGGGTCGGGGTCGTACTCGATGCCGAGCTGGATCGCCTGCGCGACGTCCTCCCCCGCGATGTGCGCCGCGAGTCGCAGCGCCATGTCGATGCCCGAGGAGACCCCCGCGGCGGTGACGATCTTGCCCCGCTCGACGACCCGCTCCTCCACCGGGTTCGCGCCCAGCTTCCCGAGCAGCGGCAGCATCAGCCAGTGGGTCGTGGCGTCCACCCCGTCGAGGACGCCCGCCGCCGCCAGGACCAGCGAGCCGGTGCAGACCGAGGTCGTCCACTGCGATGTCTCGTGCGCGCGGCGGACCCAGTCGAGCGTCGCCTCGTCCTCGATCAGCGCCCGCGTCCCGAAGCCGCCGGGGATGCAGATCACCTCCGGGTCGGGCAGGTCGGCGAGGGAGCGGTCGGCGTGCATGGCCAGCATCCCGTTCTCAGTGCGCAGCGGGCCCGGCTCGGCGGCGATGAATTCCACGCGCGCGCCCGGGAGGCGGGAGAGCACCTCGTAGGGGCCGATGGCGTCCAGGGCCGTGAAGCGGTCGTACAGGGGGATCGCGATTCTCATGCTGCGCTGGTCCTTTCGGTTGCGAAGTGCTCTCGGTATGCGGTGGGGCTCACGCCGACCCTGCGGCGGAAGGCCCGCCGGAAGGTCTCGACGGTCCCGAAGCCGGCCTGGCGGGCCACCTCGTCCACAGCGGCGCGGCCCGCCTCCAAGAGCAGGCGCGCGCGCTCGACCCGCAGCGCCTCGACGTAGGCGGCGGGCGTCATCCCGACCTCGGCCTTGAAGGCCCGGGCGAAGTGGCGCGGACTCATGAACGCGCGCTCGGCCAGGGCCGGCACCGAGAGGTCCGCGTCGAGGTTGTCGACGACCCAGGTCTGGAGCGCCCGCAGCGACTCGCGCGCCGCGGGCCCGCCCGAGAGGTGCGCGCTGAACTGGGTCTGGCCGCCCGGGCGCCGCACGAACAGCACGAGCCAGCGCGCGACCGCCAGCGCCACCTCGGGCCCGAGGTCCTCCTCGACGAGCGCGAGCGCGAGGTCGATGCCCGCCGTGACACCCGCCGACGTCGCGACGTCGCCGTCCCGGACGAAGATCGCATCGGGATCGACGTTCACCTCGGGATGGCGGCGCGCGAGGTCCCGGCAGGCGGACCAGTGCGTCGTCGCCCGCCGCCCGGCGAGCAGGCCCGCGGCGGCGAGCGCGTACGCGCCCGTGCAGACCGAGCAGGTCCGCCTCGCCCTCCCCGCGATCTCCCCGACCGAGCGCATCGCGCGGGCATCGGCGGCGAAGTCGCGCATGCCGTTCCCGCCCGCCACCACGAGGGTGTCCAGCGGCCCGCGGCAGGCCGTGAGCGCGCCGTCGGCCGCAACGGAGACGCCGCTCGAGCAGCGCGCCGAGCGCCCGCCCGGTGCCACGACCTCGGTGGCATACGCGCCGGGGGACAGCCGCGAGGCGATCGAGAAGACCTCGACCGGCCCGAACAGGTCGAGCGACTGGAAGCCGTCGAACACGGCGAAGACGATCCGGCGAGGCGCCATGCGCTCATGATGCCCGGCCGGGCCGATGGCAGCAAGGACATTCGGGAGGCGTTTTCTGCCATCCGCTGGCGGAGCCGCCATCCTTGGGGGCCGTGCGCCGCGCCGCCCTCGCCTACCTCGTCCTGGTCATCGTCGCCGGCTCCGCGGCGATCGCGGGCGGCGATCCGGGAGATCCCCCGGCCGGGCCCCCCCAGGCGGTGGAGGAGCCGCCCGCCGGGGCGCCGGTCGCTCCCCGGCGGCCGTCCCGCGCGCTCGGCCTGCCCCACCGTGGCCGGCTGGCCGGAGGCGTCCAGCTTCCGGCGACGGGCTCCCACTTCTTCAGCTGGGACCCGATCCTGCAGCGCGTGCCGAACCGCGGCTGGCGCCGCTGGGGCACCGACCGGCTCGTGGCGGTCGTGCTGCGCGTCGCGGAGGACCACCGCCTCGCGAACCCGGGAGCCCCGCGGCTCGCGATAGGCGACCTGAGCCGGCGACGCGGTGGCGATTTCGGCCCGCGCTTCGGCGGTCTCGGCCACCTCTCGCACCAGAACGGCCTCGATGTCGACATCTACTACCCGCGTCGCGACAGGCTGGAGCAAGCGCCGGTGACGGTGGCGCAGGTGGACCGGGCGCTCGCGCAGGACCTCGTGGACCGCTTCGTGGCGGCAGGCGCCGAGCGCGTGTTCGTCGGCCCGAGGGTGGGGCTCCGAGGCCGCCGCGGGGTCGTGGAGCGACTCGTACACCACGACGACCACCTGCACCTCCGCATCGAACCGTGACCTCTGCGGTTCGGTTCTCCGCAGGAACCTATGCGGTCACGTCTGTGACACCCGAACGACACCTTCGCCCGCAAGTTTCCGTTTTCGCCCTCGTTGGGGTTCAATAGACAGCACGGTGGCGGTCTCGGGCTCGGGCCCGCCACTGGGGAGAGGATGCGCGTGCGTGCCCCCCGACCCGCACGTCGGCATTCGCAGGAGATGACAACCGGACTCGTAGGACCCATTGCGGAACCGCCGCAGCGCAGGTACCACCCTGCGCCGCTGCTTGCCGCCGTCACATGCCTGACACTCGCCGCCGTGATCAACGGCCCGGTGGCGACCTGGGCCGTCTTCGCCCTGCCCGCCCTCGCGCTGGTCGCCCTGATCGGGGGGATCGCCGCGGCTGCGCCCGGCGCCGCGCCCAACGTGCGCCTCGTGCCGAGCCTCGCCGAGATCGCCTTCGTCCTCACGCTGGTGGCGGCCGCCGGAGGGCCGGACTCGATCGTCGGCTATGCCGCGCTCGCCATCCCGCTGCTCTGGATCAACGACCACGACGAGCGCCAGGTGGCCCTGCTGTCGGCGCTGCTCGTCGGCGGGCTCGCCGGGGCGGCGCTGATCGAAGGCTCCACCGCGACGGCGGCCACGATCGCCGCCGCGGGCACCTGGATCGGCCTGGTGGCCGCCATCACCGCCTTCCGCCGCTGCGAGCGTGACGCCCGCACCACCGACATCGTCCGCACCGGCCAGGCGCTCGTCGAGCAGGTGGTCGCCGCAGAGGAGCGGGCCCACCGCCGCATGGCCGACGCCCTCCACGACGGTCCCCTCCAGTCCCTGATCGCCGCGAAGCAGGATCTCGACGAAGCCACGGGCGGCCCTGAGGACGAGTCGCTCGGCTTCGCCCGCAGCGCGCTCGAGAACGGCATCGCCGAGGCCCGCGCGCTCATCCGGGGCATGGCGCCCGCGAGCACCGGGGCGCAGTCGCTCCGCGCCGCACTCGCGAGCCTCTGCCAGGGCGGCGAGCGCCGCGGCGGCTACCGCTGGACTGTCGAGGTCGTGCCCGAGCTGGAGGACGTCGACGATCCGCTGGTGATCTCGATCGCCCGCGAGCTGATCCTGAACGCGGCGAAGCACGCCTGCGCCGACAACCTCGAGGTGCGCGTCGACCGCGACGGAGCCCTCATCCGCCTCACCGTCAGCGACGACGGCGTCGGCGTCTCACCTTCCCGTATCGCACGCGCCCGCAACGACGGCCACCTCGGCATGACCTCGGTGCGCGAGCGCGCCGAGAGCGCAGGCGGGGTCATCCATCTGCGCAGCCGCCCGAGCGCCGGGACCGTCGTGGAGGTCCTGATCCCGCAGTTGCGCGCCCGCACCGAGCAGGAGCGCGATCCGATCGCCGGGATCCTGCCTGGGAGCCGGCGCACCCGCCTGATCGACAGGCGCAAGCTGAACGCCTAGAGGAACAGCCTCCCAAGGCCGTACCCGACGGCGAAGAAGACCAGGATCACGGTCGCGACGATCACCGCGACCAGCCCGACCATCGGGAGCAGGCGGGGTCCCTCGTTCATCAGATCACCGACGCCCGGCTCGCCGCCGGGTCCCGGACGAGGTCCGCGATGAGGTAGATCGAGCCTGTCGCCAGGACCGCCCCGTCCGGGCCCGCCAGGCGCCGTGCCCGCGCGAGCGCGTCGCGCGGGTCCCCGACGACCTCGCATGGGACGGGCGCGCCGAGCTTCGCCGCCAGCGACTCGAGCGTGGCGGGCGAGAGCGCGCGAGGGCTCGCGCAGCGCGTGAAGACCGCGCGCTCGGCGAGCGGCGCGAGCGCCCCGAGGATCGCGGCGGCGTCCTTGTCGTCGAGCACCGACACGACGAGCGTGAGCGGCCGGCCCTCCAGCACCTCCGGGAGAGAGGCGGCGAGAGCAGCGGCGCCCTGGGCGTTGTGGGCGCCGTCGAAGATCGTCATGGGCTTCTGGGCGACCACCTCCATCCGACCGGGAACGACGGTCTCCGCGGCGGCCGCGCGCAGTGCCTCCGGCGCCGGCGCCCGGCCGAGGAAGGCCCCGGCCGCCGCCTCGGCGAGCGCGAAGTTCGGCCGCTGGAAGGCTCCGCGGGCGCCCAGCGCCGCGTCGGTCGCGGGCGCGGCGCGGACGACCGTGGCGTGGCGCTCGGCCGCGACCCTTGCCGCGACCTCCTCCGCCTCCGGCGGCAGCGTGGCGGGCAGCACGAGCAGGCCGTGGTCGCGGACGACGGCGAGCTTCTCCTCTGCGACGTCGCGGAGCGTCGGGCCCAGCCAGCGGGTGTGGTCGAGCCCGACGCTGGTGAGCACCTGCACGCGGGACGGGATCACGCTCGTCGCGTCGTAGCGGCCGCCGAGTCCGGCCTCGATCACCGCCACGTCGACCTCCCGGCGGGCAAGCTCCGAGTAGGCCGCGGCCGTGAGCAGCTCGAACTGGGTGATCCGGTCGCCCTCGGGAAGCGTGCGGTTCACGAGCTCTGCCGCCCGCCACGCGCGGGCCACCGCCGCCGCGAACTCCGGCTCCGGCAGCGGCCGCTCCCCCACCTCGATCCGCTCGGCGAACCCGCGCAGGTGCGGCGAGGTGAAGCTGCCGGTCCGGAGGCCCTCGCGCTCGAGGATCGCGGCGGTGAAGCGCGTGGTCGATGACTTCCCGTTCGTGCCGACGACGTGGATCGAAGCGAAGGCCCGCTGCGGCATCCCCAGCGCCGTCGTGAGCTTGAACATGCGGTCGAGCCCGAACCGCATGCCGAACAGCTCGAGGTCGAGCAGGAGCGACTCCGCCTCGCGCGCGTTCACTGGCCCTTCAGCTCGTCGAGCTCGTCACGGAAGCGCTGGAGCTTCTCGCGCTCCGCCTGGACCACCTCCGCCGGGGCGCGCTCCACGAAGCGCTCGTTCGCGAGCTTGCCCTCCGCGCGCTGGATCTCCGTCTCGAGGGCGCCCCGGCGCGCCTCGCGCCGCCGCTCGGCCTCGGCGGGGTCGATGTCGTCGCTCGGCAGGAGCTGGACCGCGCCGCCCGGGATCGCGATCAGGGCGACCGCGTCGCCGTTCTCGGCCCCCGCGGGCTCCAGGTCGAAGCGCGTAAGCCTGCCGAGCTGCCCTGCGGTGTCGTCGTACCCCTCGGCGGCGAGCCTCCCCGCCAGGCGCACCGAGGGCTTCGCGCCGACGTCGTCGCGGTAGCGGCGGAGCGCGGTCACGGCGCCCTTCAGGCGCTCGACCGCCTGCTCCGCTCCGGGGTCGAGCAGCGCGTCGTCGGGCGCGGCCCACGGGGTGGTGGCGAGCAGGTCGCGCTCGCCGGGCAGGTACGACCAGATCTCCTCGGTCACGAACGGCATGACCGGATGCAGCATGGTGAGGCAGCGCTCCAGCACGTGCAGGAGCGTCGCCGAGACGGCCGCGTTGTCGTCGGAGTAGAGGCGCGGCTTGGCGAGCTCGAGATACCAGTCGCAGACCTCGTCCCAGAAGACCGCGTACAGCTCGAGCGTCGCTCGCGACAGGGCGAAGCCGTCGTAGAGCTCGCTTATGCGGCGGGACGCCCGCTCGAGCTCGGAGAGGATCCAGCGGTCCTCGACCGTCTCGGGCGACGGCGCGGGCTCCACGCCGGCGGGCGCGGCGAGCAGCACGAGGCGTGAGGCGTTCCAGAGCTTGTTCGCGAGCTCCTGCCCCTGCTTGACGCGCTGCGGCGAGTAGCGCACGTCCTGGTCCGAGGCCATCGCGAGCAGGCCGAAGCGCAGCGCGTCGGCGCCGTGCGCCTCGATCTCGTCGAGGGGGTCGATGCCCGTCCCCAGGCTCTTCGACATCCGCCGTCCGTCCGGCGCCTGGATGGTCGAGTGCACGGGCACGTCGGTGAAGGGCAGCTCGCCGGTGAACTCGATCCCGAACATGACCATCCGGGCCACCCAGAGGAAGATGATGTCGCGGGCCGTCGAGAGGACGTTCGTGGGGTAGAACGCCCGCAGCTCGGGCGTCTCCTCGGGCCAGCCGAGTGTCGCGAACGGCCACAGCGCCGAGGAGAACCAGGTGTCGAGGACGTCCTCGTCCTGGCGCAGCTCCGCGTCGCAGGAGCCGCAGCGGCCGGGACTCTCCATTGAGACGAAGGTCTCCTCGCAGGGGTCGCAGTACCAGACGGGCAGGCGATGGCCCCACCAGAGCTGGCGTGACACGCACCAGGGCCGGATGTTCTCCAGCCAGTCGAGATAGACCTGGGTGTGCGGCACCTCGGGGTGGAAGCGCAGGCGGCCCTCGCGCACGGCGGCAATCGCGGGCTTGGCAAGCTCGGTCATGTCGCAGAACCACTGGCGCGAGATGAGCGGCTCGATCCGCCGGCCGGAGCGGTGCGAGTGCGGCACGTCGTGGACGTAGGGCTTCGTGCCCGAGATGGCGCCCTCCTCGCGGAGCGCGGCGACGACGGCGTTGCGCGCCTCGTCGGCGGTCATGCCCTCGAAGCGGTCGCCGGCTGCGGCGGTCATCCGGCCGTCCTCCCCGATCACCGAGATCTCCTCGAGGCCGTGGCGGCGGCCTATCTCGAAGTCGTTCGGGTCGTGGCCGGGCGTGATCTTGAGCGCGCCGGTGCCGAAGGCGGGGTCGACGTACTCGTCGGCGATGACCCGCAGCCGCCGCCCGACGAGCGGCAGGATCACGTGCTCCCCGATGAGCAGCCGGTAGCGCTCGTCGTCGGGGTGGACGGCGACGGCCGTGTCCGCGAGCATCGTCTCGGGCCGCACCGTCGCCACTGTGATCGACCCCGAGCCGGACTCGAGCGGGTAGTCGATCGAGTAGAGCGTGTCCTCCACGCTGCGCTGCTCGACCTCGAGGTCGGAGATCGCCGAGCGCATCCCCGGGTCCCAGTTGACCATGTAGTCGTCCTGGTAGATGAAGCCCTTGCGGTGCAGCTCCACGAACACGTGCAGCACCGCCTTGGCGTAGCGCTCGTCCATCGTGAAGCGCTCGTCCTCGTAGTCGCACGAGGCGCCGAGCCGCTTGTACTGCTCGAGGATCGTCCCGCCGTAGCGCTCCCGCCACTCCCACACGCGCTCGGTGAAGCGCTCGCGGCCGAGCTCCTGGCGGCTCGTGCCCTCCTCCGCGAGCTGCTGCTCGACCTTGATCTGGGTGGCGATGCCCGCGTGGTCGGTGCCGAGGATCCACTTCGAGCGCCGCCCGTTCATCCGGTTGAGCCGGATCAGCAGGTCCTGCAGGGAGCCGTTCAGCGCGTGACCCATGTGGAGCGCGCCCGTGACGTTCGGCGGCGGGATCGCGATCGAGAAGCTCTCGGCGGCTGTGCCCTCGGGCTCCGGGTGGAAGACGCCGGCGGCCTCCCAGCGCGCGAAGATGCCGGGCTCGACCTCGCCGGGCTCGTATCGGGTGCGCTCCTCGAGGCGCTTGCGGAGTTCGTCCTGGCTCATGCGGGCGAAGTGTATGGAGGGCGCCGCGGACCTCCTTGCCGGACCCCCCGCGAGTGGCTACGCTCGGCCGATGGGGCCATCCGCGCTCGCAGCCGGAGCGACCCTCAACACCCGCCAGCGCGCTCACGTCGAGGCGCTCGTCGCCGACTACTCGGCGCGGACCGCGGGCTCGAAGCGCATCGCCGCCGAGACCAAGCCGTACCACGCCGACCACCGCGCCTCGCTGTTCTTCCGTCCCGATCTCAAGGAGATCGTCTATCCCATCTACGGCGCGCGCTCGCTGGGGCCGCACATCTGGGACGTCGACGGGAACCGCTACGTGGACATCGCCATGGACTTCGGGGCGTGCCTGTTCGGCCACCGCCCCGGGTTCGTGCGCGACGCGCTCGCCGAGCAGGCCGAGGAGGGCCTCGCGCTCTGCCCGACCTCCTCGAAGAGCGGGCCGGCCGCCGAGATCCTCTGCCGCCTGACCGGGATGGAGCGGGCCGCATTCCTGAACGACGGCACCGAGGCCGTCATGTCGGCGCTGCGGCTCGCGCGCACCCACACCGGGCGCAGCCGCGTGGTGCTGTTCACCCGCGGCTTCCACGGCTGGTACGACCAGGTGCTCGCGCCGCTGACAGGGCGCAACCGCGCCGCCCAGCCTCCGCTCGGCGTCGCCCCCGAGTTCCTCTCCGAGGTGACCGTGCTCGAGTACGGCACCGACGCGGCGATCGAGCAACTCTCCGAGATCGCGGGAGAGGTGGCCGCGGTCCTCGTCGAGCCGCTGCAGGGCCGCGACCCGGCCGTGAGACCGGTCGAGTTCCTGCGCGAGCTGCGGCGCATCACCCACGAGGCGGGGGCGGTCCTCATATTCGACGAGATCCTGACCGGGTTCCGGGTCCATCCGGGCGGCTGCCAGGCCCTCTTCGGCATCCGCGCGGACCTGACCACCTACGGCAAGCTCCTGGGCGGTGGGCTGCCCATCGGGGTCCTCGCGGGCTCGGCCGAGCACATGGCGCCGGTGGACGGTGGGATCTGGCGCTTCGGCGACGGCTCCGTCCCGCAGACCCCCAAGACGGACTTCGGCGGCACCTTCTTCAAGAACCCGATGACGATGGCGGCCGTGCTCGTGATCCTGCGGGAGCTGGAGCGCCGGGGACCCGGGCTGCAGGAGGGGCTCGACCGGCGCACCGGGCGCCTGCTCGAGCGCCTAAACGGCGTGTTCGAGGACGCCGGCGTGCCCATCAGGGCGCATGGCTTCTCGTCGCTGTTCCAGCTCGAGCACGATCCGGCGCTCGAGCACGCCGGGCTCCTGACCTACGAGCTCGTGCGGCGCGGGGTCTACCTCTGGCACGGGATGAACTACTTCCTCTCCGACGCCCACGGCGACGAGGAGGAGGAGTTCCTGGTCGCCTCCTTCGCGGACGCGGTGGACGCGCTCCAGCGGGCGGAGCTGCTGCCGCGCTGATCAGCGGACGAGCCGCGCGACCCCGCCCGCCGCGGGCCGCGGCTCGAAGGTCGGGCCGTACTCCAGGAGCTCGACGCGGTTCCCCTGGGGGTCGTGCAGGAACGAGCGGGCGGCCCCCCAGTAGGGCGTGCGGTCCTCGACCGCGCAGCCCCGCGCCCTCATCCGCTCGACCGTCCCGGCGTAGTCGGGCACCGCGAGCGCGATGTGGCCCCACGGCATGACTACCGGCTCGTCCCTGACGAGCAGCCCGATCCAGGCGCCGTCCTCATGGGCGAGCACCGCGCACTCGATCGGGATGTCCTCCGGCGGCTCCACCTCGTAGAAGCCCAGGGCCACGTAGAACTCGACACACGCCCGGAGTCGCTCCCGCGAGACCTCGAAGTCCACGTGGTCGAGCATCAGGACGGCGGCTCGACGCCGTCCCAGTAGCCCACGGCGTCGTCCTCCCTGAAGATCGCCATGAGCCCCGTCCCGGTCGGAGGTCGCTCCGCGGCGGCGAGCTTGCCCTCGTCCGGATAGCGCACGACGTCGGGCGCCCCGCTGGTCGAGACCGCGAGGAAGCGCACCGGCTCGTCTCCGCGGTTGGCGACCTGGTGGCCACCGGCCTCGCCCGGAGGAAAGGACACGACATCGCCCGGGCGCAGCTCGCTCCACCCCTCGGGAGTCCGGAGCGACGGGGCTCCCTCCATCACGAGGATCAGCTCCTCCTCGGTGAGATGGAAGTGGTACGGGTAGGCGACCTCGCCCGGCGGCAGCTCCCAGAGCGAGGCGCCGAGGCGCTCGCTCCCGAGGCGCCAGCCGATCCGCCCGCGCCGGCAGGTGAAGCCCGGGTGCTCGCGCTTCTCGAACTCGATCTCGTCGAGGTTGACCCGCTTCACGAAGCGTTCTGCCAGCGGGTGACGAGCCCGCCCCATGTCATCCCGGCGCCGATGCCGAAGAGCATGACGAGGTCCCCATCGGAGAAGCGCCCTCCCCTGTCCGCGTCGGCCAGCGTGATCGCGACAGAGGCGCTGCCCGTGTTCCCGAAGCGGTCGAGCGTGTAGCAGACGCGGTCGTCTCCGAAGCCCGCCTCACCGAGGCACTGGCGGAGCAGCACGCCGTTGGCCTGGTGCGGGACGAGGACGTCGACCTCGTCGAGGCCGAGCCCGCAGGAGGCAGCGACCTGCTCGAGACCGGCCGGAGTGCGCTCGGCGAAGAAGGACGCGACGCCGCGCCCGTTCATCTTCAGGACGTGGCCGTGGTCGTCCACCGTCTCGTGCGTCGACGGGCGGCGGCTTCCGCCGCACGGCATGTGCACGAGGTCCCACGCCCGCCCGTCGGCGCGGAGGTCATAGCCGAGGATGCCGTAGGGCTTCTCGACCTTCCCCAGCACCGCGGCGCCCGCGCCGTCGCCGAACAGCACGGCCGTGGCCCGGTCGGAGGTGTCGAGGATCGACGACATGGTCTCGGCGCCGATCACGAGCGCCTTCATGTCGTCTCCGCGTATGGCGAGCAGGCCCGCCGCCATCGTGAGCGCATACACGAAGCCCGCGCAGGCGCCGTTGACGTCGATCGCGCCGGCATCCCCCGCGCCGATGCGGCCCTGGACGATCGCGGCCGTGGACGACACGGGGAGGTCCGGCGTGGACGTGGCGACGACGATCAGCCCGATCTCGGCCGGCCGCACCTTCGCGCGCCAGAGCGCGTCGGCCGCCGCGCCCACGGCGAGGTCCGAGGTCGCCTCCCCGGTCGCGACGGCGCGCCGCTCCAGCACGCCCACCTTGCTCTCGATCCAGCCGGCGTCGAGGCCGAACTCCGCCTCGATCTCCACGTTGTCGCGCACCCGCTCCGGCGCGTAGAGGCCCGTCCCGAGGATCCCGACCTCGGCGATCACGGCGCTGCCGCCGTCCCGTTGGCCATCGCGGCCTGCTTCGCCGCGAGGCGCTTCACGAAGCGCTCACGCTGGATGAGCGCCCGGGTGTGGGTGCCTCGCAGGCACTCGTCCATGCCGTCGTGGCCGGAGACGCGGAAGACGAGCTTCGCCCCGTCCACCTCCTCCAGCTCGGCCCTCACGGTGACCGTCTGCCCCACGGGCGTCGGCGCGCAGTGCTCGGCGTCGTGCGCCAGGCCCAGGGTGGTCTCGCCCTCGCCGAGCAGGCCGTCGAGCGCACGACCGGCGGCGACCTCTCCCAGCCAGAGCAGGACCGCGGTGGAGAGGACGGGCATGTCCCCGCCCCAGTTCGCGGCCGCCTCGGGCCCGGAGACGACATGCGTTATCTCGGCGCTCAGGCCGGGCTCGATTCCAGCCACTTTCGCTCCTCCTCGGCGTGGGCCTCGCGGATCTTCGCGAGCTGGTTGAAGACGTTCTTGCGCTGCATCTCGGGCGTGCCGCCGCCGATCCTGCCGCCGAGCGCGTCGGCGATCAGGCGGGAGAGCGGGCCGTTGACGTAGGCGCGGTGGGCCTGGATGGCCATCGCGTGCTGGGCGACCTCCACGAGCGACTCGGACGCGTGGAGCTTCGACAGCGACGCCGTCATCGGGCCGGCCGGATCCCCGGCGAGAACGCGCTCGATCGCGCCGAAGGTCATGAAGCGCGTCGTCTCGGTCAGCCGGACCATCTCGGTGATCCGGCCCTGGATGTACTGGTGCTCGGCGATCTTCGCCTTGAAGGCCTCCCGGCCCTCGGCGAACTCGAGCGCCTCCCAGACGAGCGGCTCCATCAGCCCGAGGCAGATCAGCGAGATCTGCAGGCGATCGAAGACCATGACCCGGGCGACGTTCGCCATGCCGTCGCCGGGGGCGCCGATCACCTGCTCGCCGTCGAGGACGGCGTTGTCGAAGGTGAGGGCGCCGGTCGGGCTCGTGCGGATCCCGAACATGTCCTCGAACTCGCCGCGGCTCACGCCCGGCGTGTCGTGATCGACCATGAAGAGCGTGAGATCGCGCGGCGCGAGGCCCTCGACCCGGCCGAGGACGATCGCCAGGTCCGCGACCGGCCCGTTCGTGATGTGCACCTTCTCGCCGTTGAGCACATAGCCGCCGTTGCTCCTCGCGGCGCTCGTGCGGACCCGCGAGATGTCGGAGCCACCGCTCGGCTCCGTCAGCGCCGTGGCCGCGACGGACCCGCTGAGGAGCGGCTCGAGCCAGCGCTTCAACTGGCTGTCGGTCCCGTGCTCGAGGAGGATGCTGATCACGCCGACCTGGCTGCCGACGGTCATCCCCCAGCCGAAGTCGCGCGCGCCGGCCATCATGCCGCCGTAGGCGCAGAGGAAGTCCATGAGGCCGCCGCCCTCGCCGCCGTGGCGCTCGGGCACCGCGATCCGCCAGAAGCCCTCGTCGGCCAGCGCCTGCCACGACTCGCGGTCGAACGCGCCCTCACGCCACAGGCGCTCGCTGCGCGGGGCGACCTGCTCCCCGCCGAACCCCCGGTAGCGCTCCCAGAGCGCCCGTTGCCTGTCGGTCAACGCCCCTATGACGCGACAATAAGCCCCGCATGTACCCCCGTCCAGGGGACAGGGCCGTCGTTCACCTCCGGGTAATCAGCGCACGCGGAAGCGGATCGTGCGCCCATGGTGGGTGAAGCGCTCGGATCCGGCCACGCCCTCGACGCGGACCTTGGCCACGTAGCGGCCCGGCCCCGCACGGCGGGAGACCCGCCAGCGAAGTGCCACGCGGCTGCTCGAGCCCGCCAGGCGCCTCGCTCGGTAGACGGCGCGCCGGCCCCCGCCGCCGAAGACCTCGACGGTCACGCGCGCCCGCTCTGGCAGCCCGCGGGGGAGCCGCACGAGGATCCGGGCCTGCGACCCGCGCCGAACCACGCGGGGCACGCGGATGCGCGGCCGTGACGCGGGGGCCGCGAGCGGCACGGACACCGGCCGGTAGGCGACGTTCGCCGTGATCCCCGGCGCGCCGCGCCCGTAGAAGTCGCCAGCGCGGGCGTGGAAGAAGCCGCCGTCGTCGTCGGAGTTGAACGAGGTCATGACGTTGCCGTTGACCGGCGCCGGGTTCGTGACGCCGTCGCCCGCCTGGTCGCACGCGCAGGTGGTCCCCGGCAGCGCGGTGCCGAACAGCAGGGCGATCACGCCCGCCTGGCGGTAGGCGTCGAGGCGCCCGCCCGGATCGTCGAGCAGCCACTCGACCTTGTTGTCCTGGTAGTGGTGGCGGGTGTTGTCCATCGCGCGCATGCGGGTGTTCCCGAAGGGGATCTGCCAGAGCACCACGGGACGGCCGGCGCTCGCGGCGAAGCCGCCCACGAAGCGCGCGTGGCGGGCGTAGTCGGACTCGTCCCAGATCGCCTCCGGGCCCGCGCCGTCCACGCGCTGCTCGTAGCCCGCGTCGCGGTCGGTGAACTCGGCGAAGACGAGGTCCCACGGGGTCCCGAGCGAGCTGTTGAACGCCGCCGAGCGCGCCACGGCGCCGTCCACCCGCTCGTCGTCGAGGGCGGTCGAGCGGGCCGGGTCGATGCCCGAGCCCCAGAAGCTCAGGTGGTAGGCCAGGAGCACGTTCGGCGCGTAGCGGTCGCGCAGCCGCGCGAAGGCCTGCGCGAAGCCGGCGGCGTTGTCCGGCAGGCCCGCGAGGTCGCCGTCGCCGCTGGACGCCACCGCCGCGGGCACGCTCGCCGCGTCGTCGCCCGCCGCGGCCGTCTGGATCCAGCCCCAGGCGTCGGGCTCGACGTGGAGGACGATGGGCTCGTCCCGGAAGTCCGCGGCCTTCGTGAAGAAGGTGCGCAGGTCCGCGTAGTAGGCGCGCATGGTGTCGGGATTGCGCAGGTTGCCCAGGAAGCCGGCGCGCTCGTCGCCGCCGCCGCGGGCAGGCGCGGACTCGTAGAGGTGGTACCAGCTGAAGACGGTGCGGAAGCCGTTCGCCCGCGAGTCCTCGATGTAGGAGGACACGAAGGAGCCGCCCCCGTGGTGCCAACCCGTCCAGCTTCGGCCGGTGTTCGCGCCGCCGGAGAGGTAGTGGTAGCGGATGCCGTAGCGGCCCCGGGCCCGCAGCGCCGAGGCGCCGTGCTCCGCGTCTCGCACGCCCAGCTCGAGCGTCTGGAAGGGCCACGGGGTCGCGGCGGGCGCGGGCGCGGCCCACGCCAGCGGCGCGGCGGTGAGCAGGCAGGCGAATAGGAGGACGCGGCGCATCGAGTCGGTATCGGCAGGGCCACCCCTGATCGTGACGCCGTGCGTCCGTCCCTCCCATCCCCCAGCCGGCCAGACCTCCTCCTCCGATCGGAGGTCCTCCGATCAGAGGGGGAGGCGCTCGCAGAACTCGACGAAGCGGCGCGTGTCCCGCAGCGGCGGGCCGTGCCCGAAGCACACGAGCGCCGGCTCCAGCTCCGCCAGGCGGCGGGCGGACCTGCGGTTCTCGGCCGGGTCCGGGGTGAAGATCCGCTTCGGCTCGCGGAGCCCGCGGATCGACGTGAAGGGATCCATGCTGTTCAGGACGTCGCCGAGGATCAGCGTGCGGTCGGACTCGCGCCAGTAGGCGAGATGCCCCGGCGTGTGGCCGGGGACGTGCAGGACCTGGAAGCCCGCGACCACGTCGCCCTCGTCGAGCGCGCGATCGACCTTGTGCGGGGGGCCCTTGAACATGGCCTCGATCACCCGGTTCGTGAGCGCCCCCGGCTTGCCCATGGCGTGCTCTCCCGACTCCATCGCCGCGACATCGTGGCGCCCGACCCACAGCGGGATGCCGAGCTTCTCGCAGACCTCCTTGGTCGCGCCCTGGTGGTCGGGGTGGACGTGGGTCAGCGCGTGTGCGGACACCTCGCGCCCCGCGAGGCCCTTCAGGATGCGACGGCCCGAGCGCCGCGTCGCGGCGTCGAGCAGCACGTCCTCGATCAGCCAGCAGTTGATGCCCTCCGGCGGGAAGCCGCGGATGGACCAGACGCCGTCGGCCAGTTCCTTCACGCCGCGAGCCTACCGGGCGGGCTCTAGGCCGACTCGGCCTGCTGCTGCCCGAGGTCCGGCTCGTCCTGGGCCGCCTCGGTGACGAGCGTGGGCTTGAGGCCCTTCTCGATCGTCTCGCGCGTGATGACGCACTTCTTCACGTCGCGGCGCGAGGGAAGCTCGAACTGCACGTCGAGGAGCGTCTCCTCCAGGATCGAGCGCAGGCCGCGCGCGCCGGTCTCGCGGTCGAGCGCGCGGTCGGCGATGGAGGTGAGAGCGTCGTCGGAGAAGACCAGCTCGATGCCGTCGAACTCGAAGAAGCGCTGGAACTGCTTGACGAGCGCGTTGCGCGGCTCGGTGAGGATCGTGACGAGGTCGTCCTTCGAGAGCTGGTGGATCACCGACAGCACCGGCAGGCGGCCGATGAACTCCGGGATCAGCCCGTACTCGACGAGGTCCTCGGGGAGCACCTGCTCGAACAGCTCGCCTGCGTCCTTGTTCGACTTCGACCGGACCGACGCGCCGAAGCCGACGCCCTTGTGGCCGATGCGGCGCTCGATCACCTTGTCGAGCCCGGCGAACGCGCCGCCGCAGATGAACAGCACGTTCGTGGTGTCGATCGTGAGGAACTCCTGGTGCGGGTGCTTGCGGCCACCCTGCGGCGGGACCGAGGCGACGGTGCCCTCGAGGATCTTGAGGAGCGCCTGCTGGACGCCCTCACCGGAGACGTCGCGCGTGATCGACGGGTTGTCGGCCTTGCGGGCGATCTTGTCGACCTCGTCGATGTAGATGATCCCGGTCTCGGCCTTCTTCACGTCGAAGTCGGCGGCCTGGATCAGCTTCAGCAGGATGTTCTCGACGTCCTCGCCGACGTAGCCGGCCTCGGTGAGCGCGGTGGCGTCCGCGATCGCGAACGGCACGTTGAGGATCTTCGCCAGCGTCTGCGCCAGCAGCGTCTTGCCGCAGCCCGTGGGGCCGAGCAGCAGGATGTTCGACTTCTGCAGCTCGAGGTCGGACTCCGCGTCGGACTGCATCATCTGGACGCGCTTGTAGTGGTTGTAGACCGCCACGGCGAGCGCGCGCTTGGCCGGCTCCTGGCCGACGACGTACTCCTGCAGGACCGAGTTGATCTCGATCGGCTTCGGCAGGTTCTCGAGGTCGAAGGTGGCCGGAGTGGTGAGCTCCTCGTCGATGATCTCGTTGCAGAGATCGATGCACTCGTCGCAGATGTAGACCCCGGGCCCGGCGATCAGCTTCTTGACCTGCCGCTGGGACTTGCCGCAGAAGCTGCAGAGAAGCTGCTCGTTGGAGTCCGTCGGGCGAGCCATGGATCAGTGGTGCGTGATGACCCGGTCGATGAGGTTGTACTCCTTGGCCTCTTCGGCGCTCATGAAGTAGTCGCGCTCGGTGTCGCGTGCCACCTTCTCGAGCTCCTGGCCGGTGTGCTTGGCGAGGATCTCGTCGAGGCGCTGGCGCACGTCGATGATCTCCTTGGCGTGGATCTCGATGTCCGTCGCCTGGCCCTGGAAGCTCGACGAGACCTGGTGGATCAGGATCTTCGCGTTGGGGAGGGCCATGCGCTTGCCCTGCGCGCCGCCGGAGAGGAGCAGCGCCCCCATCGACATCGCGATGCCGACGCAGATCGTCTGCACGTCGGGCTTGATGAACTGCATCGTGTCGTAGATCGCGAGACCGGCGTACACGGAGCCGCCCGGCGAGTTGACGTAGAGCGAGATGTCCTTGTCGGGATCCTCGGACTCCAGGTGCAGGAGCTGGGCCACGATCAGGTTCGCGATCTCGTCCGTGACGGGCGTGCCGAGGAAGACGATCCGCTCGTTGAGGAGGCGCGAGTAGATGTCGAAGGCGCGCTCCCCACGGGAGGTCTGCTCCACGACCATCGGGACGAGTGGGCTCATGGTCCTCGCTTTGTTTCGCTTGACGGCCGGGATTCCTCCAACGGCCCACCGCGGGCCGGCGGAGCCGATCCGGGCGGAGTCTAGCAATGGGTTTTGGCCCTGGGACGAGGGTGTTGTCGGCTCAGGAACCCGGCGTCCAGAGCTTCTTGGAGGGCTCGGCCGCCTCGTCGTCGCCGGGCTTCCAGAGCGCCTCGCGGGCATCGGCCCGCTCCTGGGCGATCGGCTTGGCCTTCTCGACCAGCAGGTCGACGGCCTTTCGCATCGCGATGTCCTCGCGCAGCAGCTCGTCGCGCCCGTCGGCGGCGATGCGCTTCAGCGCCTTCTGCAGCTTCTTCTGGTCGGAGGGGCGGTCGCCGGCGCCCGATGCCTCGCGGAGCGCCTCGAGCAGCTCGTCGTCGGAGACCTCGATCGACTCGGCCTCGACGATCGCTGCGAGGGTGGCCTCCCGGCGAAGCGCCATGTCGGCGTCCGCGCTCGCCTCCGCGATGACCTCGTCCTCGGTCTTGCCGACCATCTCGAGGTAGCGGCGCGGGTCGATCCCCTGGTGCGCGAGCCGGTGCGCGGTGCGCTCCCAGAGCTCGCGGGCCTTCGCCTCGACGAGCTCCTCGGTGAGGTCGATCTTCGCGTTGGCGGCCGCGGCGTCGACCGCGGCCTCGCGGAACTCGGCCTCGATGCGGGCCTCGTCGGCCTCGGCGAGCTTCTCGCCGATGTCGGCGCGCAGCTCGTCGAGCGTGTCGAAGC
This sequence comes from Thermoleophilaceae bacterium, assembly GCA_035553855.1. Classification (GTDB taxonomy): domain Bacteria; phylum Actinomycetota; class Thermoleophilia; order Solirubrobacterales; family Thermoleophilaceae; genus JBBDYQ01. Next base: position 1,114 of record DATMJO010000003.1, on the reverse strand, counting down.
CGGCGGCGGAGGAGGCCAGCTCGTCGTCGAGCTCGGGAACGCGCTTCTCCTTGACCTCCTTGACCGTCACGGAGAAGACCGCCTCCTTGCCGCCCAGCTCGCCCGCGTAGTCCTCGGGGAAGGTCACGGTGACGTCGCGCTCCTCGCCCGCCGTTGCGCCGACGAGCTGCGGCTCGAAGCCCGGGACGAGCCGCCCCGAGCCGAGCTCCAGCATGTAGCCGCGCGCCTCGCCGCCCTCGAACGGCTCGCCGTCGACCCTGCCGACGAAGTCGAGGACCACGAAGTCGCCCTCCTTCGCCTCGCGCTCGACGGTGTCCAGCGAGGCGAGCGACTCGCGGACGGCCTCGAGCTCCCGCTCCACCTGCTCGGGATCGGCCTCCGGCTCGCGGCGCCCGACCTCGATGCCCAGGTAGTCGCCGAGGGCCGCGGTGGGACGCACCGAGACCTCGATCGTGAAGCCGAGCGGCTGGCCCTTCTCGGGCAGGTCGCGCAGGTCGAGCTTCGGGTCGCCGACGGTCACGACCTTCGCGTCGAGGATCGCCTCCTCGTACCAGCCGGGCAGCGCGCGGCGCACCGCGTCGTCGAGCACGGCCTCGCGCCCGACGCGCTGGAGCACGACCTCCGGCGGGACCTTGCCCTGCCGGAAGCCGGGAAGCTTCATGTCGCGCCCGAGCTCGGCCGCGGCCTTCTTCAGCTCGGCCTCGACGGCGCCCGGCTCGACGTCGACCTCCACGCGCACGCGGTGCTCGCCGAGGTCGGTCTTCTGGGTCTTCACGGCAGGCATCAGGCGGGCCACATTAGCGGGGCGCTAGCTTGCATCCCGTGCCCGTACGCCGCTCAGCCGGGGAGCGCCTGGCCGCCTGGCTCGTCACCGGGCCGCTCGGCCACCTCGCGGGCGTCCTGGCCGATCTCGTCTCGCTGTGGGCGCGCTACGGCTGGGCGCGGGCGCGCGGCCGGAGCTTCGGGGCCTAGGTGTAGGACCCAGCCAGGTTGTTCAGCTCGTTGAGGCGAGCGATGGGCGGTTGGTGGCTGATGGCGCCGTGTGGGCGGCGATGGTTGTAGGTCCAGAGCCAGCCGTCAAGCGCTTTGGTGCGTTCTTGGCTTGAGCCGTAGA
>DATMJO010000002.1:0-4776 GCA_035553855.1 Thermoleophilaceae bacterium | reverse complement strand
TGTTTACCAAAAACACAGGTCTCTGCTAAGTCGAAAGACGACGTATAGGGGCTGACGCCTGCCCGGTGCCGGAAGGTTACGTGGAGGTGTTAGCCGGCTTCGGCCGGCAAAGCACCGAAACTAAGCCCCGGTAAACGGCGGCGGTAACTATAACCGTCCTAAGGTAGCGAAATTCCTTGTCGGGTAAGTTCCGACCTGCACGAATGGCGTAACGACTTGGGCGCTGTCTCAACGAGGGGCTCGGTGAAATTGCAGTCTCGGTGAAGATGCCGAGTACCCGCGGCCAGACGGAAAGACCCCGTGAACCTTTACTACAACCTGATATTGGAGTCTGAGGCATCTCGCTCAGGATAGGTGGGAGGCTACGAAGCAGCGGCTGCGGCCGCTGTGGAGCCACCCTTGAGATACCACCCTTGGTGTCTTGGGCTTCTAACTCGCCGCCATGAATCTGGGGCGGAGACAGTGTCAGGTGGGTAGTTTGACTGGGGCGGTCGCCTCCCAAAATGTAACGGAGGCGCGCAAAGGTTCCCTCAGCACGGTTGGAAATCGTGCGTAGAGTGTAAAGGCAGCAAGGGAGCTTGACTGCGAGACTGACAAGTCGAGCAGGTGCGAAAGCAGGCCTTAGTGATCCGGCGGTAGCAAGTGGAAGCGCCGTCGCTCAACGGATAAAAGGTACGCCGGGGATAACAGGCTTATCGGGCCCAAGAGTCCACATCGACGGCCCGGTTTGGCACCTCGATGTCGGCTCGTCGCATCCTGGGGCTGGAGTAGGTCCCAAGGGTTGGGCTGTTCGCCCATTAAAGCGGTACGCGAGCTGGGTTCAGAACGTCGTGAGACAGTTCGGTCCCTATCTGCCGTGGGCGTTGGAGAGTTGAGAGGAGTCGTCCCTAGTACGAGAGGACCGGGATGAACGGACCTCTGGTGTACCTGTTGTCCTGCCAAGGGCATCGCAGGTTAGCTACGTCCGGATGGGATAACCGCTGAAGGCATCTAAGCGGGAAGCCCACCTCGAGATGAGCTCTCCCATCCCCTTGAGGGAGTAAGAGCCCTGGAAGACCACCAGGTTGATAGGCCGGGTGTGTAAGCACAGCAATGTGCTCAGCAAACCGGTACTAATGCTCCGAGGGCTTGACGGATATTTTGATCCTTGCCCCATCGTGGGCGCACCAGCGTGCGCGATGGTTCTCTCGTTGGCCGACTGTGCGGTTTTGAAGGCCCGGGCGCGATGCGCGCCGCGGCCGCTTCGGCGGTCGCTGGTCTCTGACAACTTCGGTGGTGATAGCGAGGGGGTCACACCTCTTCCCATTCCGAACAGAGAAGTTAAGCCCCTCTGCGCCGATGGTACTTGGCCCGAAAGGGCCTGGGAGAGTAGGTCGCCGCCGATTGATTGGTGAACGGGCCGTCCATCTCGGGCGGCCCGTTCTCGTTCGCGGCGCCCGCGCGCGGTACCGCGGAAGGCCCCGGAGGGCAGGCGCCGGCCGGGCCCGGTGACCGGGCAGACCCCGGCCTCGGCATGCGGTCGTCTATCTTGCCCTCCGCGATGTCGATCCTCGTGATCATCCTGCTCGTCCTCGGCGGGCTCATGACGCTCTTCTTCCTGGGAGGGCTCGTGGTGGCTCGACGGCGTGTCGAGAGCTCGGCCTACACCGAGCATGTCGCCGCGGCCGATCACGCCCTCGAGGCCGCGCGCGCCGCGGACAGGGGCTGGGACCGCGCGGTGATGGACGAGGCCGCCCGTCAAGCGGCCTCCGCGGCCCGTCCCGGCTTCGATGCGCGCGAGCTGCATCTCGTCCTGGTGGATGATCGGCCCGGCGTGGTCGACGACCGTGCCCACTTCGTGGCGATCGGCGCCGACGGTGCCGAGGTCCGCGTGGTTCTCACGCGCGAGCAGGGCGGCGCGTGGGTGGCCGACGAGTCAGCCTGAGGCGGCCGCGCCGAGCGGACAGGCCTGCTCGGGCGGCATGACCGAACCGGCGCGGTCGCGGCCGCGCCGGCCGCTCGCGAGGGCGTGCGGGCCCTCGCGGCGGCGGCGCGGCCGACCGCAGTCCCCTGAGGCCCGATGGCGGAGCGGCCACTCCCAACCCGTGTCCTCCACGGGTGCCGCGACCGACGGAGCCTCCTCGACACCGAACTCGCCTAGCGTCGCGAACTCGACCGCCAGATCGAGGCCGCGCACAAGCCGCGCGCGAAGCCCCGCAGGTGGGAATGCGGGGGAGCGGGGCGTGACGGAGCGTGCCGGGAACATGTGTTCGCACAACCTAGGAGCGGCTGCGGACGGAAGTCCCGGAAAGCTGCAAGTTTCGTTGCAGAGGTCCGGAGGGGCGTGGCGGTCAGCGGGGGCGGATCGCGATGACGGCTGAGCGGCCGCTGATCTCGCCCGTTCGGTAGAAGAAACGGTAGCTCGCCCTGCGGCGGGGTACGGAGCGCTGGAAGATGCCGCGCTCGTCGGTCCGGAAGCGCGCGATCCGCCGGAAGCGGCCGCGCCCGATACGGCGCTCGAGCGCGACGAGGTGCTGTTCTCCGCGCCGCACCTGGCCCCAGAGGCGCACGCGCTGGCCCCGCCGGGGGCGGCTCGTCGATGCCGAGAACGGGTGGGGGAAGGTGCGCAGCGCGGGCTTCGCGCGCCCGCCGGCGAAAATGAGGCCACTCTGGAACTCGCTGAAGTCGCGCGAGCCGCGGCCGCCGCGGATCTCCCCGTCGGTCAGCCGGAACTGGTTCAGCTCACGGACGCGCGGGGTGGACCACGCGACGCGCGCGGCGTCCTGGAGCCAGCGGTTCTGGCGCGAGAGCGAGATCCCGGCGAACGGATCGGGTGGATCGGTCTGGTAGCCGAACTCGGTGTAGAACACGTCCAGGCGCGTGCCCGAGCCCGGCCTGAGTGCCCGGGAGCGGGTCAGGCGGTCGAGCGTGCGGACGAGCCGGCGGCCGTCCCCGATCGCGGCGTCGTCGCGGTTGGGCGATCGCGCCGCGGGGGAGCGGAAGAGCGAGTAGGGGTGGTGGCCGATCGCATCGGCGGGAATCGGCTGGAATCCGCGGCAGCGGCCCGTGCGCACCGCCCGGAAGCGGCGGCTGCGGCACGACATCGCGCGCAGGAACTCGAGCGGCCTCACGGGACGCGTCGTTCCGCGATCGCTGCGCCCGCTCGAGGCCAGCTCGCCGACGACGGCGACCGCGCCGGGCGCGACGGCCTTGATCGCCGGGTACGCGGCCTGGACCAGCCGACGGTACAGGTGGGGCGACACGAGGCCGCGCCGGTCGCTCTGGGGCTGCAGCCACGCGCCCTGGTTCGGCTCGTTGAGGAGCGCGAAGCGGTCCGCGACCGCGCTGTAGCGCCCGGCGACGGCGCGCGCGAACGCGGCGAACTCGTCGGGGTTCGGGCGGAGGACGGGGTTGCGCCGTCGCGGCGCGGCCGTGGCCCAGATCGGCGCGGGCGTGCTGATCGAGATCATCACCCGTAGACCGGCCCGGGACGCGGCGAGCACGACCGGGTCGAGGCGGCTCCAGTCGTAGGCGGGATCGAAGCCGTTCGCGGCGTCGAAGGAGGGCTTCCGTGTCGACTCCGAGCGCGGCGCGTGCGAGGACCAGAAGGCCGACACCCGCAGGCGGTCGACGCCGAGCGCCCTGAACCCGAACATGGCGCCGTCGATCTCCTCCTGGGACGCGCCCAGCAGCAACTGGTCGTCCATGATCGAGGTCTCGAGGTCGCGCGCCGCCATCGCCTGGGGGGCGAGGGCGAGCAGCGCGAGGACGGCCGCGCAGAGCGCGGCGCGGACCGTGCGGGATGTGGGGACCGCTCTGGTCATGGGCCAAACGAAAACCGGCTACGGGCGCGGAGTCGCGGTTGTACCCGTGGGCGCCGACGGTACGCTGGCGCCGTGGCCCCTCCGTTCCGGCATCGGGAGCGCGTCCGCTACGCAGACTGCGACCCCCAGGGAGTGCTCTTCAACGCCAACCATCTGACCTACTTCGACGTGGCGCTCACCGAGCTTTGGCGAGAGGAGCTCGGCTCGTACGAATCGATGACCCGGGAAGGCACCGACATGGTGGTCGCGGCCGCCTCGGTCCGCTATCTCGCGCCGGTCCCGTTCGACGCCGAGGTGGACCTGGTGATCGACTGGATCCGGCTCGGCGAGACGTCGATGACGACCTGCATCGCCATCGAGAACGGCGGCGTGCGCTGCTCCGAGGGCGAGATGCGTCACGTCTTCATCGACACCGACGGCGGCGGAAAGACCCAGGTCCCCGGCGCGGTGCGCTCGGCGCTCGGGCCATACGAGCCGGTGGAGGGGAAGAGGTGATCCACCTGCGGATCGTCGCGCCCCCGGTCTCGGCCCGCGAGGCGCTCGAGCTCCTGAAGGGCAGCCAGTCGGTGGTCAACATCGTGCACCTCGGTGGCGCTGCCGTGAAGCCGGACGGCGACGTGATTCTCTGCGACGTCGTCCGTGAGGACGCCAGCATCATCATGAGCGACCTCCGCGAGCTCGAGATCCACAAGACGGGCTCGATCGCGATGGAGATCGTCGATCTCGAGCTATCCGACCGTGCCGACGCGGCCGAGAAGGCATCGCCCGGCATGCCATCCGACGCGGTCATCTGGGAGGAGGTGACCTCGCGCACCTCCGAGGACACCGAGCTCTCGGCCAGCTTCGTCCTCTTCATGGTCCTCGCGATGCTGATCGGGATGTGCGGGATCATGCTCGACTCGACGATCCTCATCATCGGAGCGATGGTCGTGGGCCCGGAGTTCGGCCCGATCGCGGGGTTCTGCGTGGGCAC
>DATMJO010000001.1:0-4734 GCA_035553855.1 Thermoleophilaceae bacterium | reverse complement strand
ACGAGCGCCGGGATCCCCTGCTCGCGCGCTCCGCGGAGCGCTGCCCGCAGCCACGGCTCCTGCTGCTCGGGCGGATTCTGGTGCGGATCGCTCGCCGCCAGCGAGCCCGCGGAGTTGTCGATCACGACGACGCGCACGCGTCCGCCCGGGCCGTCGGTGTCGAACGCGTAGTGCGTACGCGCGCCGGGACGCGCGGGCTGGCCCGGGACGCGCGCATCGGCGATGGCGGCGACCGGTCCACCCCCACCGAGAGGCGGCAGGAACGACGCGAACGCCGAGCTGAAGGCCGGCGCGCTCCCGCCCGAGCCCGCGCCTCGCCCGACAGCGGGCATGAACGGGGGCGCCGAGGGAACGGAGCGCGCAACCTCCGCGTATCGCACGGCCTCCTCCGCATCGAGGCCGCCCGCGCGCTCCGCACGGTTTCCGGTGAAGAGGAAGGCCCGGGGACTGCCGGCCTGCCCGGTGAGCGCGGCGGCCTGCTCGAGCGCCGCGTGAAGACCGACGTCGGGACCGATCCGCTGGTTCGCGAGGTCGGCGCATGGACCGAAGCAGCCCACCTGCCCGCCTACGGCGAAGCGCACCCGGTCCCCGGGCAACGCGGGAGGCACGGTGCCGGCGCTGGGCGGCGACGAGCTCGCAACCGGATAGCGCCAGGCGGAGGCGGTCTGCGCACGCCGGCGGGCCGCCTGCGTCGCCGTGTCTGCGAGCTCGTTGCCGGTCAGGCCGCCAACCGCCCAGCCCTCGCCGGAAGCGGAGACGAGCAGGTCGAGAACGGGGTCGTCTACCGCGGGGCCGTCCGGGCCGGAGGCACGGAAGCGCGTGTGCTGCTCGTCGCGCCATCCCGCCCCCGTCTCACGCAGCAGGTAGCCGCCGGACTTCGGGAGCGGCGTTGGCGCCACGAGCGGGGGCGGCTGGTCGGGGTCCGGCGGGCGCTGCCGCTCGAGGTCAGGCGGTGGATACTCCTCGTTCCCGTTCACGGTCACCGACACGAGCGCGCGCACGCGGTCGCCGTCGCGCAGGGCCGCCGCCGCGACCGCTGTCACCCCGAACGGGAGCGCCCGGTCGGTGAGCCGCCAGGGCGCGCCGGCGCGGTCCCTCACCAGCACGAGGCCGCGGGAGCCGGCGGCCACCGCTCCGCCGTCGGGCAAACCGTCGACGGCGTAGACGATCGCGCCCGGGACCTCCTGAAGAAGGCTCGCGGCCTGCTCATCCACGCGCCAGCCATCGCCGTCGTTCAGGAGCACGCTCTTCCCGGCGGCGACGATCGCCTGGCCGCCCGCGAACGCGATGCTCGAGAGGTCGCGCCGCTCGAGGCCGGCCGGCAGGCTCTCCTGCACCCATCCCTTGCCGAAGCCGAGCAGCACGCCGTCCTTGCCGACCGCGTAGCCGCGCTCCGGTCCGTTGAAGGCCACGTCCGTGAGGCTGCCCTCGAGGTCGACCGGTGCGCCCGGGTCGGGCTCCCAGAGGTCGGTGGCGGCCCGCCAGCGCCACATGGCCCCGCGATCGCCGACCGCGTACGCGAAGCCCGGCTCGGGCCAGGCGACGCCCCGCAGCGTGGGCGTGGCCCTCACCCCGCTCGATCCGACGAGCGCCTCCGGCCGCCAGCCCGACCCGGGAACGAACCGCGCGATCGTCCCCGCATCGCCCACCGCGAGCGCACCCGCGTCGGCGCTCCCACGAGGCGCGCCCGGAGCAGATGCGATCGCGGTGAGGGGACGGCGGAACGGGACGGGCCAGGGCTGGAGCTGGCCACCGCGCGGCCGGTCCGTGATGCGGACGACGTCGTCGAGGCCCCCGATCCAGCCATCTCGGGAGGACGCGAACGCTCCGCTCGCGTGCGGCGCGAGCCCCGCTCCGGGGTCGGGCGGAGCTCCCGCTCCGGGCCTGCGTACGAAGCGATCTCCCTCGAGCACCAGCCAGGTGCCGAGGTTCGTGGCCTGCCCGCCGCCAGGCCGCAACGGGTTCGTGATGACGCGGGAGCCGAATGTCCCGCCGCCGAACGCGAAGCTCCGGTAGCCGCGATCCTCGGAGAGGTCGGCGCCGAGCGGGCGGTCGCAGAGCTGGCCACCCGCGATCAGCTCGATGTCGCACCAGGAGGAGCTGACTGCGCGCGCGTGTCGGTCATAGAAGAGCGTGAAGCTCCGGGTTCGCACCCCGACGTTGAGCCGCCCGTCGATCCAGAGGCCGTCAGGGCCGAGCGTCAGAGCCTCGGCCGGATACCCGCGCGGTGCGACGTCCGTCGCGCCCGCCTCCCCGATCTCGCGGGAGGCGAACGGCGTCGCGCCCAGCGGCCGCGCGACCCAGGCGGGCCCCGACTCCGTGTCGGCGCGCTCGAAGAGCAGCGGGCCGCTGCCATGACCAGCGTCGGCGCGCGCCACGAGCCAGGCGTCGCCCGCACCGCGCGCCGCAAGCGCCACCACCTCGAACGCCGTGACCCCGGCGGGAAGCTCGATCTGCTCACGCGACCACTCGTTACCGTCCCAATGAACGACGCCGTCGGCGAGCGCCGCGCCGCCGGGTGCGGCGAAGAGGCCTGTCGCGTCCCCGTGCTCGTAGGCGGCCATCACGATGCGGCCGCTCTCGTGGAGCTCCTCACCGGGACGCAGGACGGCGACGCCGTCATCGTCTACATCGTCCGGATCGTCAACCACCGGGTCGGGGAGCGTGAGAAGCGGCCCACCCGGGGCGCGTACCGCGAAGACCGGCTTCGACCGCGCGCGCAACGCCACGACGACGCTCCCGCGCGGGGTCACGCGACCGGGGCCGGGCCCGCTGTCGCCAGGAAGCGTCGCGCTCACGAGAGGACCGTCGCCGGATTCGGCAAACGGGCCCGCAACCACCCCCCAGCCCTCCCGGTCGGTGTGACGGAGGACGACCGCACCCGCTTGGCCGGGGCTGCCGTCGCGATCGAGCGCCGTGCCGTTGCCGACGGCAAAGACCTCGCCCGGCTCGCCCTCCGCCGCCGCACCGAGCATCGTGATGTCGCGCGTCGGCACGCCGAGCACCGGCTGGGCCACGACCTGGCCACCCTGGCCGGTCGCCCTGGGCGGCGAGAGGGCTCCGACCGCGGCGGCCGCTGCGGGCGCCGCGACCGCGGCCGCCAGGATCATGAGCCGGCGCCTGCCGGAGCCGGCGCTCATCGCCGGCTCCCCGGCCTCGCCGGCTGCCCGACCACGATCCGGATGGAGCGCGAGCGCTCCCTGCGAGGCTCGCGGATCACGAACGCGAGCCGGTTCGGCCAGCGCTGCGGGTCGAGCCGCAAGCGGATCGCCCGCTTCCCCCTCCGGAGCGTACGGAGCTTCGCCCGCGCGACCGTTCTCCGCCCGCGCTTCGCGATCAGTCCCACCCGCATCGCCTTCCGCATCACGAAGGAGACCCGCAGCGTCCGCCGTCCGACGAGCTCGGACCGGGCGCGGAACAGGACCGGTTGAGCGCGGCGGCGGCCCCGCGGCGCGGTCGCCCCCTCGTCGGTCTCCGCGGCGGTCTCCGCGACCACGGGCGGCTCGGCCTGCTCGTCGACCACCGGGGTCGCGGGCACGCCCTGGGGGGTGCGGGCGTCGGGTGGCCGGTAGGTGACGACGCGCGCGAATGCCGGATCCGTGTCGCGCTCCCGCGCCGTTCCGTCGGTGTAGTGGAAGAGCCAGCCGGTGACGGTGGCAAGCCAGCAGTCGTTTGGCCCGGCACATGCGATGCGAGCCGCGTCGCCCCGCGGCGGCTCGCTCGCCGGCGGGATCACGAAGTGCTCTACGTTGCCGTCGGCGTCGATCCTCGCCACGCGCGCGCGGCGGTCGTGGGCGCTGCCGCTCGCGAGGTGCTGGACCACCGCCACAAGCGCGCTTGCCTCGCCCGGAACCGCAGCGACGTCCACGAAGCGGTCATTCGGCGGGAAGGCGTCGTCGGGAATCGGTACCTCCGCGAAGCCGCCTGACTCCGCCACGGCGAGGAGCGGCGGCCGCTGCACGAAGGCATCGCGCCCCGACCCCGAGTTCGCCCTGCCACCCGCCGCCCAGATGCGCGCGCCATCGCTGTCGAGGGCGAGCAGCTCCACCGTGTCCGGGTCCACGAGTTCCCGCTGGGCCGGAACGAACGGGTCGTTGACGAACGAGCCCCAGTTGAGGCGGTGGAGCAGTCGCGGCTCGGGCTCGGGCTCCGTCGGCGTAGCCGCGTCACTCGAGGAGTCGCGTCTGCCCGCCAAGACGCTCTCGACGATCGTCGAGCCGTGTGCCTCGAGGTCGCTGACGGCGCGCCCCTGCGGCGAATAGGAGCTGGTGACGCGGGTCCCGTCCCAGCGCAGGTGGAATGCGCCGCTCGGGCCGCTCGGAGGCTCCTCGTAGTTGCCGCCGAACCAGCAGTTCGAAGGAGCGAGGCATGCGGCAGCCTGCATGCCGAACCATGCGTCCGGGTCCTCCGGGGCGGTTGCGTACGAGCTCACCACCTCCCCGTCGCGGAAGCGACAGAGCGTCCGGCCCTGTACGGGAAAGGGCTGGCCCTCGGAGGAGTCGGCGATCGTCCAGAACTCGTTCCCCCCGGCCAGGGCGATCCTGGTCTGTCCGGACTCGCCGCCGCCCCTGCCGCCACAGACGGTCGTGTACTGGCGCCATTCGGCGCCGTCGTAGGTCCAGATGCCGGTGGGAATCGTCGCGTTGCCGTTCGCGGCCAGAAGTGCGCGGTTCGGCCTCACGAACTGGAGGTCGGTGGGCCTCCCCAGGGGAACGGGGCAGGGGGCGCCCGCCG